>NZ_JBHFII010000066.1:110483-110804 GCF_057334215.1 Achromobacter maghribensis | reverse complement strand
CGTCTCAAGAACCCGTCTCAAGACCCCCCCGCCCCACGCCCCCAAACCCCATACCCCCACCCGCAATAAGCATATTCCCCCCCAAAAACCAGACAGGCGTACAATTCCAAAAGTCGTTAACACGACATGCAGTACGTCTTCAGGGCGGGGTGCAATTCCCCACCGGCGGTATGCCATGCAATGTGGCGAGCCCGCGAGCGCCCGGCGTCCTTCACGGACATCGGGGTCAGCAGATCTGGTGAAATGCCAGAGCCGACGGTCATAGTCCGGATGAGAGAAGATGTGCCGGCACATTCCCGATTGCCCGGGCGCGCTTGCGCC
>NZ_JBHFII010000066.1:108743-110447 GCF_057334215.1 Achromobacter maghribensis | reverse complement strand
ATGACCGTATTGCGTTCGGCTGTCGATTAGCCCTGAAACGTTTTTCGCCCACTTTAATTTGCGAGAGCGTTTCAATGTCCACCCTCAATACCCAGCAATCCCTTCCCAGCCTGGCTTCACAACCCTTCGCCGCGCGTTTGCAGCGCGCCCTGCATCATCTGCGCCTGGGCCGTCCCGTCATCCTCATGGACGACTTCGATCGCGAAAACGAAGCCGACCTGATCGTCGCCGCCGACAAACTGACCGTACCCGTCATGGCCCAGCTGATCCGTGACGGCAGCGGCATCGTCTGCCTTTGCCTGCCCGGCGAAACGCTCGACCGCCTGGAACTGCCCCCCATGGTCCAGCGCAACCAGAGCCGCTTCGCCACCGCCTTCACCGTCTCCATCGAAGCGCGCGAAGGCGTCAGCACCGGCGTCTCGGCCGTCGACCGGGTCACCACGATCCGCGCCGCCATTTCGCCCTCGGCCCAAAGCGAAGACATCGTCAGCCCCGGCCACGTGTTCCCGCTGCGCGCCCAGCCCGGCGGCGTGCTGGCCCGCCGCGGCCACACCGAAGGCTCCGTCGACCTGGCCGTCCTGGCAGGCCTGCGCCCCGCCGGCGTGCTGTGCGAGCTGATGAACGCCGACGGCACCATGATGCGCGGCGCGTCGCTTGAACGCTACGCCGCCCAGCACGGCCTGGTGGCGCTGACCATCGCCGAACTGGCCGACCATCTGCAAAAGCTCAAGGATGGCCAGGCCGAAGCCGTGGACGACGAAGTCCTGGAAATGGCCGCAACCGTCTAAGTCCCGCGCAAGCCATCGGGGCCGAGGCGACGCCCGGCCCCGATCGGCAACGACAACGGCATCGCGTCACGGCCGCGCCGGACGCCTCAATGCCACGGCCACCAGCACCGCGGCCAGCGCGCATACGCCCCCCATCAGATACACCGCGCCATACCCCTGAGCGGCCGCCAGCCAACCCGCCACCGGGCCGCTGATCCCCAGCGCCACGTCAAGGAACGCCACATACGCCCCCATGGCCGCGCCCCGGCTTGCCGCCGGCACGCGCCGCACGGCCTCGACGCCAAACGCCGGAAACGCCAGCGAATAGCCCGCGCCGGTCAGCAAAGCCCCGCCATACGCCCACATTGGCGTCGCGCCCGACCAGATCAGCCACTGGCCCGCGGCCTCGACCACCACGCACACCAGCGCCACGCGCGCGCCGCCCAACTTGTCCGGCAGGCCCGCAAAAAATACCCGGGCCAGGATGAAGCCCACCCCGAACGCGCTGAACATCCACGCGGCGCCTTCCCAGCCGCGCTCCGCGAAGAACAGACTGACGAACGCGGTGATCACGCCAAAACCCACGCTGGTCAGCGCCAGGCCCATGCCGGGTAGCAACACCAGCCCCAGCACGCGGTAAAAGGGCGTGCGCACGCCGCCCACCGCCGCCACGCCGGCCTGCGGCAGCACGACCGCCACGGCTGCCAGCGGAATCAGAACCGTCGCCCACGCGATGCCCGCGAAACCCGCGGCGTCATACAACCGCATCCCGGCCGGCGCGCCCAGCGCATAGGCGGCGTAGATCGCGACCCCCACCCAGGCCATCACGCGGCCGGCGTTCTGCGGTCCCACGCGACCCACGCCCCAGCTCAGCGCGCCGGTGGCGATCAGGCTTTCCGCGCATCCCATCAGCGCGCGGCCCGCCAGCAGCGCGGTC
>NZ_JBHFII010000066.1:81088-108686 GCF_057334215.1 Achromobacter maghribensis | reverse complement strand
GCGCGGTCAGCGCCGCGGGGGGGCGTGCCGACAATGCCTCGGCCAGCACATAAAGCAAACCCGCTGCCGCGCCCAGCAGAAAGCCCGTCACCACCGCGCGCTTGGCGCCGCGGCGATCGACCAGCGCGCCGGAATACGCCCGCGACAACAGCGCGGCGGCAAACTGCAGGCCCGCCACCACGCCCACCACCAGCGCGCCCATCGCCAGCGTGCCGGTCACGTACAGCGGCAATACCGGCATCGGCAGGCCAACCATGAAAAATCCGATGAACACCGCCAAGACCAAAGGCAGCAGTTGCGCAAAAACAGAGCGCACGGGTCCGTGGGCCGCAGGCAAAGCCTCGGCCGTCGAAACGTTCGACATGAAAAATCCTTGAAAGGGTCATGACAATCCGAAACCATCGCGGAGAATTCGCCGATGGCATAATCCGCGCTTGCGGGTGCCAAATCGGATTGCCTGCCGTAAATTTTATGAGCCGATGCTCAGGTTTGATACTCGCCTTTCCCCGCATCCATGACCGACATCCCACAGCCCCGAAAATCGCCGCGCCAGCTCCGGTCGCAGCACACCGTCGACACCATCCTGCAGGCGACGGCTCGCGTTCTGGCCACGCATGGCTATGCAGGCACCAACACCAACCTGATCGCCGAGACCGCCGGCGTCAGCGTCGGGTCGCTGTACCAGTATTTTCCGAACAAGAACGCGCTGATCGCCGCGCTGCATCAGCGCCACGACAACCAGATGCTGGACGTCATCGACGACGTGCTGAACAGCAACCCCGCCGCCACGCTGCAAGAGCGCGTGGCCGCCATCGTGCAGGCGATGCTGCACGCGCATCTGCTTGAACCCGCGCTGCACCGCGTGCTGGAACGCGAATTCCCGCTGTTCGACACGCCGCGCGAACACAGCCTGGCCGACCAGGACATTCATCGCCGCATGCGGCATCTGCTGGAGTTGCACCGCGCCGAGATCGCGCAGCAAGACCGCGACCTGGCGACCTACGTCGTGCTGCGCATCATGGAATCGTTGGTGCACGCGGCGGCGCTGGAGCCGCCGGCGGGTTTTTCCACCGGGCAGCTTGAACAGGCCGTGGTGGATGCGGTGATGGGGTATCTGGCGACGCCGGGCCGCGCCGCGCCACGCAAGCGCACAAGCGCTCCGAAAACCGGCAAGCCCGTTGCCGCAGCCAAGCAGGCCACGCGCCGAAAAACAGCAGCTTGATCAGGAAGCCGGCTGCTGCCGATGGGCGGCCGGCAATCAGCGGCTGGCGTCTTCAGCCATGCGGGCCAGGCAATCCGACGCCTTGCCCACCACGATGCGGGCGCTGCACGCCAGCATCAAATTCAGGTTCAGGCCAAAGTCCTCCACGGTATGGCCTTCGGAATCCACCATGCGCGACACGCCGTCGTCCGCCGCCGCACCCACCGCCACCTGATCGACCAGCGAGCCCGCCTGGCTGGTATAGCCCCATACCGGCTTGCCGCAGGCGATGGCATAGCCCACTTCGAAGGCCGTGCCGGAATCGGGTTCAGCGCCGCGAAAGACGTTCAGGTTGGCCATCACCAGGTCGGCCCGCCGGATCAGCGCCACGTTTTCGCGATAGATCCATTGCGCCAGCGCCGCGCCCGACAGGTCTTTGGGGGCCGTGTTGTCCAGCGGGAACAGGCCGTCGAAACCGTACGTGGCGCACAGCGCCTTGAGCCGCTGTCCGTGCGCCACGGCATCGGGCAGGAATACGTCGAAACCCGCGAGATACACGCTGCGCATATGGGCTACTCCGGTTCTGAAACGTTGAAAGCCTCGCCGGTGGCAAAGAAGGAACCGCCGGCCAGATAGTGGACCGAACGCCGGTCGTCTTGCGGGAAGTGCCAGCGGTTGCCTGAAAACACATCCGGTGCCGCCCACGCGGCGACGACCTCGCCGATGAACAGATCATAAGCCTGTTGGTTGTGGGGCTCGGGCACGACCTTGCATTCCAGCCAGCCCAGGCAATCCGCGACCAGCGGCGCGCCGATCTTGCTGGCCGGAAAGGTCGACAGGCCGCTGGCCTGGAACTTGTCTTCGCCGCGGCCCGATTCCGAGCCCACTTTCAAGGTGGCGGCGGCTTGCGCGCGCGATGGAATGCACAACGCGAATTCGCCCGACGCCTCGATCAGTTCGCGCGTGTAGGTGTTCTTGTCCACCACCACCAGCATCTTGGGCGGGTTGAAGTCCAACGGCATCGCCCACGCGGCGGCCATGACATTGCGCGCGTCGCCATGGGCGCTGGTCACCAGCACCGTGGGGCCGTGATTCAGCAAGAGATACGCGCGGGGCAGGTCTACGGCTTCGATTTTGGACATGGCTGGGCGCTTAGAACATGCCGTTCTGGTTGGCGGGGTTTTCGGGAATTTCCTGGCTGACGTCCCAGTGTTCGACGATCTTGCCCTTGTCGACGCGGAAGATGTCCACGACGGCCTGGCCGCGGTCTTCCGGCGAATCGCGCCACTGGTTGTGGATGACGACCAGATCGCCTTCCGCGATCACGCGCTTGATCTCGACGATGGCTTGCGGATGCTGGTCGAAATACGGCGGGAAGAAATCCACCATCGGCCCGACGCCGTCACGCATGTACGGGTTGTGCTGCACGTAGTTGGGGCTGACGTACAGGCGCACCGCCTCGTCGATCTCGCGGTCCTGGAACATCATCCGGAAGAACGCCGTGACGATGTCCTTGTTCGACTGGGGCGCAGCCGCAAGCGCTGGCGCCGACGCCAGGCAGTGGGAGGCGACCAGCGCACAGGCGGCCAACGATTTCAACTTCATACGCATACAGGACAACTCAGGGTGACGCCGGCTGGCGGTCTGCCAGTTTACAAATAAAACCCGCCGCTCCGGCCCGGCCGCACAACGAAAAAAGGAGCCTTGACGGGCTCCCTTTTTCATTGCCCGACGGCAGCTCAGTAGCCGACGGTGAAGCGCCGGCGCGCATGCTTGGGCGTCTCGATCTCGTCGGCCAGCGCAATGGCGTAGTCTTCCATCGAGATCCAGCTTTTGCCTTCATCGTCGGCCAGCAGGTGGTCATCGCCCACGCGGAACGTGCCCGTGCGTTCGCCCGGTTCGAATAGCGCGGAGGGCGACAGGAAGGTCCAGTTCAGCACTTTTTCCTGGCGCAGCGTGTCCAGGAACACGACGCCGGCGCGGGCCTCGGGCTTGTAGGCATCGGGGAATTCCGGCGTATCGATCAGCAGCTTGCCAGGCGCCACCAACAGGCTGCCCGCGCCGCCCACGACCAGCAGGCGGGGCACGCCGGCGTTCTTCACGGCGGCCAGTAGCGGGCGCGCGTCGGTCGAGACAAAACGCGTGGCGCTGATGACGGCGTCATGGCCGGTCAACAGCGGGGTCAGCGTTTCGGGATCGGTGGCGTCGCCTTGCTGGATGGTCAGGCCGGGCTGCGCGTTCACGTCGGCGGGGTTGCGGGCAATGCCCGTCACCTGATGGCCGCGCTTCAACAGTTCGTCGGCCACGCGTGAACCCACGCGGCCGGTGATGCCGATCAATGCAATTTTCATGGTCTTGCTCCTAGGGGAGGAAGAACCGGGGAGGGGGGCGCACGACGCGCCGCGACACGCCCCGGTTCAGGCAAATCCATACTATTCGGTCGAATCCGAACAAAAAACCCGGTAAAGCGGAAGAGTTTTTTGCAATTCATGCACCAATCGGCCGAACTCAACCTGCGTTGCGCTGTGCCTGGTAGACCTGCAGATGCGAATAGGCCACCCGCAGGTACGTCGCGTCCACGCCCAGCGTCCGCGCGCGGCGCACCATGTCGCCCACGATGTGGTCGGCCTCGACCGGCAGGCCCTGGCGCAAATCACGGAACATGGATGCCGTCATGGGTTGCGTGCGGTCGCTCATCAGCTTCTGCGCGAACGCATCCGCTTCGGGGCGCACCGCGTGACCGGACGCGGCCGCGACGGCTTGCGATTCCTGCAGCAGGCTTTTCAGGATGTCGATGCCGTCGTCGGTAGACGCGATCTGCCCGATCGCGCCGCGCATCAGGCAGGTGCCGGCCGCCAGCGTGGTCAGCATGACGTACTTTTCCCAGATGTCCTGGTAGATGTCTTCGCTCAGGCGGCTGACGTATTCGCCGCCCATCAGCGCCTGCTCCAGCGCCACGCCGCGGGCGCTGCGGGCCGGACCGGCGCGTTCGCCAAAGACGATGCTGGCGTGTTTGCCCAGGTGCACCACTTCGCCTTCCGGGCCGAGCGTGGCGTTGATCTGGCACAGGCCGCCCAGCACGCGGTGCGGCTCGAATTCGCGGTCCAGCACGTCGTATTGCAAGACGCCGTTCATGATGGGCAGCACCGCCGTATCGGGGCCGACCGCGGGGCGGATGGCCTCGATGGCGCTGGCCAGGTCGTAGGCTTTGCAGCTAAGCACGACCACGTCGTACTGCCCCTGCAACGTCTGCTGCGTTGCAAGCTTGGGGTGCAGCGTGGCGTCGCCGAACGGGCTCTGAATGCGCAAGCCGTGCTCGCGGATCCGCGCCGCGCGCGGTTCGCGCACCAGGAAGGTCACGTCCGCGCCCGCCTGGGCGGCGCGTCCGCCGAAATAGCCACCGGTGCCGCCAGCACCCAAGAACAACAACCGCATTTGTCTCTCCTGTCGCTGCCCGCCTGTAGCGCGGGCTGGTATGGAATTATGCGCTTGGCGCGCCTTGCTGGCGCTGCCGCGAACCTGCTGCTGCCCACGCGCCGGACAGAGCGGGCGTCAATGAAGGGGCGCGTGCTCAGACCGCGTGATTGTGCTCGGCCCAGGCCTCGTAGCCGCCGCGCAACGCCCAGGTCTTGGGATAGCCCGCCGCGCGCAAGCGCGAGGCCAGCAACGCGGCCGACACTTCGTTCGGGCACGCGCAATACACCACGATGTCGGACTCCAGCGCTTGGGGGTCCAATGCCGGCAGCGGCGCCTTCAAGTCCACGGCGATAGCGCCCGGAATGCGTTCGGCATCGCGCTGCGCTTCGGGACGCACGTCGAAAACCAGGGTATTGCGGCCGTCCTGGCGCCATTGCATCAGTTCGCCCACCGATACGCGGGGAATGACCCGCAGGCTGCGCAGCAGGATCCGGCGGCGCAGGAACCGCGTGAGGATATACAGCGCCAGCACCGCCGCCAGCACGCCCAGTCCCATGGCCCCATAGGTGCTCAGGATTTCCAACACGTCATTGATGACGCTATGGAACAGCCCGCCCAACAGCAAGGCGGACCCGGACCAGATCATGGCGCCCACCAGGTCGTAGAGCAGGAAACGGCGGTAGGCGGTGCCAGTCAGGCCCGCCATCACGGTCGACAGCGCGCCAGCGCCCGGCAGGAACTTGCACACCAGCAAGGCCCGCACGCCAATGCGCAGGTACAGCCGCTGCGTCTGGCGGATGCAGGAATCCTGCGACAAGGACATCTTGCAGATCACGCCCAGCAGCCGCGCGCCATAGCGCCGGCCGGCGACGTACCAAAGCGAGTCGGCCAGCAGGCAGGCCACGGTGGCGGCCAGCCAGGGCGTCAGCCATCCGGCCGCGCCGCCCAGGGCGCCGGCCGCGATCAGCATGGGATACGCGGGCACGGGCAAGCCCGCCTGTTCGACCAGGACGTTGGCGAACACCAGCCACCCGCCGTACTGTTCGAGCAGCAATTGAATGTCTTGCATGGACCTTCCAGCTTGCCGCGCCCCGCGCGGCTTATTCCCGGATTTTAGGCTCGCCATGGCCCCCCCGGACGGTCTGCGCGCACGCCCTGCACCGCAACACGGCGTTTCACCCGCCCAATGTCCATCCCTTGCGACACGCCGCACCATCTTGGTGCCACGTTTCCCCGCCGGGGTGCCTATAATCCTGCCCGTCCATCAGGTTTCCCCGACTTGTCGCAGGAATGCCTCATGGCATACAACTTGCTTCGCCTGGACTGGCTGCGCACCGACCATTCGGATGGGACGCGCCCCCGGCGCCCCCATCCCATGACAGATCCCACGCCTACGTTTCCGACCGCTCGCGCCGAACATGCCCGCCTGCGGCCGCAGCCCGGCATCCGCATCGTCGTCCCACGGTTCCCTTTCCATCCCCGCGAAGGAGTCTCCGCATGAAATCCCTGTCCACCTCGTCCGCCGGCGCCATCGCCCGCCGCGGCCTGCTCAAGCTGGCGGCTGCCGCCGCTGGCGCGCTGCTGTTCTCGGGCGCGGTGCAAGCCCAGGCCGCCGCACCGGCCAAAACGAAGGTCGCCGCCATCTATACGGTGCCGGTCGAACAGCAATGGGTGTCGCGCATCCACAAGGCGCTGACCGCTGCCCGGGACCGCGGCGACATCGAATACACCTTCTCGGAAAACGTCACCAACGCCGACTACGAGCGCGTCATGCGCCAGTACGCCGAGCAAGGCAACAAGCTGGTGGTGGGCGAAGCCTTCGCCGTGGAAGCCGCGGCCCGCAAAGTGGCCAAGGACTATCCGCAGACCGCCTTCCTGATGGGCTCTTCGGGCAAGCCGCAGCAACCCAACTTCTCGGTGTTCGACAACTACATCCAGGAACCCGCCTACCTGACCGGCATGATCGCCGGCGGCATGAGCAAGACCGGCAAGATCGGCCTGGTGGGTGGCTACCCCATCCCCGAAGTGAACCGCCTGATGCAGGCCTTCATCGAAGGCGCCAAGGAAGTGAACCCGAAGGCCGAATTCACCGTCACCTTCATCGGTTCGTGGTTCGATCCCCCGAAGGCCAAGGAAGCCGCCTTCGCGATGATCGACAAGGGCGCGGACGTGCTGTACGCCGAACGCTTCGGCGTGTCGGACGCGGCCAAGGAGCGCGGCAAGCTGGCCATCGGCAACGTGATCGACACGCAGCCGCAGTACCCGGAAACCGTGGTGGCGTCGGCCCTGTGGAGCATGGAGCCCACGATCGATGAAGCGCTCAAGCAAGTCAAGGCCGGCACGTTCAAGGCTGATGACTACGGCCAATATTCGCTGATGAAGCACAAGGGTTCGTCGCTGGCGCCGCTGGGCACCTTTGAATCGAAGATCCCGGCCGAACTGGTCGCCCGCGTGCAGGCCAAGCAGAAAGCAATCCTGGACGGCAGCTTCACGGTGAAGGTCGTCGACAAAGAACCCAAGTCCTCGGCACGATGAACCAAGCGCCTCTCGCCCTGCAACTGACGGGGATCACCAAACGCTTCGGCAGCCTGACGGCCAATGACGATGTTTCGCTGACGCTCGCGCAAGGCGAAGTCTTGGCCCTGCTGGGCGAGAACGGCGCCGGCAAGTCGACCCTGGTGTCGATCCTGTTCGGCCACTATGTGGCCGACGCCGGCAGTATTGAAGTCTTCGGCAACCCGTTGCCCGCCGGCCGGCCCGACGCCGCGCTGGCGGCCGGCATCGGCATGGTGCACCAGCACTTCACGCTGGCCGACAACCTGACCGTGCTGGACAACATCATGGTGGGCACCGAGTCGCTGTGGAAGCTGGCATCCGGCCGCGGCAACGCGCGCCGCCGGCTGGTCGAACTTGGCCAGCGTTTCGGCCTGGCGGTGGATCCGGATGCGCGCGTGGGCACGCTTTCCGTCGGCGAGAAACAGCGCGTCGAGATCCTGAAGGCGCTGTACCGCGGCGCGCGCGTGCTGATCCTGGACGAGCCCACCGCGGTGCTCACGCCGCAGGAAGTGCAAGACCTGTTCGCGACCCTGCGCGGGTTTGTCGATGATGGCCTGGCGGTGATTTTCATTTCGCACAAGCTGGACGAAGTGATGGCCGTCTCGCGCCGCGTGGCGGTGCTGCGCCAGGGCAAACTGGTGGCCGAGCGCGACACCGCCGGCACCAGTCCCGCCGAACTGGCGGAATTGATGGTGGGCCGCAAGGTCGTCATGCCGCGCGCCGAAGCCGTGGCCGCCACCGAACAGGCAGCGCCCGTCGTGACCCTGTCGCAAGTCACCGTGCGTGACGGCCGCGATGGCGCGCCGCGCCTGGACAGCCTGGACCTGACCGTCCACAAACATGAAATCGTGGCCATCGCGGGCGTGGCCGGCAACGGCCAGCAGGCGCTGGTGTCGGTGCTGACCGGCTTGCGCCAGCCCTCCGACGGCACGATCCGTCTGGGCGCCGAACACGCCGCCGCGCCCACCACGCCGGCCGGCTGGACGGCCGCCCGCGTCGGCCGCATTCCGGAAGACCGCCACGGCGAAGGCATGATCGGCGACAGCCCGCTGTGGGAAAACGCCATCGTCGAAGACCTGAAGGACAAGCGCTTCGCGCGCTACGGCCTGATCCGCGCCCGCGCGGGCCGCGCGTATGCGGCGTCGCTGGCCAAGCAGTTCGACGTGCGCGCGGCCTCGCTGGACGTGCGCACGCGCAGCCTGTCCGGCGGCAATATGCAGAAATTGATCCTGGGTCGCACCTTGGCCCGCGAACCCCGCTTCATCGTGGCCGACCAGCCGACCTGGGGCCTGGACATCGGCGCCGTCGCCTATGTGCGCGAGCAGCTGCTGGCCGCCCGCGCGCGCGGCGCCGGCGTACTGCTGGTGTCTGAAGACCTGGAAGAAATCTTCGCCCTGGCCGACCGCATCGCCGTGCTGTGCGGCGGCAAGCTGGTCGCCGTCAAGCCGGTGGCCGACTGGACGCCGGCCACCGTCGGCCTGGCCATGACGGGAACCCGCGCGTGACGGATCGCTCCGCCCCGCGCCGACGCCCCCTCTATTGAGCAACACTCGCATGAAACTGATCCTGGAACGCCGCCCCGAGCCCAGCCGTCTGGCGCTGGCCTTGGCCCCCATCGCGGCCATCCTCTTTACGCTGGCGGTCTGCACCTTGCTGGT
This sequence comes from Achromobacter maghribensis, assembly GCF_057334215.1. Classification (NCBI taxonomy): domain Bacteria; kingdom Pseudomonadati; phylum Pseudomonadota; class Betaproteobacteria; order Burkholderiales; family Alcaligenaceae; genus Achromobacter; species Achromobacter maghribensis. Next base: position 99,854 of record NZ_JBHFII010000066.1, on the reverse strand, counting down.
GGCGTGGGCGGGAGCCCCCGTCGGCCGCACCTACGCGCTGCTGTTCGAAGGCGCTTTCGGCTCGCGCTTCGCGCTGTCTGAAACGCTGACCCGCGCCACGCCGCTGATGCTGACGGGCCTGGCCTGTGCGGTGGCGTTCCGCGCCCGCTTCTACAACATCGGCGCCGAGGGCCAGCTGTACCTGGGCGCGCTGGCGGCGGTCGCCATCGGTGGCCTGCATGACGGCAACGGCTTCGACTTGCCCGTGCCCGTGCTGTTCGGCGGCATGATGCTGGCGGCCGCGCTGGCCGGCGCCTTGCTGCTGCTGATTCCCGCGCTGCTGAAGACCCGCCTGGGCGTGGACGAAGTGGTCACTACGTTGCTGGGCAACTTCATCGTGCTGCTGTTCGTGTCCATGATGCTGGACGGCCCGATGAAGGACCCGATGGCGATGGGCTGGCCGCAATCGGTGGCGCTTAACGGCGACCTGGAACTGGGCAAGCTGATCGAACGCACGCGTGCGCACACCGGCCTGCTGTGGGCCGCCGGCCTGGCGCTGGGCCTGTGGCTGCTGAATCGCTACACCGTCTTCGGCTTCCAGATGCGTGCCGTGGGCGCCAATGCGCACGCCTCGCGTTTCCTGGGCCTGCCGGTCAACCGAGTCATGCTGGGCACCGCGATGTTGTCGGGCGCGCTAGCGGGCCTGGCAGGCGCCATCGAAGTGGCGGGCCGCACCGGCTACGTCACGCTGGACATGTCACCCGGCTATGGCTACACCGGCGTGGTCGTTGCCATGCTGGCGGGGCTGCATCCACTGGGTGTGATCCTGGCCAGCATCTTTGTCGCCGGCATGCTGGTGGGCGCGGACAGCATGAGCCGCGCCATCGCGGTGCCGAACTATATCGCCGACGTCATCGTCGCCACCTCGTTGCTTGCCATGCTGGTTGCGACGCTATTCGCGCAGTACCGCCTGCGCCGCAACCGGGTTTGAGGAGCACGCCATGGAATGGATGGATCTGATCAGTTCCTCGGCCTTCTGGGTCGCCGTGCTGCGCCTGGCCACGCCGCTGATTCTGGGCACCCTGGGCGTGCTGCTGTGCGAGCGCGCAGGTGTCTTGAACCTGGGCATCGAAGGCATCATGGCCGCCGGAGCGTTTACCGGCTGGCTGGTGGTGTATCTGGGCGCGCCGCTGTATGTGGGCGTGCTGGCGGCGGCGTTGGCCGGCGCCGTGTTCGGCTTGCTGCATGCCGTGCTGACGGTGCCGTTGGGCCTGTCGCAACACGTCTCGGGCCTGGGGGTGACTTTGCTTGCCACCAGCCTGTCGTACTTTGCCTACCGCGTGACGTTTCCCAGCGTGAACACGCCGCCCACCATCACGCCATTTGCCGAAATGAAATTCCTGGATGGCATTCCGCTGATCGGCCCGGTGTTGGCGGGGCAGACGCCCATGACGCTGATTGCGCTGGCCGCCGTGCCCATTCTTGCCTGGGTGCTGAACCGCACGCCGGTCGGGTTGGCGATCCGCATGGTGGGCGAAAACCCCGCCGCCGCCGAAGGGCAGGGCCTGTCCGTCACGCGACTGCGCATCGGCGCGATCGTGGCCGGGTCGGCACTGATGGGCGTGGCCGGCAGCTTCCTGACGCTGGCGGCGTTCAACGCGTTCTTTTTCAACATGGTCAACGGCCGCGGCTGGGTGTGCGTGGCGCTGGTGGTGTTTGCATCCTGGCGGCCCGGCAAGGCGCTGCTGGGCGCGCTGATCTTCGCCTTCTTCGACGCGCTGCAACTGCGCCTGCAACAGGGCGGCGCGGCCTTGCCCGGCCTGCCCGAGCTACCGTATCAGGTGTACCTGATGCTGCCCTACATCCTGTCCATCCTCGCCCTGGTGGTGATGGCGCGCCGCGCCGCCTACCCGCAAGCGCTGATGAAACCGTATCGCAAGGGCGAAAGGTAGAGGGTGTGGCCCACCCCCGAAGCGCTACGCGCTTCCCCTCAAGGGGGCGTCGCGACGGACCGGCGGAGCCGGATCCGAAAGGGAGGACCCACCCCCGAGCGCTACGCGCCCCCCCTCCAGGGGGCGTCGCTACGGACCGGCAAAGCCGGATCCGTGCGACCCCGATGGTGGTGTACTTTTGGTGCACCGTGAATTGCTGGATTTTTTAGGATGCATCCATGCTCGATCTGATTATCAAGAACTGCACGCTGCCTGATGGGCGCACGAACATCGACATCGGTGTGGCGCAGGGTCGCATCACGGCGGTGGAACCCGCGCTGAAGGCCGAAGCCGGGCAGGTGATCGATGCCGCCGGTCAGCTGGTGTCGTCGCCCTTTGTGGACGCGCACTTCCACATGGACTCCACGCTGTCGTTCGGCCTGCCGCGCGTGAACCAGTCCGGTACCTTGCTGGAAGGCATCGCGCTGTGGGGGGAACTTAAGCCGTTGTTGACGCAGGAAGCGCTGGTGGAACGTGCGTTGGCGTATTGCGACTGGGCCGTTGCCCGTGGCCTGCTGGCCATTCGCTCGCACGTGGACGTCTGTGACCCGCGCCTGCTTGCCACCGAAGCGCTGCTGCACGTGCGCGAGAAGGTCAAACCCTATCTGGACCTGCAACTGGTCGCCTTCCCGCAAGACGGCGTGCTGCGCGCACCCGGTGCGCTGGACAACCTGAAGCGCGCGCTCGACATGGGCGTGGACGTGGTCGGCGGCATTCCGCATTTTGAACGCACCATGCAGGACGGCGCGGAATCCGTGCGCATCCTCTGCGAACTGGCCGCCGAACGCGGCCTGCGCGTGGACATGCACTGCGACGAAAGCGACGACCCCTTGTCGCGCCACATCGAGACGCTGGCCTACCACACGCAACGCCTGGGCCTGCACGGCCGCGTCACCGGTTCGCACCTGACGTCCATGCATTCCATGGACAACTACTACGTGTCCAAGCTGATCCCGCTGATGCGCGAAGCCGGGGTCGCGGCGATTGCCAATCCGCTGATCAACATCACGCTGCAAGGCCGCCACGACACGTATCCCAAGCGCCGCGGCATGACGCGCGTGCCCGAATTGCTGGCAGCCGGCGTGCCGGTGGCGTTCGGCCATGACTGCGTGATGGACCCCTGGTACAGCCTGGGTTCGGGCGACATGCTGGAAGTGGCGCACATGGGCCTGCACGTGGCCCAGATGACGGGCCAGGACGCCATGCGCGCCTGTTTCGAGGCCGTGACGACCACGCCCGCCAAGATCCTGGGGCTGGACGACACGGGCATCGCGGTCGGCAAGCGCGCCGACCTGGTGTTGTTGCAAGCGCGCGACCCGGTGGAAGCGCTACGCCTGCGCGCGACCCGTTTGATGGTGCTGCGCGCGGGGCAGGTGATTGCGACCACGCCGCCCGCCACCGCCACCTTGAACCTGCCGGGCCGCCCGGGTCAGGTCAGCTTTCAGACACCGGCCCGCTGACATACGGCGGCCGCTTGGCGGCCGTCACGATGATCTCCACCAACAGCTCCGGCGCGGCCAGCTTGGCCTCGCAGGTGGCGCGGGTAGGCATCGCATCAGGCAGCGCCCACTCGGCCCACACGCTGTTCATGCCCGCGAAATCGCGGTCGATATCCTTCAGCCAGATCTGCACCGACAGCAGCCGCGACTTGTCGGTGCCGGCCTCGGCCAGATAGCCGTCGATCTTCGCCAGCGCGTCGCGCGTCTGCGGCACGATGCCGCCTTCGGCCGCTGACGTCACGCCCGCCACATAGACCGTATCGCCGTGAATCACGATGCGGCTCAGGCGCTGGTTGGTTTGCTTGCGCACGATGTCGTCGTTCATTCGCCTTGCTCCTTTTTTGATGGGATGGACGCGATGTTCGCGTCCGAAAAACGATCAATCCGAAATGGCGCGATGGGCATGTCCGTCGCACCGGTTGTTATCAGGTCGGCCATGATGCGGCCCACGATGGGGCCTAGTTCAAAGCCATGCGCCGAGAACCCGAACGCATGGAACGCGGTCTCGTGGCGGCTGCTGCGGCCGATCACGGGGATCTCGTCCGGCATGGCCGCTTCGATGCCCGCCCAGCCCCGGTTCACGATGGCGTCGCGCATGTGGGGGAACAAGTCGCAGACCGTGCGCGCGCCTTCCGCCAGCGAGCGGAAATCCAGCTCGGTCCATTCCGCGTCGCGATCCACCCAGGCCCGCCGCCCGCCACCGATCAGCACCGTACCATTCGTGCGTTGCTTGAACGATAGCGCGCGCCCGGTGCCCAGCACGACCGGGTCCAGGAAATGGTCCATGCGCAACGTCACCAACATCATCGGGCTGATGGCCAAGAGCGGCACCGGCTCGCCCCATTGCGCGGCGATGCGGTCGGCCCATGCGCCCGCGCAATTCAACACTTGGGGCGCGGTGTAGGTGCCGGCATCGGTCTGCACGCGCCATTGGCCGCCGTCGTGCGTGACGCCGTCCACGCGCACGCCTTCCAGAAAGCGTGCGCCCAGGCTGGCAGCCTTGGTGCGAAACGCCAGCGTCGTGCGATACGGATCGGCCGCCGCGTCCTCACGCGCGATCAGCCCGCCCTGGATGGTCGGCGCGATGGCGGGGATCATGTCGCGCAAGTCCTCGGCACTGATCCACGCTTCGTGGGTGTAGCCGTGCTGGGTCATCGTGCGAAGCCGCGTCTGCAATGCCTCGACGTCGGCGGCGTTCTCGGCCACGCGCACCTGCCCGTGCTGCTCGAAACCACAATCGTCATCCACCAGGTCGCCGATGCGATACCAAAGTTCGCGCGAGGCCAGCGCCAGCGGCACTTCGGCCAGATGGCGCGCCAACGTGCGCACGCCGCCCGCGTTCACGCCCGACGCGTGCCGGCCCACGTAGTTCTTTTCGATCACCAGGGCGGGCACACCCGCACGCGCCAGATGCAGCGCGGCCGAGCTGCCGTGCAGGCCCCCACCGATAATGATGACTGCCGCCGACCGCGTTGAACCGGTCATTTCTACCTTCCTTCTGCCGCGAAGCGGCTGTTCAAAGACGGCATTTCCAAGAAAAAGCCGGGCTGCCAAGCCGAGACACCGAAGATCCGGCTTCGCCGGTCTTCCGGTGTTGCCCCCTTGAGGGGGACGCGCGTCGCGCGTCGGGGGGGGCCTACTTTTTCAGGCGGACAACGGCTTGGCGGGAATCGTCCGTCTGCGGCAGCGACGCCAGCTCGCCCAGCGTCAGCGGCTTGGTCGGAAAGCGCAGCCGGTAATAGCCCACTTCCTGCGTCGGCACGCCGCGCTCTTCGGCGATGATCTCGGCCACCGTCAACCCGCAGAAGCGCCCCTGGCACGGCCCCATGCCGCAGCGCAGAAACGCCTTCATCTGGTTGGGTCCGCTGCACCCGAGCTTGACCGTTTCGCGCACCTGCGCGGCGGTCACTTCCTCGCAGCGGCACACGATGGTGTCGCCCGTGGGCCGCCGGAAGGTGTCAGGCGCCTTGTAGAGCGCGTCGAAGAACTCCCGGCCTCTCACGGCACGGGCAAGCGCCTGGCGCGGCGCCACGGCCTGGCTATCGCGTTTGGTGGCGTCGATGCGGCCTAACAGATGCGCCGCCTGCAAGGCGGCCAACCGGCCCCGGTGTTCCGCCGCCAGCGCGCCCGCGATACCCGCGCCGTCGCCCGCCATGCCGATGCCGTCCACCGTCGTCAGGCCCCATTCATCCACCTGCGGCTCCCAACAGTCCAAGGCGTCGTTCCAGCGATGCTCCGCACCCACGGCGCGCGACAGGTTCACGTTGGGCACCACGCCCTGATGCAGCATCAGTTGTTCGGCGGGCAAGGTCTTGGTGACGCCGCCGGCCGTGTAGCGCAAGCTTTGCAGCTTGCCGTCGCCAACGGCCTCCAACGCCGTCACGCCGCGTGTGATCGGCACCGCGGCCTTGACCGCGCGCAGCAGCTTCAAGCCCTTGCCCAGATACGGCGAACGCAGGAAGCCCCAGACCTTGGGCAGCACCTGGCCCATGCGTCCGGGCGGCGTGGTTTCCAAGAGCGCGTCGATCTTCACCCCCGCGTTCAGGTATTGCCACGCCACCAGGTACAGCAGCGGGCCGCTGCCCGCCAGCACCGTGCGATCCGCCGGCACCACGCCGGCCGACTTCAGCAGGATCTGCGCCGCACCCGCCGTGATCACGCCCGGCAGCGTCCAGCCCGGAATGGGGAAGGGGCGCTCTTGCGCACCCGTTGCCAGCAGTAAGCGGCGCGCATGGATGATGCGCGCTTCACCGGCCACCGAATACGCCACTTCAAAGCCCTTTTCGGGATGCGGCGCGGTGCGCTCGGCCACCGCCCACACGGTGGCGCCCGGCACGTAGCGCGCGCCTGATTGCTTGAAGGGCGCGATCAGGGAAGCACCATGCCAGTAGTCTTCGCCCAGGATGCCGCGGTCGGTGACCGGCGTGGTCGTGATGGCGCGATAGATCTGTCCGCCCGGCGCCAGCTGTTCGTCCAGCAGCACGGTATCCACGCCCAGCCCGGCGGCCACCGTCGCTGCCGCCAACCCGGCCGGGCCCGCGCCCACCACCAGCAAATCGCATTGCGTTGTTTCGATCATGCCTGCACCTTGCGCGCGCCCAGCTGGCGCTCGATCTTCATGCCTTCGCGCACGGCCGTCATGCAGCCCTGCTGGTTCGCCTGGCCGTCAATGGTGACCAGGCAGTCGTAGCACACGCCCATCATGCAATAGGGCCCGCGCGGCACCTCGTTCACGGCGGTATCGCGACAGGCCGACACGCCGCCCGCGAACAACGCAGCCGCCACGCTGTCGCCCTGGCGGCATTGCAGCTCGGCCCCGTTGACCGTCACGCGCACCGGCGCGCCTTGCGCCTGGCGCTGCGCCTCATCAAGCCTCTTGAACATGAAACCTCCGGGTCGAGAAGGGCGCCATGCCGTCGGCAAGCTTGCCGGCCACGATCATGGGCGCCAGATTGAGGGCGTGCGCGGCGGCCAGCGTCACGCCGCTATGACAGGTGGCGACAAAGGCGCCCGGGCACGTTTCGGATTGCTGATAGATCGGAAAGCCGTCCTTGGACATCACGCGCAGCGCCGCCCAGCTGCGCACCACGCGCACGTCGCGCAATGCAGGCAGCGTGCGCACGGCGCGGTCGGCCAGCGTGCCCAGGATCGGCAGCCCCACCAGGTTATCCACATAGCCGGCTTCTTCCTGCGAATCGCCGATCAGCCACGTGCCTTCGTCCGTCTGGCGCAAGGTGGACAACGGTGTTTCCAGCAAGCGGCGCGTGCGTTCCAGCACCACGATCTGGCCGCGTTGCGGGCGCACCGGCACGTCCAGGCCCACTTGCACGCCGAGGTCCTTGTTGGACAAGCCCGATGCCAGCACCACCTTGCGCGCGCGCACCGTGCCAGCGGGCGTTGCGATCTCAAACACGCCGTCGCGCTGCTTGATGCTCTGCGCCGGACGGCGCGGCAGGTAATCCACAACACGCTGTGCAAAACTTGCGTGCAAGGCGCGCAGCAGCTTGAGCGGGTTGGCGATGCCATCGACCGGCGTCCAGGTTGCGCCGCGCACATCGGGCCCGATGCCCGGCACCAGGTCGGCCACTTCCGCGCGGTCCAGCAGTTTCCAGTCGTATTGCGCCATGTCGGGCTGCGCCAGCAAGGTCTTCATGAACGTGCCGCGCGCTTCCACCTCTTCGTCGCTTAGCAGCGCATGCAGTCCGCCGCGCTGCTCCAGATGCACGTCAACGCCGGTTTCCTCCAGCAATTGCGCGGCCAGGCGCGGCCAGCCGGACGCGGACGTCATCGTCCACACGCCGTAGCGCGGCAGGCCCATGCCTTTGCTCTGCACCCACACCAGCCCGAAGTTGCCGCGCGACGCGCGGTAGGCCACGTCGCCCTCGTCCAGCACGGCCACATGGTCCAGTTCGCGCCGCAGGCCATAGGCGATGGCCGATCCCACCAGCCCGCCGCCGATCACCACGGCGTCATAAATGCCGCGATGCACGGGCGCGCGGGGCGCCAGTTCTTTCTCGTCCGTCATTAGCGTCCCTTTCCTACAAACAGCTTTTCCAGGCCGACCACGCGGTCCAGAATGAAAATGGCGATGATCGTCACGTAGATCAGCACGGCCGACACGGCGGTCACGAGCGGATCGATGGTGTCTTCGATATGCAGGAAGATGCGCACCGGCAGCGTCGTCGTGGACGGCGAGGCGATGAAGATCGACATGGTCAGTTCGTCAAAGCTGGTGATGAACGCGATGACCCAGCCACTGACCACCCCCGGCAGCAACAGCGGCAGCACCACGCGCCGGAACGCCGTCCAGTTGGACGCGCCCAGCGATTGCGCGGCGCGCTCCAGCGCGGGGTCGATGCCGGTGGCCGACGCCAGCACCAGCCGCAGCGCGTACGGCATGACAAGGATCACGTGCGCCACCACCAGGCCCACATAGGTGCCGGCCAGATCCACGGTGGTGAAGAACTTCAGGAAGGCCAGGCCCAGCACCACATGCGGAATCATCAGCGGCGACAGGAAGAACGCCACCAGCGCCTCGCGGCCGCGAAAGCGGTTGCGGGCCAGGGCCAGCGCGCTGGGCACGGCCAAGCCTATCGCCAGCGTCGCCGACAAGGTCCCCAGCCCCAGGCTGAACCAGAATGCTTCGACAAAACGCGGGTTGTCCAGGATGGCGCGGAACCAGCGCAACGACAGTCCGCCCGTGGGCAAAGAAATAAAACCCTCTGACGTGAACGCCACCGCGCACACCATGACAATGGGCGCCAGGATGAACAGGATGAAAAGCGTGTGAAAGACCAGGCCGATGGGGCCGTTTCGAAATTGCATCTCAGCCCCCTGCCTGGTTGAAGACGGCGCCGTACTTGCGTTCAATGATCCGGTTGGCCGACAGCAGCACGACGACGGTGGCCAGCAGCAGCACCACGGCCAGCGCCGCGCCCAGCGGCCAGTTCAGCGTGTTCAGGAATTCGTCGTAGGCCGCCGTGGCCACGTTCTTCAAGCGCCGGCCGCCGATGATGGCCGGCGTGGCGAACGAGCTGGCCGCCATCGCAAACACCATGATCGCACCCGACAGAATGCCGGGCATGACCTGGGGCACGATCACGCGCCGGATCACGGTGAACTGCGATGCCCCCAACGACAGGGCGGCGGCTTCGGTGGCGGGATTGATCCGCTGCAGCGACGCCCATACCGAAATCACCATGAAGGGCACCAGCACGTGCGTCAGCGCGATGCCCACGCCCAGATTGCTGTACATCAGGTCCACGGGGCTGTTGATCAACCCGATGCCCATCAGCGCCTTATTGATAAGGCCGGTGGAGCCAAATAGCAGCGCCCAGCCCAGCGTGCGCACCACCACCGAAATCAGCAAGGGGCCCAGCACCACCATCAGGAACAGGCCTTTCCACGGGTTGGCCATGCGTGACAGCACGTAGGCCTCGGCGGTGCCCAGCACCAGGCACGCCACCGTCACGGCCGCCGCCACGCCGAAGGTGCGCGCGTAGATTTCGTAGTAGTACCCGTCGCTGAAGATCTCGATGTAGTTCTTCCAGGTGAAGGTCACCTGCATGCCGCCATAGAACTGGAAGTCAAAGAAGCTGATCAGGAACACCAGCGCCATCGGCACGACCAGGAAGGTGGCGTAAACCACCAGCGCCGGCGCACTCAACACCCACGGGTTGGCGCGCGTGCTCATGACGCCAGGCCCTTGGGCGCGGCCGCGACCTCGCACATGTCCTGCGCGCGCCAGCGCAAGTGCACGGGCTCGCCCTCGGCGGGCACGGCCACGCCGTCGTTCTGGCGTATCACCATCACTTCACCCACCGACGTGTCGACCTGGCACAGCCAGTGGTTGCCCTGGAATACGCGTGTCTTCATGCGCCCCGGCAGGGCACAGGCGGCGGGTTCCGAGAACAGGATTTTTTCGGGGCGGACGATCACCGCGCCTTGCGGCACCGGCGCGCCGGCCATCGGGATGTGCGCTTCGCCGATGCGGGCGCGCGTCTCGTTTTCGTATTGCTCGGCCGTGGGCGTGAACACGTTCGCCTTGCCCAGGAAACCGCCGACGAAGTGGCTGGCCGGCCCTTCGTAGGCCTGGAAGGGTTCGGCCACCTGTTCGACCCGGCCCTGGTTCATCACCACGATGCGATCCGACAGCGCCAGCGCCTCGGACTGATCGTGCGTGACAAGAATGGTGGTGGTGCCGATCGTGCGCTGGATGCTGCGCAGTTCCAGCTGCATTTCCTCGCGCAGCTTGGCGTCCAGGTTCGACAGCGGTTCGTCCAGCAGCAGCACGCTGGGCCGAATCACCAGCGCGCGCGCCAAGGCCACGCGCTGCTGCTGGCCGCCGGACATGCGCGCCGGATGCCGGTCCGCCAGATGGGACAGGCCCACCAGCTTCAAGGCATCGGCCACGCGCGCCTCGCGTTCTTCCTTCTTGACCCGCTGCATCTCCAGGCCGAACGACACGTTTTCAAATGCGGTCATGTGCGGGAACAAGGCATAGTTCTGGAACACCAGCCCCAGCCCACGCTTGTTGGCCGGCACACGGCTGACGTCGCGGCCATCCAGCACAATGCTGCCGCTGGTGGGTTCGACAAAGCCCGCGATCATCTGCAGCGTGGTGGTCTTGCCGCATCCCGATGGCCCCAGCAGCGAAATGAACTCGCCGCGATTCACGGACAGGCTCAGTTCTTCCACAGCGGTCGTTTCGCCATAGCGCTTGCACAGGCGGTTCAGCACTAGATAACTCATGAAGGCTCCCGTGGGCGACGCGCCGCGCCGCCCCGTATTGCACGATCGGCTACGCGTCTCAGCGCTCGATTTCCCGCGTCCAGCGCTTGTTCCAATCGTCTCGGTTCTGGTTCACCGTGTCCCAGTCGATCACGATCAGGTCGGCGGCGCGCTTGCCGATAGGCAGCGGCACGCGCGGGTCATCGGTGACCTTGGCCTTCTTGTTGACCGGCCCGTAGCCGTAGGCGCTGGCCAACTTTTCCTGCACTTCCGGCGTCACCAGGTACTGCACGAACGCCTGCGCCATGGGGTTGGTCTTGGGCTTGGCAACGGGGCATACCGAGGACAGCAGCGCGTAGGCGCCTTCTTGCGGATACACGAAGCCCACCGGGAAGCCAGTGTCGGCAAACGATTTGGCGCGGCCACTGCCCCACACGGAAATCACGGCCTGGCCTGACGAGAACAGTTCCGTCATCTTGCCGGGCGACGGCTCGTACACCAGCACGTTGGGACCCACCTCGTTCTTGAAGGTGGTGAAGCCCGCGTCGATTTTCTTTTCGCCGCCGCCACCTTCGCGCGCATATTCCACCAGCGCGTGCAGGCCGTAGGTGTTGTTCAGCGGCGGCACCACCAGTTGCTTCTTGTACTTGGGGTCCTTCAGGTCTTTCCACGATGTGGGCGCGGCCCACTTCTTTTCATCGAAGACCTTCTTGTTGTACATGATGCCGGTGGCCACGATGCCGATGGCCACCGCCTTGTCGTCCTTGTAGCGCGCGGTGCTGTAGATGTCGTCGCTCGAAAGACCCTTGATGGGCTCGCAGAACCCCAGCGCGATGGCTTGGTACATGGGGCCGTCATCGATGATGGCCACGTCGATCTGCTGGTTGCTCTTTTGCGCTTGCAGCCGCGCCACCGTGTTGGTGGAGTTGCCGGCCACATAGTCCAGCTCGATGCCGTGCTGCTTGGCGAAGGGCGGGAAGATGTCCTTGCGCATGATGTCTTCGAACGAGCCGCCGTAGCCCGCCACCACCAACTTCTGCTGCGCTGCTGCATTTGCGCTGAGTCCGACGGCCACCGTCGTCGCCGCGATCACTGCAAGTACCTTGCCCATGAGAACCCCCGATTGTTGGTACACTTTGTCCGTACATGAATGTCCGGACAAATAATGAATCCGACGAGACATCGTTGTCAATCGGTTATTGTCCGTACAAACCCCATATAACAATGCAAGGAGCTCCCCCCATGACCCGATCCTCCGAGCGCGCGACCGGCCCTGGCGGAGCACGGCAGGCGCGCGGGAAACCCGAATCGCAGGCGCCCGACGGCGACGTTGGCGGCCCCCGTTACAAGAGCATTTTCCAAACGCTGTCGCACGACATCAGCACCGGCCGCTACCCGGTCATGACGCTGCTGCCCACGGAGCACGAGCTGTGCGACCAGTTCAACGCCAGCCGCCACACCATCCGCGAAGCGATCCGCATGCTGACCGTGGCGGGCATGGTGTCGCGCCGGCCCGGCGTCGGCACCCGCGTCGAGACCGCCCGCGCCAGCACCCGCTTCACGCAGCGCATCTCGCAGTTTCCCGACCTGCTGCAATACGCGCGCAATGCAGCCCTGTTGGTGCAGGACGTGCGCACCATCAAGCTGCCCAAGCGGCTGGCTGAGGCACTGGGCTGCACATCCGACAAGTCCTGGCTGCACATCAACTCCATCAAGACCCTGGATGACCAGGACACCGCCGCGGCCAGCACGCTCATCTACGCCGACCCCGAGCATTCGGACGTGCGCGTCGAGGTCAAGTCGCGCATTTCGCTGCTGCGCCTGATCGAAGACCACTTTGGCGACCGCATCATCGAGGTCAACCAGGAATTCTCGGCCACGCCCATCAACGCCACGATCGCCAAGCAGTTGAAGGTCGAGCCCAAGACGGCCGGCTTCGTCATCACCCGCCGCTACTACGGTGATGGCGGCCTGCTGCTGCTGGCCACCATCACGACCTTCCCGCACGACAAGATGAAGTACTCGATGACGCTCAACGTAGGGTGACGGGCACGGCGCCCGCGCCATAGGCAGCCCGCGCCGCGTCCACGCTGATTTTTCCGTCGGCCAGGTCCTGCTCGATGCGCCCGCGGGGCCGTTCCGATGGCGTGCCATACCCGCCGCCGCCCGGCGTTTCGATGCGCACGCTGTCGCCGGGCGCCAGCGCGATATTGGCCGTCTTGGAAAACAGCGTCTCGGCCTGTGGCGTGCCGAAGTTGCGGATCAGCCGCGCACGGCGTCCGTCGCCGCCGCCGTCCACCCCGGCCGCCACGCCCACGGTGTGGCTGTCCGAACGCGCTGAAAACACGATGCCCGGTCCTACCGCGCGGATCTGCTTGGCGATCGCCAGTCCGCCACGCGTGCGTCCAACACCGCCGGAGTCGGGGATCATGGCGTATTCGTCCATCATCAATGGATATTCGTTTTCCAGCGCTTCAACCGGCAGGTTGGACGTGTTGGTCATATGCACGTGGACCGCGTCCATTCCGTCGGCATCGAAGCGAGCGCCCGCGCCACCGCCCAGCGTTTCCAGATAGACGAAGTGCCCCGCGCGCTCGCGCCAGCGGCCTGAAAACACGATGGCGGGGCAGCAGTCGTTGCTGGACGCCATGGTCTTCTCGGGCGGCAACAAGCCGCGGAACGCGCCGAAGATCGCGCCCGCGACCTTCTGCGCCGTGATCGACCGCGCGCCGACCGCCGCAGGATGTTCCGGGTTGGTGATGGTGCCCACCGGCGCCGACACGTTGATGGGGTCGAACAAGCCGGCGTTGGGCGCCAGGTCCGGATCCAGCAACGCTTTGACGGCGTAGTACACGCAGGCGCGCAACGCATTGATCGGCAGGTTCATCGCGCCGCGCGCCTGTTTGCCGGAGCCGTCGAAATCGAAATGCAGATTGCCGGGGCGCACAGTCAGCGTCACCTGGATCGGCACCGGATCGCCGCCCATTCCGTCGTCGTCCAGATCGCTGCGAAACGTGTAGCTGCCTTGCCGCAGCTCGGCGATGCGGTTGAGCAGGCGGCGGCGCGTGTACGCGATCACGTCATCCACGGAACGCAGCACCGCGTCCAGCCCCATCTGCCGGATCAGGCCTTGCACCGCGGCCGCGCCCCGGCGGTTGGTCGCCATCTGCACGCGCAGATCCAGCACGCGCTCTTCGGGGTCGCGGGTGTTGGCGCAGATCAGGCGCAGCATGTCCTCGTCCGTCTCGCCATGCTTGGCGATGCGGCAGGCGGGGATGCGAATGCCTTCTTCGAAAATTGACTTCAAGCCGCCCGCGATCGATCCTGGCACCGCGCCGCCCACGTCCGAATGGTGCGCGATATTGGCCGCGAAGAAGCGCAGCACGCCTTCCCAGAACACGGGGGTCACGATGTTGATGTCGGGCAGATGGCTGCCGTCGGCCAGGTAGGGGTCGTTGCAGATGAAGACGTCACCCTCACGGATGTCGTCGGTCTTGAACGTGCGCAGGATCGCGCCCATCGCGCCGTCCAGCGAACCCAGGTGCAGCGGAATCTGCGTGCCTTGCGCCACCAGCCGGCCAGCCGCGTCGAACAAGGCCACCGAGCAGTCCTTGCGTTCCTTGATGTTGGTTGAGAACGACGCGCGCACCAGCGTGTTGTTCATGTCTTCGGTGATGGACAGCAGGCGGTTGCAGAACACCTCCATGCCAATGGGGTCGGCCAGCGCCACGCTGGAACCGGAATGGTCGGGCTTAGTCATGCAAGCCTCCTTGCAAGCGGATGATCAGGTTGCCGTATTCGTCGACGCTGGCGTGCTGGCCAACGCCGACGACGGTGGTTGAACTCATTTCTTCCAGCAGTGCGGGGCCGATGAAGCGTGCGCCGGTGGGCACGCGATCGCGGTCGTACACCGGGGTCTCCTGCCAGCCGTGCGTAGGTCCGAAATAGGCGTCGCGCTGGCCAATCCTGGCATCGGCGAGCACCCCGCCGATATGGCGTGGCGCAAGCGGCGCCTTCACCACCTGGCCCACGGCCTGCATGCGGCAGTTGATGATCTGCACCTTGCGGTCGTCCACCGTGTACCCGTATTCGCGTTCGTGCGCCTCGGCGAAACGGCGCGCGAATTCCGCATGGCCGCCCACGCCGGTGTCGTCCAGGCTGACCTGCACTTCAAAGTTCTGTCCTTCGTAGCGGGCGTCGATCGCGCTGCGGTAGACGCGAAGCGCCGGGTCCACGCGCTCCTCCGCCAACCAGTTTTCGGCTTGCGTGCGCAGGCCCGTGAAGATGGCCGCGATCGCCGGCCACGTGTCTTCGCCGGCCAACGAGATCTCGCTCTGCACGAAGTCGAACGAAATGTCGCTGAGCAAGATGCCGCGCGCGCACATGGTGCCCGGCTCCTGCGGCACGATCACGACCGGAATGCCGCATTCCTCGGCAACTTCCACCGCATGCAGGGGCCCCGCGCCGCCGTAGGCATACAACGCGAAGTCCGACAGGTCGTAGCCGCGCTCGGTCGATACGGCACGGATGGCCCGGCTCATGTTCGCCGCCGCGATGCGCAGGATGCCTTCGGCGGCCGCATCGCGGTCCAGACCGAGCGGCCTGGCCACGCGTTCATCGATGACTTGCCGCGCCGCGTCGGCGTGCACCGGCATGCGGCCGTTCAGCAGGGCCACGGGGTTCAGCCGCTGCAAGACGATCTCGGCGTCGGTGATCGTCGGCTCCTGGCCGCCGCGGCCGTAACCTACCGGTCCCGGCACGGCGCCGGCGCTGTGCGGGCCCACTTTCAACGCGCCCGCGTCGTCCAGCCACGCGATGCTGCCGCCGCCCGCGCCGATCACGTGGATATCCACCATCGGCGTCTTGACGGGATAGCCCGCCACATGGCGATGCGATGTGAATAACGGACGGCCATCGCACACCAGGGACACATCCGTGCTGGTTCCGCCCACATCGAAGGTGACCAGATTCAGGCTGCCGATGGCGCGTCCCACGGCGGCCGCGCCCACCACGCCCGCCGCGGGCCCCGACAGGCAGGTCCGCACGGGATACTGGCGCACCGTGGCAATCGACATCAGGCCGCCGTTGGAGTGGATGGTGTGCGGTTCGTGGCCGATGCTCAATTCCCGCACGCGCAGCAGGAAGCGTTCCAGATAGCGCGCCATCTTCGGCCCGACGGCGGCATTCAGCACGGTCGTCGACAGGCGCTCGTATTCGCGGAACTCCGGCAGCACATCGGACGACTGGCTGATGTAGACCCCCGGCATGACCTCCTCCACGAGCCGCGCCGCCCGGCGTTCGTGCGCCGGATTGCGGTAGGCATGCAGGAAGCAGATCGTCACGGCTTCAATGCCAGCGGCGGCGAACTGGCGGGCGGCGGCCAGCACCTGCTCGTCGTCCAACGGCGTCAACACCTCGCCCGCCGCGTTGACGCGCTCATCGACCTCGACGCGAAATTCGCGTGGCACGGCGACGGGGGGCTTGCCCACGCTGTAGTCATAGAGATGCGGCCGCGTCTGGCGGCCGATCTCCAGCACGTCGCGAAAACCGCGCGTGGTGATCAGCCCGACGCGCGCGCCCTTGCGTTCGATGATGAGGTTGGTGGCGACCGTGGTGCCGTGCCCCACATGCGACACCTGCGAGGGCGGCACACCGTGGTCGGCCAGCATCTGGCCAATGCCGGTGGCGATGGCTTCCGAGGGATCGTGCGGCGTGGAAGGCACTTTGTGAAAGTGCACCACGCCGGCGTCCTCGTCGATCATCGTGAAATCGGTAAACGTGCCTCCGACGTCTATCCCAATGCGATACATATCATTCTTTCCAAAAAGAGTCTTGTGGATCGGGCGGATCAATCCAGACGGATGTCGGCCTTCTTCACCACCTGGCACCACTTGCTGATTTCATCTTTGATCATCGTGCCGAACGCCGGCCCCGCCACGTCCGATACCTGGGCGCCTTGCTGCTCCAGATAGGTCTTCATGGCGGGCGCGTGCAAGGTCTGCACCAGGCCGTCGGTGAGCTTTTGCCGCAGCGGTTCGGGCAGGCCGGCCGGCGCCAGCATGCCGAACCACACCATGGCCTCGTAGCCGGGATAGCCGGATTCCGCCACGGTCGGCACGTCGGGCAGCATCGGCGAACGCTGTGGCGAGGTCACCGCCAGCGCCTTGATCTTGCCGTCCTTGATGTAGGGGTAGGAGGTCATCACGACGTCGACCATCATGTTGATCTGCCCGCCCACCAGATCGATCAGCGCGGGCCCGGATCCGCGGTAGGGCACATGCACCATGGACACGCCGGCGGTGGTCTTGAAGAGCTCGGCCGCCAAGTGGTTGGAGGTGCCCTGGCCGTTGGAGGCGAACGAGTACTTTTCAGGCTCTTTCTTCAACAGCGCCACGAATTCCTGCAAGGTCTTGGCGGGCACCGACTGGTTCACCGACATCACGTTGGGAATCGTGGCCACCACCGTCAGGGGCGTGAAGTCCTTGATGGCGTCGTACGGCAGCTTGGAATACACGCAGGGCGCGCTGCCATGCGTGCTGACCGAGCCCATCAGGATGGTGTAGCCGTCGGCCGGTTGCCGGGCGACGTATTCGGTACCCACCGTGCCGCCCGCGCCGGGGCGGTTTTCAACGATGACGTTGGCGGACAGGCGTTGGCCCAGTCCTTCGGCCACCTTGCGCGCGATCAGGTCGGTGGACCCGCCGGCCGCGAACGGCACGACGATGCGGATCACTTTATCCGGCCAGGCGGCGCTGGCGGAACCGGCGGCCGCAAACAACGCGACTCCGGCGGCAATGCGACAGCAACTGCGTATCAGCCCTTGGTTCATGGCTTGGTTTCCCCTTGTTGATAGAACTTCCTTGTGGCCGGATCATGCGTGTCCGACCTTGGTTCGCTGCAACAACAAGGCCATGCTAGGCCTGCGGATTCAATGACAGCAGCCCTATGGGTTTATATTTGTATAACTGCCATTTATAGGTGCGCGGCCGTGAAGAATCCGGACCTGAATCTGCTTCTGCATTTCGACGCGCTGATGGCGTGCCGCAACGTCTCGCGCGCGGCAGAGCAGTTGAACATCAGCCAACCGGCGATGAGCGCGGCGATGAACCGGCTGCGCCAGCTATTTGGCGACCCGTTGCTGGTGCGTGAAGGCGGTGTGTGGCAACCCACGTTGCGCGCGATGGAGCTGCATCAGAATTTCAAGCCGCTTCTGGAAAGCTGGCACCGGGCCACGCGCACCCGTGACGCTTTCGACCCCGCGCAATCGTCGCGCACGCTGTCGTTCTATGCCACGGACTATGTGCAGTTCACGTTGTTGCCCAAGCTGATTCCGCGACTGGCCGTGGATGCGCCGCATTTCCAGTTGCAGATCGTGCCGGCGCGTCCGCAGCACGGCCTGAGCATGCTGGACACGAATCATGTGGAGTTGATCGCGGGTTATTTTCCGGACCCGGCACCGGATCTACGCACGCGTTTCCTGTACCAGGAGCCGGCAGTGTGCATGGTGCGCGAAGGCCATCCGTGCTTGCGAAAGCGCTGGAACCTGGACGCCTATTTGCGCTACGGCCACCTGGACCTGGCGGCACACACGCGCTATTTCAGCACCGCGATTGATCGCATTTTGATGGGACAGAACCGCAGCCGAAAGATCGTGGCGACGTTGTCCAGTTATCTGGTCTGCCCGTTCATCGTGGAAGGCTCGGACCTGATCGCGACGATGCCGGTCAGCATCGCGCGGGCGATGACGGGCGCGGCGCGCATCGTCACGTTGAAGGTGCCGCTGACGCTGCCGCCGATCGCGGTGTCGCTGTACTGGCACGAGCGCTATCAGGATGATCCCGCGCACGCGTGGCTGCGGCAGTATCTGGCCGGCGTGCTCGGGTAGTTTCGGCCGTTATTTCAGGGGCAGGCAGATGCGGGTCTCGGTAGCTGCCGCGATGCGGTAACGCGGCCAGCGTGACGCCGGTTTTTCGTGGGGTTTGTTGTCGTTATTTTGGGGCGTGACTGCAGGGTTCTTTTGACGCCTGTCGCGGCGGTGTCGCGCGGTGCGCGGGGCAACGATTGCGG
>NZ_JBHFII010000066.1:30634-81032 GCF_057334215.1 Achromobacter maghribensis | reverse complement strand
CCGGACTTCCCCCTTGTCATCTTCGTCGCCGCCTTCGGCGGTTCCTTCAGATTCCCTCGGGCTTATCGACGCCCCGCGCACCGCGCGACACCGCCACGCCAGGCTCGGTCCATGGCAATTTGGCGTCAGCGGGGGTGAACGGTTTGCTTGGGATTCTTGCAAGCGGCGGAGGCGCGGGGAGGATCTTGCGGGGCCCGCCCCAGCCCGGCCGCACGGGCGGCCTTTTGGGGCTTACGCGGCGTCTTGCGTTGGGGTGATGCTTGATGTGGCTGGCTGGCGTGTGGGGGGTCAATAGCCCCGCTGCGGGTCGTAGATGTTCGGCAATTCCGCGCCGCGCTCGTTGGCTTCGATCAGCCATGCCGTATGGCGGGCGCGTTCCTTGCGGTCCGGAATCGCGGCGCAGTGGGGCGTGATGATGATGCCGGGATGCGTCCACAACGGGGAGTCCTGGGGTAGCGGTTCTTGCTCGAAAACGTCCAGGATCGCCTGGTGCAACTGGCCGCTGTCCAAGGCATCTACGACGTCTTGCGTGACCATATGCGACCCGCGGCCGGCGTTGATCAGGCTGGCGCCGCGGGGAAGTTGCGACAGTGTGGCGGTGTTGAGGATGCCCCGGGTGGCGTCGGTGGCGGGCAATAGGCAGACGAGCAGGTCGGTGCCGGCCAGGAATTCGCCGAACTGGGCCTGACCAGCGTAAGAGGGCAAGCCTTCCAGCCTGGTGGCGCCCCGCGACCAGCCGGTGACGGGGAAGCCCACGCGGGACAGCAATTCGGCGGCAGCCACGCCCAGGTGGCCCAGGCCCATGATGCCGACGCGCATGTCGGCGGCCACGCGTAGCGAGTCGAAAAGTTCCCAGTGCCGACGCGCCTGGTTGTCCACGACTCGCTTGATGTCGCGGGTCAGCATCAGCGCGGACGTCAGCACGAACTCGGCCATTTCAGTGCGGGTCCGGGCGGTGACCATGCGGGCGATGGGCAGGTGGCGCGGCAGCTGCGGGTCGGCCAGAATGTGGTCGACGCCGGCGCCGGCGCTGATGATCAGCTTCAGGCGGGTAAAGGTGGCCAGCCGGCCGGCGTCGGGGGCCCAGACCAGCGCGTAGTCGACGGTGGCGGGATCGATGTCTTCATGCCAGCCCACCACGTCCAGTTCGGGCGCGAAGGCGCGGAACTGCTCGCGCCAGGCGTCGAGGGCGGACGGGCCGCCGGAATTGATGATGAGCCGCATGCGGGTCCTTCGATTCTGTGGGCGAGCAGGCCCGGGCTGTGCGCGGCGCGCGCTGGCGGGTTATCCGCTAGCGGCGCGCCGCAAGATCTTATCAACGTTCGACGGTGCGGTTCCAGCGGGCGTTGAACGCGGGCCGGGTCGTGTTGATCTGATCCCAGTCCAGGATCTTGGCGTTCGCCATATAGCCCTGGAAACGCTTGAGCGCTTCGGCGTTGTCCGCCGGTGCCTGGACGTTCTTGTTGGACGGGAAGTGGCCGCCCATTTCCAGCGCCTTCGCCTGCGCGCTGGCCGACAGCAGGTACAGCGCCAGCTTTTGCGCCAGTTCGGGTTCGCTGTTCTTGGCGATGACGCATTCGCCTACCATCAGGATCACCGAACCTTCCTTGGGTTGCGCGTATTCCACCGGGATGTCGCGTTTTTTCAAGCGGGCAATCGCCGTGGGCGTCAGCGGGAAGATCGCGGCCTCGTTGGACTGGATCATCTCGGCCAGTTTGGCCGAATTGGGGATGTACTCCAGCACATTCGGACCGATGGTGTCGGGCCACTTCTTGAAGCCGGGCTCGTAGTTCTTGTCGTCGCCGCCCTGGATGCGGTTGAACATCAGGAAGCCGTGCAGGCCGAAGGTGCTGCCGGAGGCCGACTGGAACACGACCTTGCCCTTGTACTTCGGATCCGCCAGGTCCATCCAGGATGTGGGCGGCGCCCAGCCGCGGTCGGCGAACATCTTGGTGTTGTAGCCCAGGCCCGTCATGCCGATGTCGATGCCGGCCGCCATGCGGTCCTTCATCACTGCGGTGGGGTACAGCTCTTTCAGCACCGGATCGTCGTTCAACTGTTCGCACAGGCCCATCGAAATCGCGCGCGCCATGATGCCGTCGTCCAGGAACATGACGTGCATCTGCGGCTTGTCCTTGTAGGCCTGCGCCTTGGCCAGCACATCGGTCGAGGTGCCAGGTACCACGACGATCTTGACGTTGTTGGCCTTTTCAAAATCCGGGAACACGTACTGCGTGAACGCGCGTTCCATGTCGCCGCCGTTCATGCCGACGTACAACGTCTTCTGCTGCGCCATGGCGCCCGCGGACAGCAACGCCATCATCGCCGCGCCCAACAGCCACTTCCCCTTGCCGGGGCGCGATGCGCCCTGTTTCTTATCCATCATGGTGACTCCAGCGTTTGCTCACGAACACTCTCAGGCCGGACCGCGGCGCCGTGAGCGGCGACCGAGAACCGTTCAATGCGGAAGGCATCGATAGGAATGGAGGACTGGCCGCGCACGACCAGTTCGGACAGCACCTCGCCCACGGCGGGGCCGATCTGGAAGCCCGCTCCCGACAGCCCGAAGGCGTGCAGCAGGCCAGGCACGGTGGAACTCGGGCCCAGCACCGGGTTGTGATCGGGCATATTGCCTTCCACACCGGTCCAGAATCGGATGACCTGCGCGCCGCGCAGTACCGGTAGCAGCGTCGTGGCGTTGGCCATCAGCGCGCCCAGTCCGGCACGGCCGGGCCGCGCGAAATCGGGGTTCGACGATTCGCCCCGCCCGCCGCCGATCACGCAATTGCCGCGCGCCACCTGGCGCGCATAGATGCCACCGCCTTGTATCCCCAAGCTGATGTCCATGAACGCCGGCAGCGG
This sequence comes from Achromobacter maghribensis, assembly GCF_057334215.1. Taxonomy (NCBI): domain Bacteria; kingdom Pseudomonadati; phylum Pseudomonadota; class Betaproteobacteria; order Burkholderiales; family Alcaligenaceae; genus Achromobacter; species Achromobacter maghribensis. The sequence continues at coordinate 78,170 of NZ_JBHFII010000066.1, read as the reverse complement.
CTCGGTCACCATCATCAGCGGATGGATGGAGGTTTCGGGCACCGGTTCGCCGAAGGCTTCGGCAAACCGGCCGGCCCAGGCGCCCGCGCAATTGAGCAGGAATTTCGAGCGCACCTCCAACCCGTCGTCCGTGCGCAGGATGAAGTGCGATCCATCATGGTCGGCCGACGCCACGCGCACGCCTTCGCGCACGTCCGCCCCCAATGCGCCGGCCGCGCGGCCGAATGCCGGCGACACCAAACGGGGATTCGCGTGGCCGTCTTCCGGGCAGAAGGATCCGCCCGCAACCGCTTGGCCCAGCCAGCCGAAGCGGCGTGCCAAGGCGCGCCGATCCAGCATTTCCAGGTGCATGCCGAAGCCCCGCGTGCGTTCGCGGTAGGCTTCCAGCAGTGCCATGTCGGACGCGGAAGCCGCCAGCTTCAAGTGGCCGGAGCGCACGTACTCGCCATCGATGCCGATCAGTTCCGGCAGCTGGCCCCACAGTTCATGGGCGCGCCGCGTCAACGGCATCTGTTCCAGCCCGCGGCCCTGCCGGCGCACGCCGCCATAGTTCACGCCACTGGCGCGCGCGCCGCACAGCGCAGCCTCCAGCAACACCACGGGCACGCCCTGGCGGCGCAAAAACAGCGCCGCGCTGCCGCCCACGATGCCCCCGCCAATGATGGCGACTTCGGTGTCGATGCGCAGCGTCATGACGGCGCCTTGTCTTGCCGTTCCCGGTACACCACGCGCACCGGCACCGGTTTGACGGGCGGCTGGTTGCGCAGGCGCCCGACGTCGGCCGGCGACCGCCCGCAGGCTTGCGCCAGCACTTCCGCCGCGGCCGCGCCGCACATGCGTCCCTGGCAGCGTCCCATGCCCACGCGCGTCAGCGCTTTCAGGCGGTTCATTTCCTGCGCGGCGGTGTCGGTGACGGCCTGGCGCAACGTGCCGGCCGTCACGTCCTCGCAGCGGCAGACGACGGTGTCGTCGGCGATGCCACGTGCCCAGTCCTCGGGAAAAGGGAATGCGCGTTCCAGCGCCGCACGCACGCGGCCATTGGCGGTCAACCGCGCTTCCAGCTCGCGGGCGCGCGCCGCGTCGTGCGGATGCCGGCTGTCTTCCAACAGCGCCAGCGCGGCGCGTTCGCCTGCCAGTTCCGCGGCATCGGCCCCGCCAATCGACGCGCCGTCGCCCGCCACATACACGCCCGGCACGCTGCTGCGTCCGGCGGCGTCGCGCCGCGGCACCCAGTTGCGATCCCGCGCGAGGTATTCGAATTCGCAGCCGGCAAGGCTTGCCAACTGGGTTTCGGAACGCAGGGCCAGGCCATACGCCAGCGCGTCGCATTCGACGGTGTGCGTGCGTTCGCCCTGGCGGTAGGTCAGCCCCGTCACGCGGTCCTTGCCTTGCGCCGCCACCGGGCGCACGCCGCTGCGCATCGGCACGCCGCGCGCGCGCAGCCACGCCATGTAATACAAGCCCTTGGCCAGCAAGCCAGGGGCGCGCAGCAAGCCCGGCAGGCCGGCCAGGCGATCGGCAAAACGCGACGTGTCCAGCACCGCGGCCACCTGCGCGCCCGCCTTGGCGTATTGATAGGCCACCAGGTACAGCAGCGGGCCGGTGCCCAGGAAAGCGACGCGCGCGCCGATGGCGCAGCCCTGGTGCTTCAGGGCCACCTGCGAGCCGCCCAGGGTATAGACGCCGGGCGTCAACCAGCCGGGAAATGGCAGCACGCGGTCGGTGGCGCCCGTGGCCAGGATCAGGTGCGTGTACGGCACCGCCGTGCTGACGCCGTCCTGCAGAACGTCCAACGTCTTGCCTTCCAGGTTCCACACCAGGCTGCCGGGACGGTAGTCAACCTGCGGCAGCAAGGCGTCCATGGCGCGGTGCACGGCGTCGGCCTTGCGATGCTCGAAGCCATACAGCGCCGATTTCGGGCGTTGAAATCCGGTTGGCGGCTGCCGGTATATCTGGCCACCGGCGCGCGGGGCTTCATCCAGGATCACGGGCCGCAGGCCCTGCGCGACCAGCGCCTGCGCGGCGCGCACGCCGGCCGGTCCGGCGCCGACGATAACGGGCATCACCATGCTCATGGCGCCTCATCCTCCGGCCAGGCAGCGGCCAGCGTGTCGGGGGCTGCGGCGGGCGCCAGCGGCGTGGTCCGCAGGCGCATGCCCGGCGCGATGGAAGTGGAGCACGCGCGCACGCGTGCGCCGTCTTCCAGCTGCATCCAGCAATCCTGGCAGGCGCCCATCATGCAGAAGCCCGCGCGCGGGGCGCCGCCGAACTCCGAATGGCGCACGCAGTCCGCTTGCGTCAGCACGGCGGTCAGCACCGTGTCGCCCGCCAGCGCGGTACAGGCCCGGCCGTCCAACGTGAACGGGACCGCAGGCCGGGCCGTCTCCGCCACGCGTTTCAGTATTGCCATGATGCGGGCGCCTCGCTTGTCGCCCCGGGATTGTTCATTTCTGCCCCACCAGCACGCGGTCCAGGCCATACACGCGGTCCAGCAGCAGCATGGTGACGGCCGTCAGCCCGATCACCAGCGCGGACACGGCCGCCATCATCGGGTCGATGGATTCGGTGGCGTACATGTACATGCGAACAGGCAGCGTGATCGTCGAGGGCGCGGTGATGAACACCGACATCGTGAGTTCGTCGAAGCTATTGATGAAAGCCAGCAGCCAGCCGCCCGACACGCCCGGAATGATCAACGGCAGCGTCACCTGGAAGAACACCGTGGCGCGGCTAGCGCCCAGCGACAGCGCGGCATGCTCGATGGATCGGTCAAAGCCCACCAGCGCGCCGATCACCAGCCGCATCACATACGGCGTGATGACCACGACGTGCGCGGCCACCAGCCACGGGAAGCTGCCCGCCATGCCCATCAGCGCGAAAAAACGCAGCAGGGCAACGCCCAGCACCAGATGCGGAATCATCAGTGGCGACAGGAACAGGCCGTTGAGCACGTCGCGCCCCGGAAAGCGGTAGCGGGTGATGGCGATGGCCGCGGGCACCGCCAGGCACACCGCGATGGTGGCCGACAGGAACGCCAGCCACAGGCTGTTCTGGAACGCCTGCATGAAGTTGGGGTGTTCGAACACGGCGCGGAACCAGCGCAACGAAAAGCTCGTGGTGGGCATCGTAAGCGTCGTGTCCGGCGTGAACGCGACCAGGCACACAATGACCAGCGGCGCCAGCACGAACGCCACTACCAGGAAGTTGAACGCCAGCGCGAAAGGGCCGTTTTTCTGCATGTTGAATTCCTTGTCGGCCTAGCCCAGGCTGCGGCGGTAGGAGCGTTCCACGACGCGGTTGTACGCCATCATGATGATGACGTTGACCACCAGCAGCACGATCGCGATGGCTGCGCCCAGCGGCCAGTTCAGCTCGGTCAGAAATTCGTCGTACACCACGGTCGCCACCATCTTCAGGCGGCGGCCGCCCAACAACGCGGGAATCGCGAACGAGCTGGCCGACAGACCGAACACGATCAGGCTGCCCGACAGGATGCCCGGCATCGCCTGCGGCAGCACGATGCGCGTCAGCGTCTGGAAGCGCGACGCGTTCAGCGACAGCGCGGCGTGTTCCACGGTGGGGTCCAGCTTCTGCAGCGACGTCCAGACCGGGATCACCATGAACGGCAACATCACATGCACCAGGCCGATGATGACGGCGGTGGGCGTGTACAGCAGCGGCCCCATCCCCAGGGCGGCGGCCGCGCGGCCGATGGCCCCGCCCGGGCCCAGCAGCATGCTCCAGCCGAAAGCGCGCACCACCAGCGAGATCAGCAATGGCGACAGCACCACCAGCAGGAAAATGGACCGCCACGGCTTGCCCATGCGCGACAGGATGTAGGCCTCGGGCGCACCGATCAGCACGCAGATCAGCGTGGTGACGCCGGCGATCCAGAACGTGCGCCAGAAGATCTCCAGAAAATAGCTGTCGGTGACGACCGCCAGATAATGCTCGAAGGTGTGCCCCGGCAAGATGCCCGCGCCGTAGTCGAACGGACGGAAGGACAGCACGAAGGTCAACGCCAGCGGCGTCAGGACCAGCGTCAGGAAGACGATGGCAAGCGGCAGCGAACCCAGAATGGCAAGCAAGCCTTCGTTGCGCGGCTTGGGGCCGGCGGCGGCGCCGGATTGCGTCAGCGTCGCCATGTCAGGCCTCTTCCTGCGCCGGTGCGCGCAGCACGCGCAACACGCCTTCGGCCCAGTCCAGGTCGATGGCCTCGCCGTCGTCGTGCGGGCGGCGGCCGTCGTTGGGCGTCAGGACGGTCAGCGCCCCCACCGGCGAATCCAGGTCGTACATCCACTGGCTGCCCAGAAAGTAACGCGTGCTGACGACACAGGACAGCTTGCCCTGGCCCGCCGGCACCGGCACCAGTTTTTCAGGGCGCAGCGACAACTGCACGCTATCGCCATGACGCAGGCCTTCGCCGTCGACCATGACGCGCAGGGCGCCGGTCTCGATTTCGGCCTGCGCGCCGCAACGCGTGACCCGGCCCGGCAGCAGATTGGTCTTGCCGACGAAGCGCGAGATGAATTCGCTTTGCGGATGCTCGTACATGTGGAAGGGCGCATCCACCTGCGTGGCGCGTCCGTCCTGCATGACCACGACGCGGTCGCTGATGGATAGCGCTTCGGCCTGATCGTGCGTGACCATCACGGTTGTCGTGCCGATCTTCTTCTGGATGCTGCGCAATTCGAACTGCATCTCTTCGCGCAGCTTGGCGTCCAGGTTGGACAGCGGTTCATCCAGCAGCAGCACGGGCGGCCGGATCACCAGCGCGCGCGCCAGCGCCACGCGTTGACGCTGACCGCCGGAGAGTTCGCGCGGAAAGCGGTCGGCATGCTTGTCCAGCTTGACCAATGCCAGCGCCTCCCGCACGCGCGCCTGTCGTTCGCCGCGCTCGACGTTGCGCATCTTCAGGCCGAAAGCCACGTTGTCGGTGACGGTCAGGTGGGGAAACAGCGCATAGCTCTGGAACACGATCCCCAGACCGCGCGTGTTGGGCTTGGCGTGCGTGATGTCGCGCCCGTCCAGCGTAATGGTGCCGCGGGTCACGTCGGCAAAGCCGGCGATCATCTGCAGGGTCGTCGTCTTGCCGCAACCGGAGGGCCCCAGCAGCGAAACGAACTCGCCTTGCTCGACCGCCAGGCTCAGATCGGAAACGACGCGCAGGTCGCCGTAGTTCTTCGAGACGTTGTCCAGCCGCAGAAATGACATATTCCAAACCCCGTCGCCCATGGCGGGCTTTGCGCCCCCAAGGCGGGCCGGTTTCCCGGCGCCCTGGCGGCTTATTTGATGGGGCAGTCTAGGTTTCGCCAAAACCTGGGGTCAATTAGGGTTTTCCGAAGAATCGAATTTTTTATCCATTAATTCCATTGAATAGAATTTCCTGATAAAAATACGGCTAGCAATTTTGATTATCGGAACCGAAGAATGAAGAAATCAGAGACAAGCGACGAATCCGGCGGCCAGGGCGTCTTGCAGCGGGCCTTTGCCGTGTTACGCGTGTTGGCAGACGCCAAAGGCGAAAAGCTGCGCCTGACCGACATCGCCGCCCGCACCGGCCAAGCCCAGGCCACGGTGCATCGCGTGCTGCAAGGCCTGATGCAGGAGGGCGTGGTGGAGCAGCCCGCGCAAAGCAAGGGCTATCAGCTCAGCGTGGCGTTCTTCTCGCTGGCCGCCGCCGCCGGCACGCATCAGTCCAGCCTGCGTTCGCTCTACCGGCCGGCCATGCTGCGCCTGTCGGGCATGCTGAACGACACGATTTTCCTGTTGGTGCGCAGCGGGTTCGACGCCGTCTGCGTGGACCGCGTGGACGGCGCGTTTCCGGTGCGCTCGCACACCGGCGACATCGGCGGACGCGTGCCGTTGGGCATGGGCCAGGGCGGCCTGGTGCTGCTGGCCAGCCTGCCGGAAGCCGAGCGCGAAGAGGTCATCCGCTTCAATATCCCCCGGCTGCATCATCTGGGTTTCGTGGACGAAATCTCGATGCGCGTGCGCATCCGGGAATGCCTCGATCTGCAATATGCGCGCAGCCAGGGGCAAGGCGTGTTCCCCAACATCGCGGGGCTGGCGGTGCCGGTCTACGACCCCAACGGCGTAACCGTGGCGGCGCTGAGCGTGGCCGCGCCCATCGAACGCATCAATGACGAACGGCTGCCGCTGATCGTGGAAATGCTGCGCCGCGAAGCCGACGCCGTCGGCGCGCAGATCAACCCCTTCGACCCGGCATTGCGCCGCCCCAGCCAGTACCTGGGCGCGGGAAACGCCGGCTGACGACACGGCGTCGCAAAACAAAACGGCCTGGGCACCATGCCCAGGCCGTTGCGCGTTACTCGCGGCAGGTCAGGTCGGGTACGTACCCGGCAACAGGATGCTGCGGTCGCCCGGTTCGATGTTGCGGCGGCCACACAGCGCCATCGTCGTATCCATTTCCTTGTATAGCAGTTCCAGCACGCGGGTCACGCCCGCCTGGCCGTAAGCGCCCAGGCCGTACAGGAAGGCGCGGCCAATCATCGTGCCGCGCGCGCCCAGCGCCACGGCCTTCAGGATGTCCTGGCCCGAACGGATGCCGCCGTCCATCCAGACTTCGATCTTCGAGCCCACCGCATCGGCGATGGACGGCAGCGCCGCGATCGACGACATGGCGCCGTCCAGCTGGCGGCCGCCGTGGTTGCTGACGATCAGCGCATCGGCGCCGCTATTGGCCGCCAGTTGCGCATCTTCGGCATCCAGGATGCCCTTGATGATCAGCTTGCCGCCCCAACGCTGCTTGATCCATTCCACGTCGTCCCAGCTCAGGCGCGGGTCGAACTGTTCGGCCGTCCACGACGACAGCGACGACAGATCGCTGACGCCTTTGGCGTGACCGACGATGTTGCCGAAGGTACGGCGCTTGGTGCCCAGCATGCCCATGCACCAGCGCGGCTTGGTAGCCAGGTTGATCAGGTTGCGCAGCGTGGGCTTGGGCGGCGTCGACAGGCCGTTCTTGATGTCCTTATGGCGCTGGCCCAGGATCTGCAAGTCCAGCGTCAGCACCAGCGCGGTGCAGCCCGCGGCCTTGGCCCGGTCGATCAGGTTGGCCACGAACTCGCGATCGCGCATCACGTAAAGCTGGAACCAGAACGGCTTTTTGGTGGCTTCGGCCACATCTTCCAGCGAGCAGATGCTCATCGTGGACAAGGTGAACGGCACGCCGAAATCCGCCGCGGCCTTGGCCGCCAGGATCTCCCCGTCCGCATGCTGCATGCCCGTCAGGCCGGTGGGCGAGATCGCCAGCGGCATCACGACATCATGGCCCGCCATCGTGGTGCGCAGCGACCGGCCTTCCATGTTCACCGCCACGCGCTGGCGCAGCTTGATCTTCTGGAAATCGCTTTCATTGGCGCGGTACGTGCCTTCGGTCCAGGCGCCGGAGTCGGCGTAGTCGTAGAACATGCGCGGCACGCGCTTTTGCGCAACGGCGCGCAAATCTTCGATGCAGGTGATCGTAGAAAGGTTAGCGGTCATGGGAGGTCTGAGGAGTGATAGAGGTGCGCCAGCTGCGTTTCGTTTTTCTGGAGTCTGGTGCCGCCGGCTGCGGCGGCTTCGCCACTGCGCAGGGGCGGCAACGCCCCGCGGCGCCGCTCAGTATACGCGCCGAGGCCGGCAAGCGTCGCTTGCCGGCCTCGTTCGCCCCCCTCGGACCGGAGCTCTGCGGCCCCTGCCCACCCAAGCTATCTTGGCCAGACCTTGCTGACCGCCCGAATCGTGGCCCAAGCCACCCAGCGCGGACTGGTCAACCGGGCGCCAGGCAGCCGCCGCATCACGTCGACGGCCAGGCCGCCGCGCTTATGCCATTGCTTCTTGCGGGTCTGGCTGTCGGTCCAGCGGCCTTCCAGCCACGGGAATTCACGCCGGCCCGGTTTGTAGACGGGCGGCGTGTTGTAGATCAGGATGTAGGCCAGCCGCGGCGACGGCGACGTATTCGGGCCGGTGAAGTGCAGCGTGCGGGCATCGTGCACGGTGATGCCGCCCGGGTCCAGCGGTTCAGGCACGGCCTGGTCGCGGGAAAAATCGCCGCAGCATTCCAGCGGGTGCAGGGTCTTGTCGCCGCCGGGCGAACGGTGCTCCAGCACATCCCATTTGTTCGACCCGGGGATGAACTGCATGCACCCGTTCTCGATGGTCGCAGGCTGCAGAGCCAGCCAGATGCTCAATTCGTTGTAGATGAAGTCGGGCGACCGGAAGGCCTCGTCCTGGTGCCACGGCGTTTCAGGACCGTGCGGGCCGGGCTTGAGCAGCGCGTGTTCGCCGTACAGCGCGGCGTCGTCGCCCAGCAGTTGCCGCGCCAGATCCAGCGTGCGCTCGTGATACACCGTCTTCAGCAGACCGGGGGCATAATGGCGCGGATCGTGCAGGCTGGGAAACTTGGCCGGCTTGGAGGGATCGTCGCGGCTCACGAAATCGTACTGCGCACCCTCGTTGTAGCCGGTCTTGTTCGCGAACAGGTCCAGCAGCGTCCGGCGGATGTACCCGACCTCGTCCTGCGGGCACATGTCCTTCAGGGCCAGGTACCCCTGGTCCCTGTAGCGCGCTGTCTCTGCTTCCGACAACAAACTGGTCTCTTCCATAATGGCTTCTCCAAGCTCTGGTAGCGGGCGTTCCCGTTGGCACGTTTTGACATGTGCTCTAACGTATCGCTTCGATGCCCACCGGGCCTATAGACCATCCGCCGTAGCCATAACCGCCTACGCTCATCGCGTCGGGCGGCGCATCATCCGAAGGAAAATATCCATGCAAGCCCCTCGCTCCGACACCCATATCGAAACCGTCCTCGTCACCGTCAGCGGCACGGTCCAAGGCGTGGGGTACCGCCACGCCACCGTGCGCCGCGCCCACTTGCTGGGCGTGACGGGATGGGTGCAGAATCTGCTGGACGGCACGGTCGAAGCCCTGGTGCAGGGGTCGCCCGACCAGGTGGATCACATGCTGGAATGGTTGCGGCGCGGCCCGCCGGGCGCCACCGTGCAGGAAATCACCACGCGCCGGGAATACACCGACAAGCGTTACATTCGTTTCGAACAGGTGTAGGCGAAGCGGTGGGCATAGGCGGGGCCGCCTCGCGCCGTCTCGGCGCAATGGCGTAATCCCATCGGTCTAGCGGTCAGCCGTAAGGTCAGCGGGTACGCATCCAGCGCCCGCCCACCTGGTTGATGACCAAACCGGCCAGCACGCAGGCCGCCCCTATCCATTGCAACGGCTGCAGACGCTCGCCGAAGGCCATGGACGCGGCCCACAGGCCCACCACGGGCACCAGCAGCGAAAACGGGGCGATCTTGGCTGCGGGGTGGCGCGTCAGCAACTGCGTCCACAAGGTGTAGGCCACCAGCGTCGCCAATACCGCCAGGTACAACACCGACAGCGCCTCGCCCCAGCCAATGCCCGTCACCATGCCCACCACGGGTTCCCAGCCGTCGATCAGCACGGCCAGCAGCAGGAACGGCAGCACAGGCGCGGCGCTGCTCCAGGCGATGAAGGCAAAGGGGTCGTAGCCGGGCGATTTACGGCTGGCCAGCCGCACGATCATGTTGGACACCGCCCACATGAACGCGCCGCCCAGCGTCAGCGCAAAGCCCAGCATCGTCATCTGGCCGGGCCCTTCGCCGCGGCCGCCGGCAATCACCGCCAGGCCCGCCGCGGCCACCCCCAGCCCGATCCAGTGATGGCGGCGGGCGCGCTCGCCAAGCACGGGCGCGGCCAGCAGCAAGGTGAAGAACGCCTGCGTCTGAATGACCAGCGAGGCCATGCCCGCGGGCATGCCGAACTTCAGCGCGGTGAACAACAGGCCAAATTGTCCCAGCCCCTGCACCAGCCCGTAGGCCGCGATCCAGTGCCACGGCAGCTGCGGCCGGCGCACGAAGAGAATCAGGGGGAAGGCCGCCAGCGCAAACCGCAGCGCGCCCAGCATCATGGGGGACAAGCCCCGCATGCCGACCTTCATGACAACAAAGTTAAGGCCCCAGATGACCACGACCGCGAGTGCGCAGAAATAGTCTTTTCGGGTCAGGTGGGTCGTGGACATCTATGCATTATCGCATCGCCGGCCCTTGCCGGCGGTGCGATTTCACTGCTTTTCCAGCACCCTCGCGAACGCCTGCACGGCGATGTCGATGTCTTCGTCATCGATATGGCGATGGGTCACGCAGCGCAGGCGCGTGCGGCCCCAGGGCCGGGTCAGCAGGCCTTGCGCCTGCAGCGCGGTTACCCATTCGGCATTGGTCATGCCGGTTCCCGCCGTCTCGACCTGCACGATGTTGGTCTGCGGCACGGTGGCCGACAGCGCAGGCGCCAGCCCGTTGATGCCGTCGCTCAAGCGGCGCGCGCGGGCATGGTCTTCGACCAGGCGTCCGGTCATCGACTGCACGCCCTCCAGGCCGGCCGCCGCCATGATGCCCGACTGCCGCTGGGTGCCGCCCAGCATGCGGCGCAAGGTGCGGGCGCGCGACATCACCGCCTTGCTGCCCGTCAGGACCGCGCCCACGGGCGCGCTCAGGCCCTTGGACAGGCACAGCGACACCGTGTCGGCGAATTGTGTGATCTCCGCGGCCGGCACGTCCAGCGCCACGGCCGCGTTGAACAGGCGCGCGCCGTCCAGGTGCACCGGGATGCCGGCGGCGTGGGCCATGCCGTACACCGTGCGCATGTGGTCCAGCGGCAGAACCGCGCCCCCGGCATTGTTGTGCGAGGTCTCCATGGCCACCAGCGACGTCTTCAGGCGGTGGCCGCCGGACAGCAGCGCGTCGTCCAGCCGGTTCAGGTCCATCGCGCCGCCGGTGCCGGACACGCCCTGGTAGAACAGGCCGGTGAAGGTGGCGGCGCCGCGCTCGGACGTGAACATGTGGGCAGACGACTCCAGCACGACTTGCTCGTTGCGCTGCGTCTGGGCCAGCACGGCCAGCAGGTTGGCCATGGTGCAGCTGGGCACGAACAGTCCGGCCTCCTTGCCCAGGCGCGCCGCCACGTGGGCTTCCAGCGCGCGCACCGTGGGGTCGCCGTCCAGGCCGTCATCGCCGATCGGCGCGGTGCGCATGCGCTCGTACATGGCCGCGGTGGGGTGGGTGACCGTATCGCTGCGCAGGTCGACAGGGGCGCTGGGAAGGTCGGCGGGGGTCCGCTGGGTCATGGCTTTCAGTGCTGCAGAATTTTGGAAAGAAACTGGCGCGTGCGCGGGGCACGCTCCTCTACATTGCCGAAGAATGCGTCTTTCGCGCAATCCTCCACAATCTTGCCGCCGTCCATGAAAACCACACGGTCGGCGACGCGGCGGGCGAATCCCATTTCATGGGTCACCACCATCATCGTCATGCCTTCGCCGGCCAGGTCCGTCATCACGTCCAGCACCTCGTTGACCATCTCAGGGTCCAAGGCCGAGGTCGGCTCGTCGAACAACATCACCACCGGATCCATCGACAGCGCGCGCGCGATCGCGACACGCTGCTGCTGCCCGCCCGACAATTCACCGGGGTGCTTGTCCTTGTGCGCGGACAGGCCCACGCGCTCCAGCAGCGACAGCGCCCGGGCGCGGGCCTCGTCCTTGCTCCGGCGCAGCACCTTCACCTGGCCCAGGCACAGGTTTTCGGTTACCGACAAATGTGGGAACAGCTCGAAATGCTGGAACACCATGCCGGCCACCGAGCGCAGCTTGGGCAGGTTGGTGCGCGGATCGCCCACCGAAATGCCATTGACCGTGATGTCGCCCTTCTGGAAAGGTTCCAGCGCGTTCACGGTCTTGATCAGGGTCGACTTGCCAGAGCCCGACGGCCCGCAGACGACCACGACCTCGCCCTTGCCGACTTTCGTCGTGCATTCATCCAGCACCTGGAAAGCGCCATACCACTTGCTGACCTGGTTGATCTCGATCATCGGAGGCGTCGAAGAGAGTTGCATCGTAGAACCTGTGGATAACGGATAGCGGTGCCGGGGCGCTCAGCGCAACACCCGGGTGCGCTTTTCCAGTAGCTTGACCAGACGGGATGCCGTGAAGCAGATCACGAAATACACCACCGCCACGAAGAGATAGAGTTCCACCAGGCGGCCGTCGCGCTGGCCGATCTTGGACGCCGCGCCCAGGAAGTCCGTCAACGACAGCACGTAGACCAGCGACGTGTCCTGGAACAGGATGATCACGCGCGTCAACAGCGCCGGCACCATGTTGCGGAAGGCCTGCGGCAGCACCACGTAGCGCATGCCCTGCCAGGGCGAGAGGCCGATCGCCATGCTGGCCGACACCTGGCCGCGCGCGATCGACTGGATGCCCGCGCGCATGATTTCGCAGAAGTACGCGGCTTCGAACATGGTGAAGGTGATCACCGCCGAATTGAACGCCCCCACGCGCAGCGGCGTGGGCGACCCGACCACCCAGGCGGCGATGTACGGCACCAGGAAATAGAACCAGAAGATCACCAACAGCAGCGGGATCGACCGCATCACGTTCACATAGATGCCCGCGGGCACCGACAGGATCTTGAACCGCGACAGCCGCATCATGGCCAGCAGCGTGCCCAGTGCCAGGCCCATCACCGCAGCCAGCGCGGTCAGCGTCAGGGTGAACGTCATGCCCGTCTGGAACAGATAGGGCAGGGCGGTCCAGATCACATCGAAATCGAATTTACCCATGGCGCCCCCCTAGCGGCTCTTTCCGGTCGAACCGATCAGCCCGGGAACCGCGACGTGGTGCTCAAGCAGGCGCATGCCCAGCACGACGATGCCATTGATGATCAGGTAGATCACCGTGGCGGCGGAGAACGCCTCGAAAATATGGAAGCTGAATTCCTGCATGGAGCGCGCCTGGCCGGTCAGTTCCAACAGGCCGATCGTCAGCGCCACCGACGAATACTTGATGGTGCCCATGAATTCCGACGTCAGCGGCGGCAGCACGATGCGGAACGCCTCCGGCAGGATGATGTAGCGGTACACCTGCACCTCGGTCAGCCCCAGCGCGGTGCCCGCCTGGAACTGGCCGCGCGGCAACGACTGGATGCCGGCGCGCAATTGCTCGGCCACCCGCGCCGACCCGTAAAAACCCAGGCACAGCACGGCAGGCACGAACTGCCCCCAGGGCTGCGGCATCTGCTTCATCGCCAGGCCCCAGGCATGCGGCAACAGTTCGGGCAGCACGAAATACCACAGGAACATCTGAACCAGCAGCGGCACGTTGCGGAAGATCTCCACATACGTCGCGCCCAGCACGTTCATCAGGCGGGACTGCGCCGTGCGCATCACGCCCAGCCACGACCCCAGCAGCAGCGAAAATACCCACGCCGTCAATGCCAGCGCCAGCGTCCACCCCACGCCGATCAGGATCGTTTCCAGGAAGGTATGCACGCCGTCCGGCGACATCTCCAGGAAGACGCTCCAACTCCAGTTGTAATTCATGCCTGTGCCCTAGATCGGCGCCGGCCGCGGCGCCTTGCCCCAAAACCGCCGCGGGACGCGCGTGGCGTCCCGCGGATAACCTGCTTACTCGTATGCCTTGGGGTCGCCCGAATCGGTCGGGTTGGCCAGCGCGCGCTTCAGGGCGTCGCTCATCGGATACTTCAGGTTGATCTGCTTGGGCGGGATAGGCGAATTGAAGTACTTGTCGTAGATCGCGGCCACTTTGCCCGTCTTGATCAGGTCACGCACGGCGTCGTCCACCACCTTCTTGAAGGCCGGGTCGTCCTTGGGCTCCATGATGCCGTAGGGAGCCATTTCCAGGCCCTTCTTGCCGATCACGAACGCGTCCGGATTCTTCGAGGACGCCACGGCGCCATAGGCGATGCCATCGTCATTGGCCGAACCCGCGGCGCGGCCCGATTCCACCATCAGGATGGTCTCGGCGGTATCCTTCGTGGGCGCCATGGTGATGCCCAGGCTGCCCTTGGCGTTCAGGCCCGAAATCAGACGGAAGGTCTGGCCGCCGGCCTGGGCCGCGATGGTCTTGCCGCGGAACGATTCCAGGTTGTTGGGGTCCACGCCGCCGTCCTTGCGCGCCACCAGCACCACCTGCGCCACGAAGGTCGTGGGCGCGAACGACACCAGCTTGTGGCGGTCCAGGTTATTGGTGGTGTTGCCGCATTCCAGGTCGATGGTGCCGTTGGCCAACAGCGGGATGCGCGTGGCCGAGGTCGTCGGGTTGTAGCGCACGTCCAGCTTGGGCAGCTTCAGCGCCGTCTTCACGTACTGGGCGACTTCCTGGCAGATCTCCACCGTGTAACCGACCGGCTTCTGGTTGCCGTCCAGGTACGCGAAGGGGACCGAGGTCTCAGGATGGCCGAGGGTGATCACGCCGGTTTCCCGGATCTTGTCCAGGCGGCTGGGGCCCTCGGCGTGAACGGTGGCGGCGCTGCCCAGCAGGGCGGCGGCGACGGAGATCGCGGCAAATGCTTTCATCTGATTCCCTTGGCGCCGTGCGTGCGGCGCGTGTTTGTATTCACGATCGGCGGCGCCAAAAAGTTTGGCGTCCGCCGCGTCCCGCGATGAGCCCCGCGGCTGGCAAAAAGTATCAACTAGCAGTATGGTTTTATCCAGTTCCAATCAGGTATTCCTCTATACGGATTTGATATGGCCATTCCACGGATGGGCTTAAGACACATCGAGGCCTTCCGAGCCGTCATGATGACCGGCTCGATGACGGCCGCGGCGCGGCGCGTGCATACCTCGCAGCCGCACGTTAGCCGCTTAATAGCGCAATTGGAAGCAATCACCCAGTTTCCCCTGTTCGACCGCAATGGCAGCCGCCTGAGCCCCACGCAGGACGGATCGCGCTTCTTCCAGGAGGTCGAAAAGACCTTCATCGGCCTGGCCGGACTGGAGTCGGCGGCGGCCAGCATCCGCTCGTTCAGCGCCAGCCGGTTGAGCGTGGCCGCCATGCCGCGGCTGGCCGGCGGAATCCTGGCGCGCATCGTCGCGGCCTTCAAGACGGAGTACCCGGACGTGATGGTTTCCATTCACTCCGGCAACGCCAGCGCGGTTCACAACTGGATCAGTTCGGGGTTCTGCGACACGGGGCTGGCCATGCTGTCGGGCGACAGCCCCGGCATCCAGGTCGAACCGGTGCTGACGATGAGCTGCGTGGCCGTCTTGCCCAAAGGGCACCGCCTGACCAAGCTGAAAAAGCTGAAACCCGCTGACTTCGCTGGCGAGCCGTTCATCGCCTTCCCCAGCGCCACGCCGCTGCGCGAGAAGATCGACGCCGTCTTCAAAGCCGCCAAGGTGGAACGGCAGACGGTGGCCGAAGCCGGACTGGGCTCGTCGGTATGCGCGCTGGTGGGCGCCGGCCTGGGCGTGGCCCTGATCAACCCGCTGGCCGCCCGCGAAGAATACGAAGCCAACGGCGTCGAGGTGCGCCCCTTCAGCCCGTCGGTGCCGGTCACGGTGGCGCTGCTGTACCCGCCGTACCATACCCGCACGCGCCTGGTCAGCGTGTTCTCGCGCTATGCGCACCAGTTGATGGCCGAAGAGATGGCCGACCTGAAGGCGCGGCCGCCGCGCTGAAGCGCGGGCGGCGCGCGCCGCCTTATATCAGCGGCTGCTCCAGATAACGGTCCGCCTCGCCCGACTGCTTCAAGGCCTCCCACTGGGCCAGGCTCATCTGCGGCATCTGGAAGGCCGGCTGCGGGCGGCTGTACCAGCCCGGGTTATGCAGGCGGGCCAGCAAGTCCATTTTCGGGCCATCCAGATACAGGTGTTCCCGGTCGGCCACCAGGTCATCCTGCACGTGCATCGCCACCACGTCGGCCACCACCAGGCTGCGCCCGTCGATGCGCAGCAATTCATGCACCCGGCACTCGAACGCCACGGGCGACTGCATCACCCGCGGCACGCCGATGCGCTCGGACGGCGACAGCACCAGGCCTGCCTCGACCGATTCGTCCACGCCGGCAGGAAAATCCACGGCAGTGACGTTCATTCTGGCCGCCAGGCGCACCGACACCAGATTGACGGTGAACTCGCCGCGCTCAGCGATGTTGCGGGCGGTGTCCTTGGGCGCGCCATCGCGCATTCCGATGCCCACGCAAATCAGCGGCGGATCGCCCGACATCAGGTTGAAGAACGAGAAGGGCGCCACGTTCGTCGCCCCCCGCCCGTCGCGCGACACGATCCAGGCGATGGGGCGCGGCACGATCGCCGCGGTCAGCAGCTTGTAGCGGGCGGGGCCCGCCAGCGCATTCAAATCGATGAACATGGCTTATCCCCAGCCGCGTCAGTCTTGCGGCGCGGTTTGCGTCGGCGCCGCGCCCGCCGCCGCCTTCGCATCGGCAAACAGGCGGTCGCTGCGTTTGCAGCGGCAACGCCCGATCTGGTGCAATTCAATCAGGTTGCCCACCGGGTCGCGCAAAAACAGCTGCATCAATTCGGGGGCCGCCACGTTGTCCAGCTTCCAGTAGTCCACCGCCTGGCGCCGAAGCTCGGCCTCGGCCTCGGCGATATCCCGCACGGCCAGCGCCACGTGGTTTTCCACCGGATCGCAGCCCGGCCCTTGGGAATAGGGCGACGGGCCGTCGCTGCCCAGCAGATGGATCTGGCAATCGTTGCCCATGTCCAGGAAGTACCCCGCAATACCCGGGATTTCCCAGCGGCCTTTATCCGTATCCAGCCCCAGCACGTTTCCATAAAACGCGCCCATGGCCGCCACTTTGGCAAGCGGCATGCGCACCGCATGATGGTGCAACTCCAGAACGTCCAGCGCCATGTCTCTCTCCTTGGTTCTCTGGCTGGCGCCCACGCGCCGCCAAGGGCGAAATAGTGGCGCTGCCGGACGGCCTGAGGAATGCCGTATCGTGCAATTCACGATTGCTCGCCACGCAACCCAAATGCCGCTATCCGGCGGGGCAGGCACGCTATGCTTGGCGGCATGACTACGCCAGACCTCAACTTGCTGCTGACGCTGGACGTGTTGATCCAGGAAGGCAGCGTCGCCGGCGCGGCGCGCCGCCTCAACCTCAGCACGCCGGCCATGAGCCGCACCCTGGCGCGTATCCGCGAAGCCGTGGGCGACCCTGTGCTGGTGCGATCGGGTCGCGGGCTTGCGCCCACGCCGCGCGCGCTGGAACTACGCGATCAGGTACGCAGCGTGGTGGAACAGGCGCAAACCGTGTTCTCGGCATTCAGCCAGGACGTCAACCTGGGAACGCTGACGCGCATCTTCACCCTGCGGTCCAACGACGTATTCGTGGGGGCGTATGGCGGCCGGCTGCGCGAACACCTGCGCCGCTATGCTCCCCACACCGTGCTGCGCTTCCTGTCGGAAGCCGAAGACGACGGCGACGCCCTGACCGGCGACGCCGACCTGTACATTGGTTCGTCGCAGAAATTCGGGGCCGACATCAAAGTGCAGACGCTGTTCACCACGTCCTTCCGTGGCCTGGCCCGCGCGGACCACGCCATTTTCCAGGGCGACATCACGCCGCAGCGCTTTGTCGCCTACGACCACATCAGCGTGTCGCGGCGCGGCCGCGCGCAAGGCCCCATCGACCTGGCGCTGGGCGATCTGGGCCTGTCCCGGCGCGTCGCGCTGATCACCCCTACCTTCCATGCGGCCATCTTCGCCCTGGCCGATTCCGACATGATCCTGCCGTCCATGCCGCAGCATCTGATGCCGGGCATCGAACGCCTGGGGCTGGCCTTGCGCAGCTTCGCCGTGCCGGTCCCGATGGCGCCCGTCCGGGTGGTGCAGGCGTGGCCGCCCCGGCTAGACAGCGATCCCGCCCACCGATGGCTAAGGCAGACGATCAAGCAGGTATGCGACACCGGGGCCTGACCCGGCCCTAGCCGGCAGGCTCGAGCACCGGCTGCGCGCCGGTCCGCCCGTCCGAATACAGCCACGCCGCCTCGCCCGTGTCGGCCCGCCGCGCCTGGACGGGCAAGCCCTGGGCCCAGCACGTCGCGATCGCCGGCGGCCCGCCGTGCACGCCGTCCGCGGTACGCAACGACGCCGGCGCGCCGATCCACGCATAGACCGGTTCATGCAGCCATGCGCCCTGGGCATCCGCGATGCCGATATGCAGGCCATCATCGCTATGCCCGGCGGCGTCAGGCGACACCGCGCACAGCCAGCCGTAGCGCTCTGCCCACTTCAACCCAAACACCATTTGCTGCGCGCAGGGCAGGACTTCACGGCGTTCCAGCATGTCATAGACACCCTGGGACCATTCTTCCCACTCTCCCTGGTCCACGCACTGCAGCACGCGCACATAACGGCCTTCCTGCCCGCGCGGCGGCGGCGGAATCTCGGCCGGGTCATCGGACGGCAGCCATACGATGTCGCCCAGATCGGTATACGCCACGGGCACGATCGCCTCGCCCCCGCCATCGATAATGCCGCGCTTGCCGTCGTCGGTCAGCACGCGCATCCGTATTAGATTGTTGGTCCACCGTTCCGCGGTATTCGCCGCCCCCTCCGTAACCGGATCCGCCGGCGCCATGGCCGCGTACAACGCGTCCAACACCTGTCGGCCATGCGGGTCGATCAAGCCGTGCAAGTCGCCGCGCTGCGTCACGTAGGCGTGCAGCGCATCGTCCCAATTGATGTCGTCCCATTGCGGCGGCACCGTCCACGCGCCATGCCGGTCAATCAACCCCCAATGGCCGTCTTCGTATGCAGGCGCCAGGCTGCCCGGCGAAAAATCGCCCGCGGATTCAAAACGCGGCGAGATTGCCCACGCCCCCAGGTTATCCACAAATCCGATTTGCCCGCCAACGCGCGCCATCGCCAAGCCCTGTGAATAACTCCACACCTCGTCCAACACGCACGGCATCAGCTCGCGGCCGTCGGTGTCGATCAAGCCCAGCTTGTCGTGCTTCAACACCGTTGCGACACCGTCTTCAAATGCCCAGATCATGTCAAACCGCGGCGCCACCACCACCTTGCCACCCTCGACGGGGCCGACGCGCACGCCCCACAGGTTGTCCACAAGGAAGCGATGCAAACCGCCCCCCAGGTGCGTGCCGTCACCGTCGTCGCCGTCTTCTTCTTCACCGTCATCCGTCTCGAAGTCGTCATAACGAACGGCGCGCGGCGGCTCCTGCTGGGCAAAATAGGGATGACCCAGGCCGCCCAACCCAAACCGCCAGGCCCAGCCGGCGTCATCCGCCACGTCACTCACCTCCAACAGCCGCAGGACGGTCGGCACATCGTGGGCCGCCATGCCCTCGCGCAAGGCCTGCCAGCGCTCATCGCACAACGCCCGCGCGTGGCCCACATACGCCGCCGCGCCCCCCTCATGCATCCATGCCAACTCGTCCAGATTCGCGCTTATCCACAAGCCCGCGCCCTCAGGCTCCTGGTCAATCCGTTCCGCCAGGTATGTCGCGGCGGCATCCAATTGCAGGCAATAGGCCGCGTCGGCGCTGGCGGCATGCGACAGCAAAAACGCCGCGACCTCGCACAAGCGGTCATGCGCCGCGTGCGCGGTTGCGGCCAGCCCCGCCGTGCCGGCATCGCCGAACACCCGCTGCGACGCGTCCGCCTCCACGCATTCGCCGTTGGCCAGCAGCACCTGCCACAACGTCGGCAGATTGCCATTGGCGCTGGCGATCGCCACCGACGGCGTCCGGCCAACCGGTTCCCGCTGCAACACCAACCACGCCCGATTCCCCATCACTGCATCCTTGCAACAGAAAAAACAAAAGGCCAGCCCGACAGGCTGGCCTTCTTCATGCAACCGCGTCCGCGATCAAGCGTCGATGTTGCCCGCCGACAGCGCGTTGCGTTCGATGAACGCGCGGCGCGGTTCGACGTCGTCGCCCATCAGCGTCGTGAAGACTTCGTCCGCCGCAATGGCGTCTTCGATCTGCACGCGCAACAGGCGGCGCACCTTCGGGTCCATCGTGGTTTCCCACAGCTGTTCCGGGTTCATTTCGCCCAGACCCTTGTAGCGCTGCTTCGAGATGCTGCGGTCGGCTTCGCTGCGCAGCCACTGCATGGCTTCGCGGAAGTCGGACACAGTCTGTTCCTTGCGCTTGTCGCCCTCGCCACGCGCGGCCAGCGATCGCGCGCCGACCTTGCCCAGGAAGCTCTTGGCGGCCTTGGACAGGATCGTGTAGTCGGTGCCGTTGACGAAGTCGGCATCGATGATGCTGACGCGCACGTTGCCGTGGTGCATGCGCTGCACCGACAGGCGATGGCGTTCGGTGGCTTCATCAAACTGCGGCACCACTTCCACGCCGTTGCCGCTGACCGGGTCACGCATGGCATCGGCCAGGCGCTTGGCGGAATCCGCGGTGGACTCGGCCGTTTCCAGGTTGATCTCGACGCCTTCCGCCATGGCCGACAGCGCGCCCACGTCGAACACCTTCGCCAACCGGGCGATGACGCCGTCGGCCGCCACGTACTGGCTGGCCAGGTCGGTCAGTTCTTCGCCACGGATGATGTTGCCGCCCGAGATGATCTCGGCATCCTTCAGCGCCAGCTGCAGCATGAACTGCGCTTCTTCCTGGTCGTCCTTCAGATAGCGTTCTTCGCGGCCAACCTTCACCTTGTACAGCGGCGGCTGGGCGATATACACGTAGCCGCGCTGGACCAGCTCGGGCATCTGGCGATACAAGAGCGTCAGCAGCAGGGTGCGGATGTGCGCGCCGTCCACGTCCGCGTCAGTCATGATGATCAGGCGGTGGTAGCGCAGCTTTTCCACGTTGAAATCAGGGCCGATGCTGGTGCCCAGCGCCGTGATCAGCGTGGCGATCTGTTCGCTGGCGATCAGGCGGTCAAAGCGCGCCTTTTCCACGTTCAGCACCTTGCCGCGCAGCGGCAGGATGGCCTGGAACTTGCGGTCGCGGCCTTGCTTGGCCGAGCCGCCTGCGGAGTCACCCTCGACGATGTACAGCTCGCACAGCGCCGGGTCTTTTTCCTGGCAGTCGGCCAGCTTGCCGGGCAGGCCTGCGCCTTCCAGCACGCTCTTGCGGCGCGTCATTTCGCGCGCCTTGCGCGCGGCTTCGCGCGCACGGGCGGCTTCGACGATCTTGTTGCACAACGCCTTGGCGTCGTTCGGGTTTTCAAGCAGCCAGGTTTCCAGCGTGCGGGCCACGGCTTCTTCAACGGCCGGACGCACTTCGCTGGACACCAGCTTGTCCTTGGTCTGGCTGCTGAACTTGGGCTCGGGCACCTTCACCGACAGCACGCAAGCCAGGCCTTCGCGCATGTCGTCGCCGGACGTTTCGACCTTGGCCTTCTTGGCCAGCTCGTTGTCGGCGATGTATTTGTTCAGGATGCGGGTCATGGCCGCGCGCAGGCCGGTCAAGTGCGAACCACCGTCGCGCTGCGGGATGTTGTTGGTGAAGCACAGCACGCTTTCGCTGTAGCTGTCGTTCCATTGCATCGCCACTTCCACGCCGACCGACACGCCGCCGGCGGCGGACTCGGTCGTGACCGAGAACACGTTCGGGTGCAACACGGTCTTGGTGCGGTTGATGTATTCGACAAAGCCCTTCACGCCGCCCGAGAACGCGAAGTTCTCTTCCTTGCCCTGGCGTTGGTCAACCAGGCGGATCTTCACGCCGTTGTTCAGGAACGAGAGCTCGCGCAAGCGCTTGGAGAGGATCTCGTAGTGGTATTCGATGTTGTTGAAGATGACCGGGTCGGCCAGGAAGCGCACTTCCGTGCCGCGCATGTCCGTCGTGCCGGTCACCGCCAGCGGCGCAACGCGCGCGCCTTGGCGGAATTCCATCTGGTGGACCTGGCCGTTGCGGCGGATGGTCAGGCGCAGCCATTCGGACAGCGCGTTCACGCAAGACACACCCACGCCGTGCAGGCCGCCGGACACCTTGTACGAGTTCTGGTCGAACTTGCCGCCAGCGTGCAGCTCGGTCATGACGATTTCCGCCGCGCTGCGGTGGAATTCGTCTTCCTTGTGGATATCGGTCGGGATGCCGCGGCCGTTATCGGTAACCGAGATGGAATTGTCGGTGTGGATCGTGACGACGATATCGTCGCAATGGCCGGCCAGGGCTTCGTCGATGGCGTTATCCACGACTTCGAACACCATATGGTGCAAGCCGGTGCCGTCGGACGTGTCGCCGATGTACATGCCGGGGCGCTTGCGCACGGCCTCCAGCCCCTTGAGCATCTTGATCGAGTCAGCGCCGTAGCCGCTGTTCTCGGAAGTAGTGTTCTGCTGATCTGACATGTCTGGTTCGATAACGCTTTAAAGAACGGCCTGGCGGCCGGACCGCTCGCGGGCCAAGGCCCGCTAGCGGCACAAACCCACAAATGGGGCGCGGATCAGATCCGCATGGGCATGACGACGTACTTGAACTGGTCGTCTTCGGGCAAGGTGATGAGCGCCGACGCGTTCGCATCAGGCATGACCGACCACTGGATGTTGTCGACCTTCACGTTGGCCAGCACGTCGAGCAGGTAGCCCACGTTGAAGCCCACGTCCAGGGCTTCATGGCCGTAATCGATGTCGATTTCTTCCTGCGCCTCTTCCTGCTCGGCGTTGGAGGACGAGATCTTCATCTGGTTCTGCGCCAATTGCAGGCGCACGCCCTTGAACTTGTCGGTGGTCAGGATGGCGGCGCGCTGCAGGCTGCCCTGGAGCGCTTCGCGGCCCACCATGAAATGGCGCGTGTAGTTCGTGGGAATCACACGCGTGAAATCGGGGAACTTGCCTTCGACCAGCTTGGACACCAGTTCCACGTCGCCGAAGCGGAAGCGGATCTGGCCCGGCGCCACATCAATGGAGACCACCTCGTCGGAGTCTTCCAGCAGGCGCTGCATTTCCAGCACGGTCTTGCGCGGCACGATCACTTCGTGGCGTTCGGCGATGCCGTCGGCTTCGGTCGAGCAATGCGCCAGGCGGTGGCCATCGGTAGCGACGGCGCGCACGCGGCCGGGTTCAAACACCAGCAGCATGCCGTTCAGGTAGTAGCGGATGTCCTGTTGCGCCATGGCGAAGTGCACCATGTTGAACAGGTGGCGCAGCGTGCGTTGCGGCATGGTCAGCGAGACGTCCCACTGCTCGGGCTGAGCAACGGTGGGGAACTCGCTGGCGGCCAGCGTCTGCAACGCGAAACGGCTCTTGGCCGACTGCACCGACAGCTTGTTGCTGGCCAGCGCCAGGCGCACGTCACCGGTGTCCGGCAACGCCTTCAGGATGTCCAGCAGCTTGCGCGCCGCGACCGTGGTGGACTCGTTGTCCTGGCCCACGCCGAAGTCGGCGTGCGTGGTGATCTGTACTTCGAGGTCAGTCGCAATGAAGGCAACTTTGTTGCCTTCCTTGCGCATCAGGATGTTCGCCAGGATGGGCAGGGTATGGCGTCTTTCGACGATGCCCGCCACGGTCGACAGCGGTTTCAGCAATGCATCGCGTGTGGTTTGTACGAGTTGCATGTTCATCCTTTTAGAGTTTGTTCCAACACGTGCAGGGTATGGTTGAGCTCCGCTTGCTTTGCGCGGGCGTCGGAAATCTTGCGGACGGCGTGCAGCACGGTGGTGTGATCACGACCACCGAACAGATCGCCGATTTCCGGCAGGCTTTTCTGCGTCAGCTCCTTCGCCAGGTACATCGCGACCTGACGCGGCAATGCGATATTGGCGGGCCGGCGTTTCGAGTACATGTCGGCGACCTTGATCTTGTAGAAATCCGCAACCGTCTTCTGGATGTTTTCCACAGTGATCTGGCCGTTGGACACGGACAGCAGGTCCTTCAGGGCTTCCTTGCAGACATCCACCGTCAGCACGTCGCGGCCGTGGAAGCGGGCGTAGGCCAGGACCTTGCGCAGCGCGCCTTCCAGTTCGCGCACGTTGCTGCGCAGATGCTTGGCAATGAAGAACGCCACTTCCTCGGGCATGGGCACGCCTTCGGATTCCGCCTTGCGCAGCAGAATCGCCACGCGCATCTCCAGCTCCGGCGGCTCGATCGCCACCGTCAGGCCGGAATCAAAGCGCGAGATCAGGCGGCTGTCGATGCCCGACAGTTCCTTCGGATACGTGTCGCTGGTGATGATGATCTGCTTGCGCTGGGCCACCATCGCCTCGAACGCGTAGAAGAACTCTTCCTGCGTGCGGTTCTTGCCGGAGAAGAACTGGATATCGTCGATCAGCAGCAAGTCCAGCGAATGGTAGTAGCGCTTGAAGTCATCGAACGCCTTGCGCTGGTACGCCTTCACCACGTCGGACACGTATTGGTCCGCATGCACATAGCGCACGCGCACCCCCGTGCCCGCCGCCACCATGGCGTTGCCGATGGCGTGGATCAGGTGGGTCTTGCCCAGGCCCACGCCGCCGTACAGGAACAGCGGGTTGTACGAGGTGCCCGGGTTCTCGGCCACTTGCAGCGCAGCAGCGCGCGCCAGCTGGTTGGCCTTACCCGTCACGAAGTTCTCGAACGTCAGGTCCGTGTTCAGCCGCGAGCGCTCGTACACGATGTTGGCCGCGTCCGCCGTCACCGCCTGCGCCGCCACGGTGGTGGCGGGGGGCGGGGCGGCCGGTGCCGCGGCCTGCATGGGCGGCGCGCCGCCTGAGGGCTGTGCAGCGGACAGGTGCGTTTGCTCGGGCGCCTGGGCGCGCACGGGCGCGACCGGCATGCGGGGCGCGGCGCCGTGGGACGGCAACTCGAACAAGACCTGTACCGGTCGCTTGAACCACTCCGCGGCCAACGCTTCGATCTGGTGGGAAAAGTTCTTGCGCACCCAGTCCAGCTTGAAGCGGTTGGGCGCGGCAACGCGCAGCACCGCCTGCGTTTCGTCGTACGCAAGCGGGACCAGCGGCCGTATCCACGCGCTGATTTGTTGGGGGGGGAGTTCCTGCTCAAGACGACTGACGCAGGTCTGCCAGAATTCTTTCATGTCGCTCTTATTCAAACCTCGATTCTACCTTGCCTGGGCACGGGTTATCCACAGGGTAGGACATAAGCGTCTACACTGCTCAGGCTTAACTGTTTGACAAGACAGGGAAAACTTGCTGAAATGGTGGGCTTTTCCGAATTCTGTCTGTCAGAAGGTTTCACAGAGAGCTTAGCCGGAGTTGTGGCAAGTACCCTCCTTTCATAGGTCGGGGCGCTTACCGCACTGTCCGGTTTTTAGCTTTGCTGAATAGGTCGCCTGGGAAGTAATTCCCAGTACAGAGCCCCGTCTATGCGTTGTTTTTGCACCTGTTGCAAAAATGCGTACGAGATACCCGCTTCTGAATGCGCGACCTGGAACCCTCCGGGCAGGTCCCTTCTGACTTTTGTTCTTTTTGTGGATCGTCCATGAAACGTACCTACCAACCTTCCGTTACCCGCCGCAAGCGCACCCATGGCTTTCGCGTGCGCATGAAAACCCGCGCTGGCCGCGCCATCCTGAGCGCCCGTCGCGCCAAGGGCCGCAAGCGTCTGGCCGTCTAAGTCCTGGATTTCCGGTTTTCCGGAAAACCTGACTATTTGCACGGACCGGCCATATTGCAAGACCTCTCGCAATCTCGTTCCGGTTCCGCGCAAACGCCTGACCCGCAGTCCATGCCGCGCTCCACGCTTCCCCCGGAGGCGCGGCTGCATCGCCCCTCCGAGTTCGCCGCTGCCCTAAAAGGCCGGCGTCTTGCCCGAGGGGCGTTATTCATTGTGACTTCGGCTCCCAATGATCTGCCCCCCGGCCAGGATGCCTGTGCCCGCTTGGGGCTCATCATTGCCAAGCGGTTCGCCGCCCACGCCAGTACGCGCAACGCCATCAAGCGGGTCATCCGCGAAGCGTTTCGCCACCGGCGTCTGGCGCTGCCCGCCAAGGATTACGTCGTGCGCCTGCATAGCAAGGTCGCTCCCACCACGCTTACCTCGCTTAAACGCTTGGTCAGAGCCGAAGTGGACGCTCACTTCGAGCGGATCGCGCGATGATTTTCAAAGCACTGCTCATCGCTCCCATCCGGTTCTACAGGTTCTTCCTGAGTCCCTGGATCGGCAGGCAGTGCCGTTTCACCCCGACTTGCTCGGCGTACGCGATTGAAGCAATCGAACGCCATGGCGCCTGGCGGGGCTTCTGGCTGGGCGCCCGGCGCATTGGCCGATGCCATCCGTGGTCGCCCGGGGGCTGGGATCCGGTTCCGCCGGGCCCGGGAACCAAAGGCCCCGCTTGCTGCTCCCACAGCCACCGCACCGAGCACGATTGACGCTAAACTGGCGGGCTTTGCTGGCCCGTATTCACTTCAGTAGGCACCATGGATATCCGACGAACCGTCCTCTGGATGATTTTTTCCTTTTCGCTGTTGCTCCTTTGGAACAACTGGCAAATCCATAACGGCAAGCCGTCGCTGTTCGGGGGCCCGACGCCCGCGGCCAGCACGGCTGAACCGCAGGCCGGCGCCAATAACGCCACGCCTTCGGTGCCCAGCGCTCCCACTTCCACGGCCACCACGCCGTCGGCCGTGCCTGGCGCCACCGCTCCCGCTGCCGCGCGTTCGGAAGAAATCGTCATCACCACGGACGTGCTGCGCCTGACGTTCGACACCATGGGCGCCCAGCTGGTGCGCGCCGAGCTGCTGAAGTACCCGGCAACCGGCCAGGCCGACAAGCCCACGGTGCTGCTGGACCGTTCCGCCGGCCTGAACTACGTCGTGCAATCCGGCGTGGTCGGTGCCCCCAACGGCCAGAGCTTCCCCACGCACCAGACGCCTTTCCGCCTGGTGACGTCGGAACGCCAACTGACCGGCGACAACCTGGTCGTCTCGTTCGAAGGCGAATCGGGCGGCGTGAAGGTCACCAAGTCGTTCACGCTGCATAAGGGCCGCTACGACATCGACGTGCGCCACGACCTGGCCAACGTCGGTTCCGCCCCCGTGACGCCCGCGCTGTACCTGCAGCTTGAGCGCGACGGCAACGACCCGGCCGATACGTCCAGCTTCTATCACACGTTCACCGGTTTCGCCGTCTACTCCGAACAGGACAAGTTCCAGAAGAGCACGTTCAGCGACATCGAAAAGAAGAAGGCCAACTACGTCAAGCAGGCGGACAACGGCTGGATCGCCGTGGTTCAGCACTACTTCGCCACCGCCTGGGTTCCGCCGCAAGGCAAGCCGCGCACGAACGAACTGCTGGAAGTGCAGAAGAACCTGTACGCCGCCCGCAGCATCGAAGCCGTCGGCGAAATCGCCCCGGGCGCCGCGTCCCGCGTGGACTCGCACCTGTGGGTCGGCCCGCAAGACCAGAAGGCCATGGCGGCGCTCGCCCCCGGCCTGGAACTGGTGGTGGACTACGGTTGGCTGACCATCATCGCCAAGCCGCTGTTCACGCTGATGACCTGGCTGCATTCCCTGCTGGGCAACTGGGGCTGGACGATCGTTGCGCTGACCGTGCTGATCAAGGCCATCTTCTACCCGCTGGCCGCCGCAAGCTACCGCTCGATGGCCCGCATGAAGCAAGTGGCCCCGCGCCTGCAGGCCCTGAAGGAAAAGTACGGCGACGACAAGCAGAAGCTCAACGCCGCCATGATGGAGATGTACCGGACCGAAAAGATCAACCCGCTGGGCGGCTGCTTGCCGATGGTGGTGCAGATCCCCGTGTTCATCTCGCTGTACTGGGTGCTGCTGGCCAGCGTGGAAATGCGCGGCGCGCCGTGGATCCTGTGGGTGCACGACCTCTCGATCCGCGACCCGTTCTTCATTCTGCCCGCCATCATGATGGCCACCATGTTCCTGCAGATCAAACTGAACCCGACGCCTCCGGACCCCATCCAGGCCAAGGTCATGATGATCATGCCGCTGGTGTTCGGCGGGATGATGTTCTTCTTCCCGGCCGGCCTGGTGCTGTACTGGTGCGTCAACAACACGTTGTCGATCGCGCAGCAGTGGTCCATCACCCGCGCCATGCAGCGCAAGACGGAAGCCTTGGCGAACCGCTGAGCCTGACGCTTGCAAGCACGAAGAACCGGCCCTTGAGGGGCCGGTTTTTTTTTGTGCCCACGCCCGCGCCAACGGCCCGATCCTGTTGCTGCACCGAGACATCATTGCGTCACCACAATAGTTAATATCTATTAAGATTTACCATTCAATCAACTTCACAAACATCACCTTGACCCCTATGATGTGTCGGACATGTCCCCCAGGCGGTAACGCGGAGGCATCGACAACACCGCGCGGGCCGACCCGGCCCGGCGCATTCCAGAATCACGCAGGGAGTGAGCTATGACCGACAAGAAGCATCTGACCACCGCAGCAGGCGCGCCGGTGGCGGACAACAACAACACGCTGACCGCCGGCCCTCGCGGTCCCGCGCTGTTGCAGGACTTCTGGCTGATTGAAAAGCTTGCCCACTTCGACCGCGAACGGATTCCGGAACGCGTCGTCCACGCCAAAGGCTCCGGCGCCTATGGCACCTTCACCGTCACGCACGACATCTCGCGCTACACGCGCGCCAATATCTTCTCCCAGGTGGGCAAACAGACCCCGCTGTTCCTGCGCTTTTCCACCGTTGCCGGCGAACGCGGGGCGGCGGATGCCGAACGCGACGTGCGCGGCTTCGCCATCAAGTTCTACACGGAAGAGGGCAACTGGGACCTGGTAGGCAACAACACCCCGGTCTTTTTCATCCGCGACCCGCTGAAGTTCCCCGACTTTATCCACACCCAGAAGCGCGACCCCAAGACCAACCTGCGCAGCGCCACCGCCGCATGGGACTTCTGGTCGCACAGCCCCGAATCGCTGCACCAGGTCACCACGCTGATGAGCGACCGCGGCATTCCCGCCAACCTGCGCCAGCAGCATGGTTTCGGTTCGCACACCTTCAGCTTCGTGAACAGCAGCAACGAACGCTTCTATGTGAAGTTCCACTTCAAATCGCAGCAGGGCATCGCCTGTCTGACCGATGAGGAAGCGGCGCAGGTGGTCGCTCACGACCGGGAAAGCTCGCAGCGCGACCTGTTCAACAACATCGCGCAAGGCAACTTCCCGAAGTGGTCGCTGAAAGTGCAGATCATGCCCGAGGCCGAAGCCCAGACTTATCACATCAACCCGTTCGACCTGACCAAGGTCTGGCCGCATGGCGACTACCCGCTGATCGACGTGGGCGTGCTGGAACTGAACAAGAACCCGGAAAATTATTTCGCGGAAGTCGAACAGGCCGCCTTCACGCCGGCCAACATCGTCCCCGGCATCGATTTCTCGCCGGACAAGATGCTGCAGGGGCGCTTGTTCTCGTATGGCGACACGCACCGGTACCGCCTGGGCATCAATCACCATCAGATCCCGGTGAATGCCGCGCGCTGCCCGGTCCACAGCTTCCACCGCGACGGCGCCGGCCGCGTGGACGGTAACGCGGGTGGCACGCTGAACTACGAGCCCAACAGCGCAGGCGAGTGGAAGGAAACCCCGTCCGCCGGCGAACCGCCGCTGGCGCTGGACGGCCAGGCCGCCGCGCGCTGGAACCACCGCGAGGACGACGACTACTACTCGCAGCCGGGTGCTCTGTTCCGGTTGATGACGCCCGCCCAGCAGGAATTGCTGTTCGGCAACATCGGCCGCCACATGGCGGGCGTGCCGGAAGAGATCCAGCGCCGCCAGCTGGAACACTTCAGGAAGGCCGATCCGGCATACGCCGCCGGCGTGGCCCGTGCGCTGGGCTTGAAGATCTAAGCCCCGGGTAACCCCGGCAGGTAGCAAAGCGGCCCCGACAAGGGGCCGCTGTCATTACTTCAACGCTGCATCCCCCAGCGGCGCACCGTCAGCCGCTCCAGCGTATCGAACCCCAGGTTTTCCACAAGCAGGCCGATGATGACCACGGCCGCGAGGCCCGCGAACACACGGTCTGTGTATAACTCGTTGCGGTTCTGAAAGATGTACCAGCCGAGCCCGCCCTTGCCGCTGGACGCGCCGAACACCAGTTCCGCCGCGATCAGGGTGCGCCATGCGAACGCCCAGCCGATCTTCAAGCCCGCCAGGATGGCCGGCAGCGCAGCCGGCACCAGGATCTGCAACACGTAGCGCAAGCCCGTCAGCCCATAGTTGCGGCCCGCCATGCGCAACGTTTCCGACACGCCCAGAAAGCCGGCATACATGTTCAGCGCCAGCGCCCACAGGACGGAGTGGATCAGCACGAACACCAGACTGCCTTCGCCCAGCCCGAACCACAGCAAGGCCAGCGGCAACAGCGCGATGGCCGGCAGCGGATTGAACATGGCCGTCAGCGTGGACAACAGGTCGCGTCCGAACCGCGTGGACACCGCCAGCGTCGTCAGCACGAACGCCAGCGTCACGCCGGCCAGATATCCCTGCACCAGCACGCGCAGCGACTGGGCCGCGCGCGCCAGCAGCTCGCCGGTGGCGATGCCTTGCGCAAAGGCCTGCGCCGTTTGCCACGCGCCCGGCAGCAGCAGATCGTTGTCGGTATAACGCGCGGCCAATTCCCATAATCCGGCCAGCAGCACCAGGATCACAAGCTTGCGCAGGCTGGCGTGCTGCCACAGCCGTTCAAGCCTGGGCAGCGGCGTTTCCGCCGCCTGCGCGGGCAACGGTGGCAGGACGTATTCGACTTCGGGACGGATGGGGGGCGTCGCGGGATAGGCGCTGCTCATCGGACAGGACTCATGGAAGGGGCGCGCAAGAAAGGGCGCGCAATGCGTTCAAGCCGCCGCGCGCTCGGCCAGCGGCGGGGGCGATTCGAACAACAGGTCGTGGATGCGTTGGGCCGCCGATTGAAAGGCGGCGGAGCCCTGGCTGTGCAGCCCGAAGGCGTGCGCGTTCAATTCAGCGCGCACCCGTCCGGGATGCGGCGACAGCAGCAACACGCGGCTGCCCAGCACCAGGGCCTCTTCGATCGAATGCGTGACGAACAACAAGGTGAAGCGCACGTCTTCCCACAAGGCCATCAGCTCTTCCTGCATGCGGCGGCGGGTTAGCGCATCCAGGGCGGCGAAGGGCTCGTCCATCAGCAGCACGCGCGGCTGCATGGCCAGCGCCCGCGCGATCGCCACGCGCTGCTTCATGCCACCGGAAAGCGTGTGGGGATAGGCGTCGGCGAACGCGGCCAGGCCGACCTTGTCCAGATAGTGCATGGCGCGCTCGTCCGCCTCGCGGCGGCTGAGCTTGCGCGCCGCCACAAGCGGGAACGCCACGTTTTGCCGCAACGTTTTCCACGGCGGCAACTGGTCGAATTCCTGGAATACGACGATACGGTCCGGCCCGGGACCCTGCACCGCCTGCCCGTCGATCGCGATGCGTCCTTCGGTAGGAGGCATGAAGCCGGCCACCGCTTTCAGCAGCGTCGATTTGCCGCAACCGGAAGGCCCCAGCAAGATGAAACGGTCCGCGCCATGGACGTCAAAACTGACCTGATGCGTGGCGCGTACCCGCCGTTCGCGCGTCTTATATTCGATCGTCACCTTATCCACAGCCAGCAGCGGCGACGCCTTTTCAACGTTATCCACAGGCCTGGCGGCGGTTACCGGCATCTCAGCTGCCCTTGGCCGTCAGCACATCGTCGAAGAAGTAGTCGCGCCAGTTGGCCGGCGCATTCTTGATGGCGCCCACCTTGTGCATGAATTCGGCCAGCGCAAAGGTGTTCTGCGGCTCCAGCTTGAATTGCACGTCGGGGTTCTTGATCACTTTGATCAGGAAATCGCGGTCTTGCTTGGCGCCCGTGACACGCAGGTAAATGTCCGCGGCCTTTTCCGGATTGGCCGTGGCAAAAGCCGCCGCTTCCTTCAGCGCTTCCTGGAATGCCTTGTACGTCTTGGGATTTTCCTTGCGGAATTTCTCGGTGGCGAACAGCACGGTGGACGAACTGGGGCCGCCCAGCACGTCATAGGAATTCAGCACGATGCGGGCCTTGGGGTTCTCGGCCAGTTCTTGCTCCTGGAAGGGCGGGTTGCCAAAATGGCCCGTGATTTCGGTGCCGCCGGCGATGATGGCCGCCGCTGCGTCCGGATGCGGCAGCGCCACCGAAATCTTGTCCAGCTTATTGAACTGCGCATCGCCCCACAGCTTGGCGGACGCCAGCTGCAGCACGCGCGACTGCACCGACACGCCGACGGCCGGCACGGCGATGCGGTCCTTGTCCGTGAAGTCCGCGATGCTCTTCACATTGGGGTTGTTCGTGACCAGGTAGTAGGGAAAGTTGCCCAGCGACGCCACGCCCTTCACGTTCTGCTTGCCGCGGGTGCGGTCCCAGATCGTCAGCAGCGGCCCCACGCCCGCCCCCGCGATATCCACGGCACCCGACAGCAGCGC
Source organism: Achromobacter maghribensis (assembly GCF_057334215.1). NCBI lineage: Bacteria > Pseudomonadati > Pseudomonadota > Betaproteobacteria > Burkholderiales > Alcaligenaceae > Achromobacter > Achromobacter maghribensis. The sequence goes on along the minus strand of NZ_JBHFII010000066.1, from coordinate 46,024 downwards.
ATCGTTCACGGCCGAGCCGCCGGACAACTTGGCCCACTCGACCGAGATATCCACACCCTCGGCCTTGCCGTGCTTTTCGATCAGTTGCTGGTCGCGCGCCACGTTCAGCAACAGGTACACGATGCCGTACTGCTCCGCGATGCGGATGCGGCCTTCGGCCAGGGCGGGCGTGGGCGAGGCCAACGCCAGCACCCCCAGAATCAGCGCCAGGCCGGCGGCGGTAACGGTTTGGACCAGACGATCCCGTAGGGCGGAGGACATGCGCATGGAATTCCTTGTGGATAAGTGCTTGGCGTCGAATACCGCGTATGGCCTCAGAAGGGCGTATCGCCTTCGATGGTGGTCCGGTACAGCTTGCGCCGCAGATGGTCCGGCGTGCCGCCCGCCAGATGGATCAGCGAACGGTTGTCCCAGAACACCAGGTCATGCGGCTGCCAGCGGTGGCGATACGTGTTCTCCGCGCGCACGCTGTGGGCAAACAACTCGTCCAGCAATGCGCGGCTTTCATCTTCCGGCACATCAAGGATCCGCGTCGTGAAGCCTTCGCTCACGAACAGCGCGCGGCGGCCGTTCTCGGGGTGCGTGCGAACGACCGGGTGCACCACCTCCTGCACCTGCGCGATCTGCTGCGCGCTTAATGTGGGACGCCAATTGCCTTCTTTTTGCAGTTGCCCGTATTGCGCCAGATACGAATGCACGGCGCGTTTGCCCTCGACCGCATTGCGCAGCGCCGCAGGCAAGGTGTCGTAGGCCAGGTGCATGTTGGCGAACAAGGTGTCGCCGCCTTCGGCCGGCAGTTCCTGCGCGTGCAGCAACGAGCCCAGGCTGGGCAGTTCCTTGTACGAGATGTCTGAATGCCAGTACTTGCCCGCGTCGCCCAACCCAATCGGTTTGCCGTCTTCCACGATGTTGGAAACGATCAGGATCTCGGGGTGGCCCGCCAGGTGAAATTGATGCAGCACATGGATCATCAAGCGGCCAAACCGGCGGCTGAAATCGATGTGCTGTTGCGGCGTGATGCGCTGGTCGCGAAACACCAGCAGGTGATGGTCCAGATGCGCCTGGTGCACGCGGGCGAAATCGGCCGCCGCCAGTTCGCGCGACAAATCCAGGCCGATGATCTCGGCGCCCACGGGGCCGGGCAGAGGGCGCAGCTCAAAGGCCTGCGCCTGGGGGACGGGGGCGGCGTCTACTTCGCGCCGCAAGGCGTTGCTCTGGGACATCGATCGCTCCGGTTCGCCTTGCGGCATGTCTGGAACGATCGATTATGGAAAGCGCGCCTTGTATCTCAAACGAAGTTATCGGCGTTTGAACAAAGCTCCACGTCATATAGAAAAGCCGCAGGGGGAAACCCCGCGGCCTCATGCCGGATGCCCATAAGCAAATAGCGCATCGATCGATGTTAAGCGTCGGCCTGCGCCGGCCCGTCAGGCGGCCGGCAGATAGGCCTCGACCAGCTTCACCCAGTACGTTGCGCCCACCGGCAGCAAGGCATCATTGAAATCGTAGTTCGGGTTGTGCAACTGGCACGGGCCCATGCCGTGATAGCTTTCCATGCGGTGGTCGCCATCGCCGTTGCCCAGGAACAGGTAGGCGCCCGGAATCGCTTCCAGGAAGAAGGAAAAGTCTTCCGCGCCCATGAAAGGCGGCATGTCGCGCAGCACGTTCTCGGCGCCGAACGCGTCTTCGGCGACCTGGGCCGCGAAGGCCGTTTCCTTTTCCCAGTTGACCAGCGGCGGATAAGCCCGCACGAAGTCCAGTTCGCCCGTGCCACCGTACACCTGCGGCAATGTCGTGGCGATGCGGCGCATGTCGGCTTCGATCTTGTCCAGTGTTTCGACGGAGTACGTGCGTACCGTGCCGCGCAGCACGGCTTCGCCGGGGATCACGTTGTACGCGTCGCCGGCATGGATCTGCGTGATCGACAGCACGGCCTGATCCAGCGGGTTCTTGCTGCGCGAAATCACCGTCTGCAGGGCATGCACCATGTCGGCCGCCACGATGATCGGGTCCACCGACGCGTGCGGCTGCGCCGCGTGGCCGCCCACGCCCTTGATGACGATGTCCCAGCGGTTGCTGGACGCCATCGTCGGCCCCGCGCGGAAACCGAATTGGTTCACCGGCATGCCGGGCATGTTGTGGATGCCGAACACCGCGTCGCAAGGGAATTTTTCGAACAGGCCGTCCTGCATCATGGCGCGCGCACCCGCATTGCCGCCTTCCTCGGCGGGCTGGAAGATGAACACGACGGTACCGTCGAAATTGCGGTGCGTGGACAGGTATTGCGCCGCCCCCAGCAGCATGGCGGTGTGGCCGTCGTGGCCACAGCCGTGCATGCGGCCGCTGATGGTGGACTTGTGCGCGAAGCGGTTGTGCTCTGGCATGGGCAGCGCGTCCATGTCGGCACGCAGCCCCACCGTCGCCTTGCCGCTACCCGCGCGCAGCACGCCCACCACGCCGGTCTTGCCCAAGCCCGTGTGAACTTCCAGGCCCCATTCCCGCAGGCGTTCGGCTACCAGATTCGACGTGCGCGTCTCTTGGAAGGCCAATTCAGGGTGGGCATGGATATCCCGGCGCAACGCCGTCAGTTCGGGGTGCGCGCGTTCGATTTCGGCAATGGTTTTCATGGCGGTGGATAAACAGTAGGTGTGATCGGGAATTCTCGCGCTTCACCCATTCCGCGTCCAGTACCCATGCGGACGGGTCTACGCCGCATCATTCAAATGGCAGGCGCTTTGCTGGCCAGGCGCGATCTCGCGCAGCAGCGGGCGTTCCGTCTTGCAGCGCGCCATGGCGTGCGGGCATCGCGGGTGGAACGCGCAACCACTGGGCGGGTCCAGCGGCGATGGCAGCTCGCCCTTGATGGGCTGGTAGTTGCGGCGTCCGGGAGTCAACGTCGGCAGTTCTTTCAGCAGCGCCTGCGTGTAAGGATGGTTCGCGCGCTGGAATACGGTGTCCGTGGGCGCAAGCTCCACCACACGGCCCAGATACATGATGGCCACGCGGTCAGAAATATGACTGACCACGCTCAGGTTGTGGCTGATGAACAGATACGTCAGGTCCAGGTCATCGCGCAGCTGCTCGAACAAATTCAATACCTGGGCTTGTATGGACACGTCCAACGCGGCCACGGCCTCGTCGCAGACGATTACCGACGGCTTCAGCGCCAGGGCCCGCGCGATGCCGATGCGCTGACGCTGCCCCCCCGAGAACTGGTGCGGATAACGCTGTGCGAACGTCGGATCCAACCCCACCTGGCGCATCAGGCCCGCTACATATTCCGCCTTGTCTCGCGCGCGAATCAGGCCGTGCGCCACCGGCGCCTCGCCGATGATCTCGCGCACTCGCATGCGCGGATTCAGGGATGCATAGGGGTCCTGGAAGATCATCTGCACGCCCAGCTCGTAGGCACGCCGCTCGGTGCCCGTCATCGCCTTGACCGCCTTGCCGTGGTAGTGCACATCGCCCGCCGAAGGCGGCAGGATGCCCGACACGATACGGCCCAGGGTGGACTTCCCACAGCCCGATTCGCCGACGATGCCAATCACTTCGCCACGCTGCACTTCCAGGTCCACGCCGGCCACCGCGTGCACCACCTGCGTCTTCAACCCCGCGCCAAGCAGGTTCGCGATGCGTCCGGCCAGGTCCACGGGCTGCACGAAGCGAAGTTCAACGCCGCGCAGGGACAGGATGGGGGCGGGGGCGGCGGCGCCGCGTTCTGCTGCGCTCATTTGATGTCTGGGTCTCCGGCATGCCAGCAGCGCACCCATTGCGCCGGGCGGACTTCCACGGGCTGCGGTTCGATCAGACAGGCGTCGGTCGCGCGCGGGCAACGCCCGCGGAACGCACAGCCCTGCGGCAGGTTCAACAATGACGGCGTCATGCCCGGAATCGGCACCAGCGGCCTGCCGCGTGATTCCGGCGTGGGGATGGAAGCAATAAGCCCGTGCGTGTACGGATGCATGGGATGGGTGATCACATCGCGCGTGCTTCCGGTCTCGACGACACGGCCGGCATACATTACCGATACCCGGTCCGCCAACCCGGCCACCACCGCCAGGTCGTGCGTGATCCAGATCAGGCCCGTGCCCGTCTCGCGGCACAGCTTTTGTACTTCGAAAAGAATCTGGCCCTGGATCGTCACGTCAAGCGCGGTCGTGGGTTCGTCCGCGATAATCAGACGCGGCGAATTCAGCAACGCGATCGCGATGGCCACGCGCTGCCGCATGCCGCCCGACAACTGATGGGGGTACGTGCGCAGGCGTTCCTGCGGCGACGGGATGCCCACCATCGTCAGCGTTTGCAGGGCGCGCTGGCGCGCCTGCTCACGCGACACCTTATGGTGTGCCTGCACCGCTTCAATCATCTGTGTATCCACGCGCAGCACCGGATTCAGCGTCATCATCGGGTCCTGGAAGATCATCGCGATCTCCTGCCCCCGCAACTGTCGCCAGCGCGCCGGCGTCGCACCGCGCAGGTCTTCGCCGTTCAAGCGCAACTGCCCGTCCACGATGCGTCCGGGCTCGTCCAGCAAGCCCATCAACGAAAATCCGGTGATGCTCTTTCCAGATCCCGACTCGCCCACCAGGCCCAGGATCTCGCCTTCCGCAAGCGTCAGGTCCACGCCATCCACCGCGCGCACGACGCCGTTGCGCGTGAAGAAATGCGTCTTCAGACCTTGAACTTCCAGGATGGGCCGGGCCGCCGCCAACGGTTTATCCACAGCTTGCGTCTGCATCGCGTCCGCCTTCAATTCGCGTGGCGCGGGTTGAGCACATCGCGCAGGTGGTCGCCCACCAGGTTGATGGCGATGATGGCCAGCGCCAGGGCGATGCCGGGGAAGAACGAAATCCAGTACTGGCCCGACAACAGGTATTCAAACCCGTTGTAGATCAGCATGCCCAGCGACGGTTCAGTGACCGGCACGCCCACGCCCAGAAACGACAGCGTGGCCTCTAGCGCAATCGCGTGCGCCAAATCGATGGTGGCGATGACAATGAGCGGCGGCATGCAGTTGGGCAACACGTGGCGGAACAGCACGCGCCCCCAGGACAAGGACATGCAGCGCGCGGCCTCTACATACTCTTTGCCGCGCTCCACCAGTGCCGCGCCACGCGCCGCCCGGGCAAAATACGCCCATTGCACGACGATCAGCGCAATGATGACCTTATCCACACCCTTGCCCAGAATCGCCAGCAGCATTAGCGCGACAAGAATGGCGGGAAACGACAGCTGGATATCCACAATGCGCATCAGCAACGCATCGATGCGGCCACCGAAGTAGGCCGCGATCAAGCCCACGGTGGCGCCGATGCCGAAGGCCGCCAACACCGATACGGTCGCCACCAACAGGCTGGTTCGCATGCCGTAGAGGATGGCCGAGAACAGGTCGCGCGCCTGCCCATCGGTGCCCAACAAATAACGCATGGAACCGTCGCCGCTTTCGCTACCCGGCTTGAGCTTGGAGTCCATGATGTCCAGCGACGCCAGGTCATAGGGATTCTGCGGCGCGATCCAGGGCGCCAGCAACGCGGCGCCCACGATCACAACCAGCATCACCAGCCCCAGCGTGGCCAGCTTGCTGGCGAAGAAATCCGAAACGAAACGCCGCCAGGGCGTCTGTTCCCTGGATGCCGCGGCAGGCGCGGCCGTGGTGGCAGGGCTGTTCATCGGCGGCTATCCAAACGTACGCGGGGGTCCAGCACCGTGTAGATGATGTCCACCACCAGATTCAACATGACCAGGAAAAACACGATCAGGAGCAAATACGCGACCACCACCGGCCGATCCAGATTGATGATGGAATCGATCAGCAGCTTGCCCATGCCCGGCCACGAAAACACCGTTTCCGTCACGACCGCGAACGCCATCACCTGTCCGAATTCCAACCCCGCGACCGTGACCACGGGGATCAGGATATTCTTCAACAGATGCACGCCCAGCACGCGCTTTTCCGACAAGCCCTTGGCGCGCGCGAACTTGATGTAGTCCATGGGCAGCGCTTCGCGCGTGGCCGCTCGCGTCACGCGAATGATCATCGCGCACTTGGCGAACGCGATGGTGGCCGCGGGCAAGGCCAGGCTCAGCCAGCCGTTGAACGTCAGGACGCTCAGTTCCAGCGAGCCGATGTTGACCGTCTTGCCACGCCCGCCTGCGGGCACCCAGCCCAATATCACGGCGAACACCATGATCAACATCAGGCCGACCCAAAAATTGGGTAGCGAAAAGCCCAGCACCGACCCCGTCATGATGGCGCGCGAGCCCGGCGCCTGAGGCTTGAGCCCGGCCAGAATGCCCAGCGGCACGCCGATCAGCACCGACAGCAGCATGGCCACACAGGCCAGTTCGACCGTGGCCGGCATGCGCTCCAGGATCAGATGCATGGCGGGCTCGCCGGTCAGGAAGCTGTTGCCGAAATCGCCGCGCACCGCCTGGCCCATGAAGATCAGGTACTGCCGCCACAACGGCAGGTCCAGGCCCAGCGATGCGCTGATCGCCGCGCGCTGCGCCTCGGTGGCCTCGGGGCTGGCCAGCATCGACACCGGATCGCCCACCATGTAAATGCCTGCAAAAACCAACGCCGACATGACCAGCATGACGACGATGGTTTGCAGCAGTCTTCTTACGATTGTTGCCAGCACTGGAGACCGCCCGCGATGCGCGTTACTTCTTCAAGGTCGCGAACTGCGCCAGCGTGACCTGGTCAGGACGGCCTTGATAGCGGATATCGCCCTTCATGGCCCATACCGACAGCTCGAAGTGCACCGGCAGCATGGCGTAATCGTCCATGGCCATATTGCTGGCCTTCGCAAGCAGTTCGGCGCGTTTGGCGTTGTCCATCGTGGACGACGCTTCCTTCACCAGCTCGTCCATCTTGGGGTTGGAATAGCGGCTGCGGTTGGTCGTTCCCAGTCCGGCTTCCGGATTGCGCGTCACCAACAGCGATGTCAGCGCATTGGACATCTCGCCGCTGGTCACCGACCAGCCCGCCAGATAGGCCGAAAACGCGTAGCTGTCGCGGTTCTTGAAGAACACCGGAGGCGCCATCGCGTCCACGCTGGTCTTCACGCCGATGCGGGTCCACATCGATGCGATGGCCTGCGCCACCTTCGAATCGTTCACGTAACGGCCCGACGGCGAACCCAGCGTGATCGAAAAGCCATTGGGATAGCCGGCCTCCTTGAGCAGGGCGCGGGCCTTCTCGACGTCAGCCTTGGGCGCCTTGGAATGCTCTTTGCTGGAACCGAACATTGGGTAGGGCAGCAGGTTGCCGGCAGGCAGCGCCACACCGCCCATCACGCGTTCCACCAGGGCGTCGCGGTTGATGGCAAGCGACAGCGCTTCGCGTACCCGCTTGTCCTTCATCGGATTCTTGTCCGTGCCCTGGATGCCGGGCGAAGGCTCCGCGTGCTGGTCCAGCGCGACGTACACGACGCGCACCGATGGGGTTTCCTCGACAAAGAGCTTCTTGTCGCCCTTGAGCTTGGGCAGATCGTCGGTGGGGGGATCTTCGATCATGTCCACGTCGCCCGCCAACAGCGCGGCCACGCGCGCCGCGGCATTGCTGATCGGGCGATAGACCACGCGATCCCATTCCGGTTTTTTGCCCCAATAATTGTCATTGCGGGCCAGCACGAATTCCGCGCCGCGCTTCCACGATACGAATTTGTACGGGCCCGTTCCCACCAGGCCATCGCCGCTGTTCAGTTCGGTGGTGGTCTTGCCTTCGGCCGCGGGGCCAGAGGCGGCCTTCTTCGACATGATGGGCAACTGCGCCAGGTTCACGAGCAGGTTCGGCGCGACTTCCTTGGTGGTGATGCGCACGGTCATGGGATCGACCGCTTCGGTTTTGGCCACCGATCCCAAATACAGCGTGAAAGGCGACGGGCTGTTGGGCACCTTCGGCACGCGGTCATACGTAAACACCACGTCTTCGGCGGTAAACGGCGTGCCATCCGAGAACTTCACGCCGGGACGCAGTTTGAACGTCCAGACCTTGCCATCCACGGTCCACGATTCCGCCAAGCCGGGCTGCGGCTTCAATTGCGCATCGGTGGCGACCAGCGTGTCGAAAATGGTTTGGGAGATCTGCGTATTCGGCGTCAGCGCGTGGTACTGCGGATCCATCGATGAGGGCTCGGTCTTCAGGGCGATCACCAGATCGCGAGCCAATGCGGAACTGAAGGTGCCAAAGGCCAACATCACCGCGGCCGAGCCGCAGGCCAAGACACGCGAAAACCGAGATGCCATCGTGATCTCCCAGAGTTGTTTCGGGTTTTGAACCTCTGGGGCACATTAACCAGCAAACAAGGGGCCGCGCAACAGTTATATTCCCCTATTGTCCTTGTCTCGCCCCCGTTCAGATATGTCCGCTTATTCCTCCATTACCGCCATTGCCACCGCCCCCGGAAGAGGCGGCATCGGCGTCGTGCGCGTTTCTGGTGCGGACCTGTCCGAATTGGTGCGGCGCCTGTTCCAGCGCGAGCTCACCCCGCGTCACGCGCACTACCTGCCGTTCAAATCCGTCGATGGCGAACTGCTGGACGAAGGCATCGCGATCTACTTCCGCGCGCCGCATTCGTATACCGGCGAAGACGTTCTGGAACTGCAAGGCCACGGCGGCCCCGCCGTGCTGCGCCGCGTGCTGGACAGCTGCCTTGCCGCAGGCCGCGACCTTGGCCTGCGTCTGGCCGAACCCGGCGAATTCACGCGCCGCGCCTTTCTTAACGATCGCATGGATCTGGCCCAGGCCGAAGCCGTGGCGGACCTGATCGAAGCCTCGTCGGTGGCCGCGGCGCGCGGCGCGGTGGCCTCGCTGTCCGGCGAATTCTCGGCGCGCGTGAACGACCTGTCCGACCGCATCATCCACCTGCGGATGCTGGTTGAAGCGACGCTGGATTTTCCTGAAGAAGAAATCGACTTCCTTGAGAAATACCAGGCCCGGCCCACGCTGGATGCGCTGACGGCAGACCTGTCCAACCTGATCGCGCAAGCGCGCCAGGGTGTCATCCTTCGGGAAGGCTTGCACGTGGTGTTGGCTGGCCAGCCCAACGTCGGAAAGTCCAGCCTGCTCAATGCGCTGGCGGGCGACGACATCGCCATCGTCACCCCGATCGCGGGCACGACACGCGACAAAGTGGTGCAGGAAATCCATATCGACGGGGTGCCGCTGCATATTGTGGACACGGCCGGCCTGCGCGAAACCGAGGACACCGTCGAAAGCATCGGCATCGCCCGCACCTGGCAGGAAATCGAACGCGCCGACGTCATTCTGCATCTGCAGGATGCCACGCAGCCGGGCGACGAACTGGACGCGCAGATCACCGCGCGCCTGCCGCCACGTACCCCGGTGTTGAAAGTGTTCAACAAGGTAGACCTGTTATCCACAGCGTTCACGCCGGGCGCGGGTGAACTGGGTATCTCCGCCAAGCGCGGCGCCGGCCTGGATGCATTGCGCGCCGAGTTGCTGAACATCGCCGGCTGGAACCCGGGCGCTGAATCCCCCTGGCTGGCGCGCGAACGCCACCTGCATGCGCTGCAGGACGCGGCCGAACATCTGGCGCTTGCGGGTGAACACGCGGGGCAGGACGACCGGGTGCTTGACCTGTTCGCCGAAGAGCTGCGGCTGGCCCATGACAGCCTGTCGAGCATCACCGGAAAATTCACCAGCGACGACCTGCTGGGCGAAATTTTCTCCAGCTTCTGCATTGGAAAGTGAAGTGATAAGACTCGCTGCGTCCGACGATATTCCGGTCATCGAACGGATCGTCGCCGAGGCTTACTTTCCATATATTGCACGCATCGGCGCCACGCCGGGTCCCATGCGCGATGACTATGTGGCGCGCGTCGCGCAAGGCGTGGTGCACGTCTTGCAGGAAGACGACGCCATACAGGCCGTGCTGGTTCTGGTTCCCGAGCAGGACTGTCTGCTGCTGGACAACATCGCGGTATCTCCGGCCGCGCAAGGCAGGGGGCATGGACGCGTGTTGATGCAGTACGCCGAAACCTTTGCGCGCCAGAAGGGCTATTCAGTCATCCGCTTGTACACGCAAGAAAAAATGACCGAGAACATCGCCATCTATTTGCGATACGGCTACGTGGAAACGCATCGCGCGCAAGAGTCTGGATTGCATCGCGTCTTCATGAAAAAACGGCTGAGCTAAACGCCTCATCCGCCAATATGCGAGTCTTTACTCGCTTTTATTTTGAAGCCACTTTCCCCGCCGCCCGCTGCGCACGACGGTTGTTCACCAACGATTTCGCGTACACCGATTCCGGCCGTATTCGATGCGCGACCACGTAGCCGGTAATACAAGCCAGCATCAGCGGCAGCATCACTTCATAGCTCAGCGTCATCTCGAAAATCATCAGAATCGACATCAACGGCGCATGCGTCGTGGCAGCCAGCAGTGCGCCCATGCCCACGACGGCATAACTGGACACCGCCGACACGTCGCCCGCAGGCAGCACAGCCTGCAGTCCGTTTGCATATAGCGCGCCCAGCGCCGCCCCCACAAACAAGGTCGGCGTGAAAACGCCGCCCACCGCCCCCGATCCCACGCTGGCGCCGGTTGCCAACATTTTCATCAGCAAAATGGCCGCCACGGCCTGCCACGCCCATTGCGTGTGCAGCATGCTGTTGACGACGCTGTAGCCGTTGCCCCAGACCTCCGGGTTGATCACCGACAGCGCGCCGACCAGCAACCCGCCAAGCGCCATGCGGATCCACAGCGGGCACGGCATGCGGGAAAAGGCGGCGCGCGACAGGTCCAGGAACCGGAGAAATTGCGGCGCTACCAGGCCGGCCACGATGCCCAGCACCAGATAGTTGGCCACCTCCCAGCCCGACACGAATTCAAAGTGCGGCAGATGGAACACCGCGTCGTAATGCAGGATCTGCCGCGTGACGATGTTGGCGACCACCGACGACACCACCAGCGGCACTAACGTATCGGACGAAATAACGCCGAATACGATTTCAGAGATGAACAACGCGCCGGCGATCGGCGCGTTATAGGCCGAGGTAATGCCTGCCGTCGCCCCGCAAGCCACCAGCAGACGCAAATGCCGGGGCGGCAGCAGCAGGAATCGCCCGGTCAGCGATGAAAACATGGCCGCCAGCTGCACCATGGGGCCCTCCCGGCCGATGGAAGCACCCGATCCGATCGAAAAAATGGACGACAGGCTGCGGGCAAGCGTCTGCCGCAGGCCAATGACGCCCCGGCCAACGGAAATGGCCTCCATATAGTCCGCCGCGCCCCGTTTAGGCAGCCATCGCGCGGCCATTTGCAAGATGGCGCCGGCGATCGCCCCGCCTGCGGCAGGCATCAGCAAGCGTTGCCAGGAATCCAGTCCACGGGCTAACGACACCATGCCGCGGGGAACATCTTCACCGGTAAGCAGCATTTGCAGCCATCCCAGCAGTTCCCGGAACACCACCGTGGCCAATGCGCCAAACAGCCCCGTCAATGCCGCCGCGAACAAGGTTGCGGGCAGATTATTGGTCAATAAACGGGCTCGAAGGGCGTTCGCCCAGCCCCATTTCCTGATTCTGATTTCTGTCGCCATAGCCGGATTCTACGGCGGAAGTTGCTCACTTTTTGTTCAGTCCCCTGTCAACAAAACGCCGGGCTACCCCCTCGAATCCCGGGTTTCGCGGACGCCTCTGAGGCCGTTTTGAGGCCGCTGCAAGGGCGAAAAACCGGGTAGGCAACGGGCAGTTTTTCGGGGTAAAAGTGCCCCTCTTCAACCCCGTTTCCAGAAATCGCCCTGTGGATAACTCCTAAGTAGCCAGGTTGTGCACATTGTGTGGAGGCAAGTTGAACAAGCGGGGGTTTTTGGGGGTGGCCGAAATGTTGTCCAACTTCAACTTTTTTCCCACACAGAGTTCTTGCACAGGCAAAAACGGCTGCAAGCTGATGAAAAGAATGAGGTTTTCAAGGTTAAGGTAGTTATCCACAGGCCTTATTAATCATTAGTCTTTATATAAAGAGAAATAAAGGAAAAGCCAAACATGCTTTCCCATTCCGCCCAGCCACTCCCCCCCGGACTCCGTCCATGCGCATCCTCCTGATAGAAGACGAAGCCGAACTTGCCCGTTGGCTTTCCAGAAGCCTGGCCAGACATGCGGGCTTTGTCGTTGAATGGGCTGACGACGGATTGGTCGCCGAAAGAAGGTTGGCAATCGAAGAATTCGATGCCGTCGTCCTCGACTTGGGACTTCCGGGCATGGACGGGCATGCTTTGCTGGCGAAAATTCGCGCGCGGGACGACCGTACGCCGGTGCTGGTCTTGACCGCGCGCGATTCGCTAGCCGAAAAAATCGGCACCTTGCACCAGGGAGCGGACGATTTCCTGCCGAAACCCTTTGTTGTGGAAGAGTTGGAAGCGCGTTTGATCGCACTGATTCGGCGTAGCCGTGGACGCGAACATCCGCGTTTGGCGCTGGGAAACCTGGTTTTCGACTCTGCAGCGCAAAAATTCACGGCCTCGGGACACGCTTTGCAGTTATCCCCACGTGAACATGCCGTTCTGCGGGTACTGATCCAGAAAAGCGGCGAACCCATCAACAAGCAGCAGATTCTTGACCGCATCGTCACGGACGACGCGGACATCAACCTGGAGGCCATCGAGGTCCTGGTTCACCGTTTGCGCAAAAAATTGGCGGAAACCGGTGTTCAGATCGTGACCATGCGCGGCATGGGCTACTGCCTGGAGAACCTTGTTGACAACTAGAAGTCCGAAAAAAATCGCTTTTTTTGCGGCAAAAAAACGTAATCGCACCCTGAAAACGCAGTTGCTGTGGTGGTTGATCCCCACGCTGGTGTTCGTGATGATGGCGGCGCTGTGGTTGTCGAACCACCAGTTGCGCAACCAGGTCGACATTGCCTACGACCGATCGCTTTCCGGAGCGCTTCGCGCGATCGACCACAACATATCCACAGCTAGCGGTGGATTAGCCATGGAGCAGCCTTACCTGATGCTGGAATTTTTCGAGCTGACGGCCAATGGCAGCGTGTTCTACCGGGTGGCGACAGAGGACGGGCTGGCAGAAATCGGCCATCCGGGCCTTCCGCTGCCGGACGAGCCCCTGGTATCTGGCGAACCGCGCTTTTTCTACGCGGACTATCAGGGCGCCCCCGTCAGGGTTGCGGCGCTGGCGCGCCCGATGGATCCGCCGCTGTACGCCAACAAAGGGGGACGGGTTATCGTGCAGGTCGCCGAAGGCCTGGAAAGCCGCCAGGCGTTCTTGCACAAGGTGCTGCTGCGCTCGGTGGAGCGGGACCTGGCGGTGATTCTCATCAGCGTTCTGGTGATCATCCTGGGGGTTTTCATGGCGCTGCGCCCCCTGGTCCGGCTTCGGCAAGAGGTGGAAGGGCGTTCTGGAGACGATTTAAGCCCCGTCAGCGCGTCCGAGATGCCAGGTGAGGTCCTGCCCCTGGTTGCGGCTGTAAACCTCCACATGGCCCGTTTTGCGGCCCAGGCGAGGGTCCAGAGTCAGTTCCTGGACGACGCGTCTCACCAGTTGCGCACGCCGTTGTCGGTTTTGCGGACCCAGACGGCATACGCCCTGCGCGAAACAGACCCCCAGGAGGTCCGTACAGCCCTTCTGGCGATGCAAGAGGGGCTGGACAGGGCTGTGCGCACCACCAACCAGATGTTGGCTCTGGCGCGCGCTAAGGACGCTTCCCTGGCGGAAGGGGGGTTCACCGCCGAAACCGTCGACCTGGTGGAATTGGCGGACGGCGTGATCCGTGGATTGTTACCGGCGGCTCGTGCTCGCCAACTGGACATCGGCCTGGAGGCCGCCGAGCGCCCGATCCAAGTCATCGGCACCGAGTGGCTGCTGCGCGAAGCCGCCGTCAATCTCGTCGATAACGCGATCCGCTACGCATCGCCGTCTGGCGAGGTCACGGTGACCGTGCAAGCCGGCGATGGCCTGGCCCGCCTGGTTGTCGAGGACGATGGCCCCGGCATGTCGGCCGAAGACATCGCCCGCGCCTGCGTGCGCTTTCGCCGAGGAGCGGCGGGCAAGAATAAGCCCGGGGCCGGATTGGGCCTGGCCATCGTGGGAACCATCGCCGATATCCTGGGGGCCCGGCTGGTTCTGGAAAACCGCGCCCCATTGCCCGGCTTGCGGGCAGCCTTGGTGTTTTCCCTTGAAGCGGCGGCCGATGCTGCGCCGCATCACGAAAACGGCAGTTTTTGAAAGGTGTTGGAAAGCTTCGATTTTGTACGGTAGCGTCCGCTGGGTCCGATCAGGCGTCACCACACCGCGCGGCCATCCAGCCATACCAAGACCTATAAATCTCGGAGACACAAGAATGCAGACCAGCATGAAGCTGCGCACGGCCGCCCTGGCGGCGCTTGGCGCGATCACCCTTTCCCTGGGCGCCGCCCATGCGGCCGACGAGCCGCGTCGCCCCGAGTGCATTGCGCCGGCGCAGCCCGGCGGCGGTTTCGACCTGACCTGCCGTCTGGCCACCGAGGGGTTGAAGCAGAGCGGGGCGCTCAAAAGCACCATGCGCACCGTCTACATGCCGGGCGGCATCGGCGCGGTGGCCTACAACAACATCGTGGCCCAGCACCCCAACGAGCCCGGCACCATCGTCGCGTTTTCGGGTGGATCGTTGCTGAACCTGGCCCAGGGCAAGTTCGGCAAGTACAACGTCGACGACGTGCGCTGGCTGGCCGCCATCGGCACCGACTATGGCGTTGCCGTGGTTCGCAACGATTCCCCGTACACCGACCTGAAGAGCCTGATGGATGCCTTCAAGCAGGATCCGACCAAGATCGTGCTGGGCGCGGGCGGCACCGTGGGTAGCCAGGACTGGATGAAGGCAGCGCTGACGGCCAAGGCCGCCGGCGTGGATTTCAAGAAGATGCGCTTCGTGGCGTTCGAAGGCGGCGGCGAAGCCGTCACCGCATTGCGCGGCGGCCATATCCAGGCCTACATGGGCGATGCGGCGGAAGCCTTCACGATGCTGGAGGGCGGCGCGCCCATTCGCGTGCTGGCAGTGTTCAATGACCAGCGCCTGCCGGGCAAGCTGAGCACCGTGCCGACCGCCAAAGAGCAGGGCTATGACATCGTCTGGCCGATCATCCGCGGCTTCTACGTCGGCCCGAAGGTGTCGGACAACGACTATCAGTTCTGGGTCAAGGCCTTCAACACCGCGACCGCGTCGCCCGAGTTCGACAAGCTGCGCCAGCAACAGGGCCTGTTCCCGTTCAACAAAACGGGCCCCGAACTGGACGCCTACGTGAAGAACCAGGTCAAGGTCTACGGCGAGCTGGCCGATTCCTTCGGCTTGTTGAAGAAGTAAGCGGGCCGCAAGGCTTTCCCTCCCGATCGCGCCCACCCGGGCTCCTCGCCGCCGGACGGTTCCGGCG
>NZ_JBHFII010000066.1:17805-30613 GCF_057334215.1 Achromobacter maghribensis | reverse complement strand
GTTCCGGCGGCGGCGGGGACGGCTGCGCCGCGCGGTCCCACCACAACGGAAAAGTGGATCATGAATGATCGAATCCTGGGTGTCGGCGCCCTGGCGCTGGCCGCCTTCATGACGGCGGCGGGGTGGGGCATCGAAGCCCCGTTCGCCTACGAACCCGTGGGCCCGCGCGCCTTCCCGCTGCTGCTGGCCGGCATTATCGGCCTGTGCGGGCTGTGGCTGGTCTATAAGGGCGGCCACGCGGTCGAAGCCAACCCGCCGGGCGCCAACGGGCGCATCGCGCTGATGATGGCGTTCACCGTGGCCTATGCCTTCCTGTTCCAGTGGCTGGGTTTCGTCGTTGCGACGTCGCTGATGACCGTGTTCGTGGGACGCCTGTTCGGCGGCGGCTGGGTGAAGTGCGCAGTCGGCGGCGTCGTCATGAGCCTTTTCTTTTTCGTGCTGTTCGACAAGGTGCTGGACGTCGTCCTGCCGGGCGGATTGCTGGAGACCCTGATATGAGCGGCATTCTTGATCATTTGTCGATCGGCTTTGGCGTGGCCTTGTCGCTGACGAACATCCTGGTGGCCATGATTGGTTCGTTCATCGGCACCTTGGTCGGCGTGCTGCCGGGCCTGGGGCCCGTGAACGGCGTGGCGATGCTGATACCGATTGCCTTCGCGATGAATCTGCCGCCTGAAACCGCGTTGATCCTGCTGGCGGCGGTATACGTGGGCGCCGAGTACGGTGGCCGCATCACGGCCATCCTGCTCAACGTGCCGGGCGAGGCCAGCGCCATCATGACGACGCTGGACGGCTATCCGCTGGCGCGTCAGGGCCTGGCGAACGTGGCGTTGTCGCTGTCGGCGTGGTCGGCCTTCTTCGGCGCGATCGTGTCGGTGGTGGGCATCATCCTGCTGGCGCCGATGCTGGCAAAGTGGGCACTGGCGTTTGGCCCCGCCGAGTACTTCGTGCTGATGATTTTCGCGTTTTGCTGCCTGACCAGCCTGCTGGGAAAACAGCCGGTCAAGGGCGTGCTCGCGGCGATGATCGGGTTGTCGATATCGGTGGTGGGCGTGGATGCGAATTCAGGGGTATACCGCTATACCTTCGATTCGGTGCACCTGGCCGACGGTGTCGACTTTGTGGTGGTGGTGATTGCGCTGTTCGCGGTCAGCGAAATGTTGGAGATGCTTGAAAAGGTAATGGCGGGCCAAAGCGTGGAGGTCACTTCCAGCGGCCGCAAGCTCTTTAACCTGAAAGAAATGGCGTTTACGTGGTGGAGCGTGGTGCGCAGCGCGCTGGTCGGGTTTGGCGTGGGCGTGCTGCCAGGCGCGGGCGCCAGCGTGGCGGCGGCAGTGGCCTATTCGCAGGAAAAGCGCATCATCGAAGCCAAGGATCCGGATGCGAAGTTCGGCAAGGGCGACATGCGCGGCCTGGTCGCGCCGGAAGCCGCCGCAACCGCTTCCGCTATCGGTTCATTCGTGCCGATGCTGACGTTGGGCGTGCCGGGTTCGGGCACCACCGCCGTCATGATGGGCGCGCTGACGCTCTACAACATCACGCCCGGTCCGGTGCTGTTCGAAACCAAGCCGGAACTGGTGTGGGGGCTGATCGCATCGCTCTTCGTCGCCAATGTGCTGCTGTTCATCATGAACGTGCCATTGGTTCGCCTGTTCTCGAAAGTGCTGTCGGTGCCAGGCTGGCTGATGGTGCCGGGCATCCTGTGCATCAGCTACATCGGCGTCTACGCCATCAACGCGGGCACGTTCGACCTTTTGCTGGTGGCTGGCATTGGTGCGTTGGGTTACTTCCTGCGCAAGTTCGGCGTGCCGATGGCGCCGCTGGTGCTGGGCGTCGTGCTGGGCAACATGATGGAGCAGAATCTGCGCCGCGCGCTGTCAATGACTGACGGCGATGTCGCGGTGCTGTTCGCCAGCCCGGTGTCGATCTCGATGTGGATTGGCGCCGCCGCAGTGGTGGTGGTGCCGCAGTTGATGCGCCGCATGCGCCAGGCCAGGAAGATTGCCGCTGGTCCGGTTTGAGCCGCAGTGCGGGGTTGCCGAATCGATCGGCCCCCGCGTCGGCTGTCGCCGGAAATTGCAAAGGGGCGCTTAGCGGCGCCCCTTCTTTTTTTCATGAATATGAGTGAATGCTCATATTTAGTTTCGCGGCGTCAGACGTTCGCCAGGCGCTCCAGCGCCGTATCCAGCGTGGCGTCTTTCTTCGCGAAGCAGAAACGCACGATGCGGTGATTGGATTCGGCGGCATCGGGCTGGCGGTAGAAGGCCGAAACGGGAATCACCGTGACGCCATGGTTCACCGTCAGGTCTCGCGCGAAGTCGGCTTCGTTCTGCTTTGATATCTGGCTGTAATCGGCCAGCAGGAAGAACGTGCCGGGGCTGGGCAGGGGGCGGAAACGCGTCTTGGCCAGCCCTTGCGACAGCCGGTCGCGCTTGGCTTGGTAAAACGCCGGCAGGTCCAGGTACGGCTTGGGGTCACGCATGAACTCGGCCAATGCGAATTGCATGGGTGAGGGCACCGTGAAGACCATGAACTGGTGCACCTTGCGCAGCTCGGCGCTTAGCTGGCGGGGCGCGCAGCAGTAACCGATCTTCCAGCCGGTGGTGTGGTAGGTCTTGCCGAACGACGAGATCACGAATGCGTGCTCGGCCAGCAAGGGGCGGCGCGCCACGCTGGCGTGGGGTTTGCCGTCGAAGACGATGTGTTCATAGACTTCGTCCGACACCAACAGCACGCCGGTATCGCGCACGATGGCCTCCAGCGCGTCCAGGTCGCTTTCTTCCAGCACGGCGCCAGTGGGATTGTGCGGGAAGTTCAGCATCAGCAGGCGTGTCTTGGACGTGATGGCGTCACGCACACGCTGCCAATCGATGCGGTAGTAGGGGTCGGCCTCGGTCGGGGCGCGCAGCGGCACAGGCACTGCCGTACCGCCTGCCAGGCGGATCGCCGGCAGATAGGAGTCATAGCAGGGCTCGATGACGACCACTTCGTCGCCACTGTTCACCGCGGCCAGCACCGTCGCCATCAGGGCTTCGGTAGCGCCGCTGGTAACGGTGATTTCGGTTTCCGGATCGTAGGCATGGCCGTAGAGTTCGCGCGTCTTGGCGGCGATGGCTTCGCGCAGCGGCGCGACGCCCGGCATGTAGGGATACTGGTTATGGCCTTCAGCCATCGCGCGGGTCACCAGCGCGCACAGCGCCGGATCCGGATCGAAGTCCGGAAAGCCCTGGCCCAGGTTGATGGCCTTGTGTTCGATGGCCAGGCGGCTCATCACGGTGAAGATGGTGGTGCCGACGTCGGGAAGTTTGGATCGGATCATGGTGGACGCGAAGGTGAACGCTGGTAGGCAAAGAAAGTTTTCGTAAGTATCCCACTAACTCATAATTCGTTTTTCGTATTAGCTAAGCACGTGGATGGGATCGTGGGTCAAAACATGTTGTTGAGGGTGCTGGGCGGATTGTTGATCGCGTTGGCTGGCGCGCAGCTGGCGGTGTGGGCGCATATGCCCTTGCCGTGGATGCTGGGCGCGTTGCTGGTGACCGCGGCGACACGTATCGCGGGCTTGGGCACCGTGTGCCCGCGGCCTGCGCGCAACGGCGGGCAATGGGTCATCGGCACGTCACTGGGCCTGTACTTCACGCCGCAGGTGCTTGGCCACATCGGCACCAACGCGGGGCCGATCATCGTGGGGATGCTGTTCGCGCTGGCGCTGGCGTTCATGGGCACCGCCATGTTGCGCCGGTTTACCGACGCCGACTTCAAGACCGCCTGGTTTTCGTCGGCCATCGGGGGGGCCAGTGAAATGGCCAGCCTGGCGGAACGCCACGGGGCGCGAATAGACCGTGTGGCGACCGCGCACAGCGTGCGCTTGCTGCTGGTCGTGGTCACCGTACCGTTCATTTTCCAATGGTGGGGCGTGGCGGGGCTGGACCCCACGGTGCCAGGTCCCAAGACGGTGGATGTCGCAGGCCTGGCCGCGCTGGTTGCATTGACTTGCATTGGCGGCCTGTTCTTCATGAAGCTGCGCCTGCCGAATCCGTGGGTGCTTGGACCCATGCTGGTGGCGATGTTGCTGACCGCTTCCAGCATCGAATTGTCGGCTTTGCCCGACTTCGTTCCGAAGGTCGGGCAGTTGTTCATCGGATGGTCCTTAGGCGATCGCTACCGCCCGGATTTTTTCCGCGCAGCGCCCCGCTTCATCGCCGTCGTCGCGGCATTCACGATGGGGGCTTTGGCGTTGGCTTTCGGGTTGGGGGCTCTGCTGTCCTATTGGTCCGCGGCGCCCGTGCCCACCCTGATCCTGGGCACTACGCCGGGCGGCATCGCCGAAATGGCGATCACCGCCAAGGTGCTGCAATTAGGCGTGCCGGTGGTCACTGCGTTTCACGTCATGCGCATGGTGTTTGTCGTGATCGTGACAGGCCCGATATACGCCTTCCTGGCGCGCCGGCAGCCAAATTCCGCCTAGCGGTAATTCGCTTCCAGTCAGAAAAATGCGACATTGGGGTAAACAACAATATGAGCGCGTAATGCGGGGTGAGTATGCTGATTCCGCAGTTGATTCAAGCAGCGCGCGGACTCGTTCTGTTGCTTGGCGACGGGCGGGAACGCAGCAGCAACGCAGGTATTTCTACCGGTCGTTCAGTTCTCACGGCGTCCTTGATTCATTGCAATTCGATTCAATTACAGGACGCTAGAAAAAATGGCTCAGAAGGGCAAAGTTAAGTGGTTCAACGCTGACAAGGGTTACGGTTTCATCACGCCGGACGTTGGTGGCACCGATGTTTTCGCACACTTTTCCGCCATCCAGGGCCGCGGCTATCGCAGCCTGAACGAAGGCCAGGAAGTCGAATTCGAAGTTAAGGATGGTCCGAAAGGACCTCAAGCGGCCGAAATTCGCCCGCTCTAAATCGGGAAATCCCGCTTTCCCGTCCGCCAGGTCCGACCTGGCTACAACGCCCCAAGACTTTCGAGTCTGGGGCGTTGTTTCGTTTGGCCTGTCGAAACGTTCTCCCCGCCGCGATGTTCTGGTCGCACGGCTTCGAGGCGAAAGTTAGTAATCACTAACATATCCTCCAGCCTTGGATAAGTCTGTGGATAATTATTTTGGGGCCTTCCGATTTTTGTGGTCAGTAATGAATCACTGGCATCGCCGAACTGAGGGTTTTGCACAGATTTTCAATATTGCTTATCAGCCATTCAACGCGCACCGTTTAGACGCCGGCGCCCCGCACTGATGGCGGCTGCTTAACGTGAAACGTGGCATTTCCCCAGGGAAAACGGGCCTTTGGGGCCATTTTCCGGCGGCGATGGCAGGCACGTAGTGGCATAACCCATTATCTTTAGCCGCCCTCACAGACCATTTTTCAGGCGGGAAAAAGAGGGTTGTTCACAAAGATATCCCCATCCCGGTTATGCACAGAAAACCCCCCGGATTAGCCCAAATCGGGGGGTCTCTGCCTGTGGATAGAAATGGGGATAGTGCGGTTCCGGTGCGGGCCGGGCGGTCGTTTTTATCGGCCCGATCGAGTATCCCGAACCCGGTCGGCGGCGGCTGGCCCCATGGGTGTTGATATGGGCGCTGATATCGGCGTTGACGTTTCTACGTCTGACCGCGAATTGTCATCTGAAAGAAAAACCGAGTTTTCCACAGGATTCACATGAAACCGCTGGCCTCGTCCAAATGGATGATGGCGCGGCCGCTCCGGCTCTAGCAAGATACTTGTAGCGTCAATGATCTGGTGGCTGCAGCTCGACATTGCGGCTGATACGCAGACGTGAGTGTGAAGCAAGGTGGGACAACCATGGGGATAACCTGCTTCATTAGCTTTCGCGGCAATTTGACTCGGCGGCGGTTATGGAGTTCCCTTCAAGCGCTTGTCCCGTTCGGGGTTTGAAGTACTTATCGCCTCGATAGCTCAATCTTATCCACAAAGTTTTCCACGTCTTTTTCCCTGCATCCCTACGCGGGAAATACCGCCCGTAGTCGGGGCTCTTCAGGCCCATTCAGTATCTGCCTTTGAACGTCGTTCCCTATGACACGCGGTGGATATTTGAGTTTTTTCGAATATCTGGGCGGTTAGCTCGCGAAGCGGGTTCGGTGGTCTTCCCTGCTTGCCCTGGCAGCCCGGATTAGCAAGTTATCCCCAAAGTTGTTCCACGTGAATTCTCCCCCAAGGATCAGCGCTTCTGACGGTCAGGTTGTGGATAAGTGGAAAGTTAGGCAGGGATAAATTCGCGTCATTCACCGCTCCATGGTTGTCCACTGCTTGCTGTGAATAAACCCGATCACGGACGGCGGCAGAATTCATGAAATTCGCAAGCTGCTGCACAACGGGATCCAGTGGAATGGATCTTGTCGGGTCGCACAGGCATGTCTTTTTTCGTCGTTGGACCGAGCCTGTTTCACGTGAAACCTAAAAAATTAGCGATATTTTCGGCAAGGGGTAGGGTAGGGGTAGAAAAATCACTTTTTTTTCACTTCACCTTTCTTTTCTAATCACCGATCTTAAAGGTCTGGGTGCACATTTTTTCGTGCGGCTTGGTGTTCTGAAACGATGAATCCGCCATCGCAATCTCTATTTTCAGGGTTTCAATGTCCCCAAATTGCGGTGTTTCACGTGGAACAGCTGGAATTTTTTTGATGGAGCGGGATGCAGCGCGACGTATTGTGAATACGTTTCACGTGGAACACGCGGGCCGAGCGCCTGATTACTGACCGCGACGTGCTTCCATTCAAGCGCTGTCAGTGATGTTTCACGTGGAACAATGCAGCTAGAAAGCAGCTCCTACGGCCTGCACCTGATGTTTCACGTGGAACATTCTAAGGCGGCCATTTGCGCGTGGCGGGGCCGAGTAGGTGAGCAAGACGCGAGTCAGTGGGATGTTCCACGTGAAACAGCAACCGCGTTGATGTCATTAACGCGACGAGCCTGAGCAATCCGAGATCTCTCCCATGGCAGCACCTCGACGCTGACGGGCATGGTCCCGCAGCTTCACCGAGATGCGGATCCACATACGGTCGGTTCTACTTGATACCGGCCGATGAACTGTATGTGCGCGACATGTTCCACGTGAAACAACCCGGTTAGGGCGAGGCGCAACGGGGAAAGGTGTGGGAGTCTCGGCACAGCTGTCTCCTGGCTTCCCGCCGGGGCGCCTATGTTTCACGTGGAACATCGATCGATGAACGTTCGTTCCCGCGTGCGTGAGTCGTCCAGCTGTTCCATGCCGTGTTCCACGTGAAACATCGCCAGCCGGAAACCGGCAGATGCCGACATATTCTTGCCGTTAGGGTCGGCTTCCGTTGCCAAATGCCGACGCGAAGTGGAGGACAGCCGCCCAATCCTGGCCCGTTATATGTTTCACGTGAAACATGCCACCCCTGCCTCTATAATGAGCACCGAACGCTCTCTTATCTTTCTCTCCCCATCATGGACTATCCCCGCGAATTCGATGTCATCGTCGTCGGTGGCGGCCACGCCGGCACTGAAGCGGCGCTGGCAGCAGCCCGCGCAGGCGCACAGACGCTGCTGCTGACGCACAACATCGAGACCCTTGGCCAAATGTCTTGCAATCCCTCCATCGGCGGGATTGGGAAGGGCCACCTTGTCAAAGAAGTCGACGCCCTGGGTGGCGCGATGGCCTTGGCAACGGACGAGGCCGGGATTCAGTTCCGCATCCTGAACGGTTCCAAAGGCCCCGCCGTGCGTGCGACACGCGCGCAAGCTGACCGGGTGCTCTACCGCCAGGCCATCCGCGGCCGTCTGGAAAACCAGCCGAACTTGTGGTTGTTCCAGCAGGCGGTCGAGGACCTGATGGTGGAGGGCGACAAGGTGGTGGGCGCGGTGACCCAGGTCGGCCTGAAGTTTCGCGCTAAGACGGTGGTCTTGACTGCCGGCACGTTCTTGAACGGTCTGATCCACGTGGGCCTGCAGAACTACTCCGGCGGCCGTGCCGGCGATCCCCCGGCAATTTCGCTGGGCCAGCGTCTGAAGGAACTCAAGCTTCCTCAAGGACGCCTGAAGACCGGTACCCCGCCGCGCATCGACGGGCGTTCGATCAACTACAGCATCCTGGAAGAACAGCCGGGTGACCTGGATCCCGTGCCCGTGTTCTCGTATATGGGCAATGTGGCCATGCACCCGCGTCAGCTGCCGTGCTGGATCACGCATACCAATGCCCGGACGCACGACATCATCCGCGGCGGCCTGGATCGTTCGCCGATGTACAGCGGCGTCATTGAAGGGGTGGGGCCGCGCTACTGCCCGTCCATCGAAGACAAGATCCACCGCTTTGCCGACAAGGAATCGCACCAGGTATTCCTGGAGCCGGAAGGGCTGGATACGCACGAGGTCTATCCCAACGGCGTGTCCACCAGTTTGCCGTTCGATGTGCAGCTGGAATTGATCCATTCCCTGCGGGGGTTGGAGAACGCGCACATCATGCGCCCGGGCTACGCGATCGAATACGACTACTTCGATCCACGTGGATTGAAGAGCACCCTTGAGACGAAGGCGATCGGCGGCTTGTTCTTCGCCGGGCAGATCAATGGCACGACGGGCTACGAAGAAGCGGCTGCCCAGGGCCTGCTGGCTGGCGTGAATGCCGCGCTGCAATCGCTGGGCCGTGATCCCTGGACGCCGCGCCGCGACGAAGCTTATCTGGGCGTGCTGGTCGACGACCTGGTGACGCGTGGCGTCACCGAACCCTATCGCATGTTTACCTCGCGCGCCGAATACCGCCTGAGCCTGCGGGAAGACAATGCCGATCTGCGCCTGACCGAAATCGGACGCCAATTGGGCATCGTCGACGACGCACGCTGGGATGCATTCAACCGCAAGCGCGATGCAGTGGCGGCGGAAGTCGAACGGTTGAAGTCATCGTGGGTGAATCCGCGCATCATGCCGGTTGAGGTGGCTGAGCCATTGCTGGGCAAGGCAATTGAACGTGAGTACTCACTAGCAGACTTACTGAAACGCCCGAATGTTTCATATGAAGCATTGATGGCCGCGCGCAACGCCGACGGCTCGCTGCTGGCCGGCCCGGGTGTCGTCGAAGACGACGTCCTGGCCGAGCAGGTCGAGATCCAGGTGAAGTACGCCGGCTACATCGCCCGCCAGCAAGACGAAGTCCAAAAGCAGATCTCGCATGAGCAACAGCCTATCCCCGCGGACGTCGACTACGACGCGGTGACGAGCCTGTCGTTCGAGGTGCGCCAGAAGTTGAAGACGCATCGCCCGGAAACCGTCGGCCAGGCCGCACGCATCTCTGGCGTCACCCCCGCCGCAATCTCGTTGTTGCTGATCCACCTGAAGCGCTTGCATTACGGCTCGCGCAAGCAAGCCGCATGACCGCGCATACCGATCCGGCCGGCGCGGACATGGCCGGCCGCCTCTCTCGCGCATGCGAGCAGTTAGGGCTGCCCGTCGACAACGCAGCGCACGCCAAGCTGCTGAATTACCTGTCCCAGATGCAACGCTGGAACCGGACGTACAACCTCACCGCCATCCGCGATCCCCAGCAGATGCTGATCCAGCATCTGTTCGACAGTCTGGCCGCCGTGGGCCCCTTCAGCCAGGCGCCGGGCGTCGCTGACGCCTCGGCCAAGGTCTACGACGTCGGATCGGGTGGCGGCCTGCCTGGCGTCGTTCTCGCGATCATGCGGCCCATGTGGTCCGTGACGTGCATTGATGCCGTTGAAAAGAAAACCGCGTTCGTGCGCCAGATGAGCGGCGCGCTGGCCTTGCCCAACTTGCAGGCGCGCCACGCGCGCATCGAAACGCTTGCGCCGGCCGAGTGCGACATCGTTACCTCCCGAGCCTTCGCGTCGTTGGACGATTTTGCGCAGCTCGCGGGTCGCCATGTGCGCATCGATGGTACCCTCGTCGCCATGAAGGGCAAGGTCCCCGATGAAGAAATTCAGGCGTTGCATGCGCGCGGGGAATGGCAAGTCGACCATATTCAGCCGCTCCGGGTACCGGAGCTGCAAGCAGAGCGCTGCCTGATCTGGATGCGCCGCGGCGAAGAGCGCGGTGAAGGACGCAGTCAAGGAACCCTATGAAGAACTTACCCCCCAGCACAACCGCCCGCGTCTTCTGCATCGCCAACCAAAAGGGTGGTGTGGGCAAGACGACGACCGCCATCAATCTGGCGGCGGGCCTTGCCACGCATAATCAGCGCGTGCTGCTGGTGGACCTGGACCCTCAAGGCAATGCCACGATGGGCAGCGGTATCGACAAGAACGCGCTGGAATCCAACCTGTACCAGGTGCTGATCGGCGAGGCCACCATTGAACAGGCCCGCGTGAAGTCGGAATCCGGTGGCTATGACGTGCTGCCCGCCAATCGTGAGCTGTCCGGCGCCGAGATCGATCTGGTGCAGATGGATGAACGCGAACGCCAATTGAAAGCCGCGCTTGATACGGTCGCCGGCCAATACGATTTCGTGCTGATCGATTGCCCGCCGACGCTGTCACTACTGACGCTCAACGGATTGGCCGCCGCTCATGGGGTCATCATTCCGATGCAGTGCGAGTACTTTGCGCTGGAAGGGCTGTCTGACCTCGTCAATACCATCAAGCGGGTCCACCGCAACATCAATGACGACCTGCGCGTCATCGGCCTGCTGCGCGTGATGTTCGACCCGCGCATGACGTTGCAACAGCAAGTGTCCGCCCAGCTGGAAGCGCACTTCGGCGACAAGGTCTTCAAGACTGTCGTACCGCGTAATGTGCGCCTGGCCGAAGCACCCAGTTACGGCATGCCCGGCGTCGTGTATGACCGCGCGTCACGCGGTGCGCAGGCCTACATCTCGTTCGGTGCCGAAATGATCGAACGCGTCAGGAAAGACCTGAAGTAAGTCTTGCCATGTCTGTTGCCGCGCTCTTTTCCCCGACCGCCACGCACGTTTCCCGCACGCCGCCCGCCGATGTGCGCGACCGCCTGCGCGTGCGTCTGGAAGAGGCCGCGTTGAACGCGACAGCGGTCGGTGCGCAGGTGCTCTATGATGGTTGGCTGGTGCGTTTTGCGCACTCGGAAGCCAAGCGCGTACGCAGCGTGAACGTGCTGGGGTTATCCACACGTCCGCTGGACGAGCGGCTGGCGTATTGTTCTTCGTTGTATGCGCGCCATGGTTTGCCCATGGTGCTGCGCATTACCTCCATCGGCCCCGATTTTTCGCTGGACACCGAACTGGAGGCCCGCGGCTACACCTTTACCGGCGAGACCCGAGTCATGAGCATGTCGCTCGCCCCCAGGCCCAGCGTCCGGGGCGATCTGCATTTCAGGATAGTCGACACCAGCCGCTTCGCGCAGGCGGTTGGGGCCATGCGTGGCTCGGCGCCGGGACACGCCGGTGAACATCAAGCGCGTCTGCAAGGACTGGCTGTGGATAAGCAGCCGGTGCTGGCGTTCGACGCGGCGGGGCAGTGCGTTGCTGCGGGCCTGGCCGTCCGCGATGACGACCTGCTGGGCCTGTTCGACATCGTCACGGACCCGGGGCAACGGCGTAAAGGCTACGCCGATGCCCTGGTGGATTACCTATTGACCGAAGGCGCCGCCAGCGGCGCGACAACGGCGTACTTGCAGGTCGAGCCGGATAACACCGCCGCGCGCGTCTTGTATGGCCGCTACGGCTTCAAAGACTGTTACGCGTATTGGTACCGCCTGCCCGCCGAGCAGACGGACGCCTGAGCCAGGCTCGGGATACAAAAACAGAAGGAAAGAGGATTTAACTATGGCCACCAAGAAACCCAAGGGATTGGGTCGCGGACTGGACGCCTTGCTCGGCGCGGACGCGCCGGCGATCGACAACATCGGCAAGGCCGTCGCGGCCAAGCCCGAGGGTCCGCCATCCACCTTGCTTATCTCGAAGATGCGCGCCGGCAAGTATCAGCCGCGCACGCGCATGGACGAGGGCGCCCTGGGTGAGCTGGCCGAATCGATCCGCACGCAAGGCATCATGCAACCCATTCTTGTGCGCGCGCTGGGTGACACCGCGCCCGGCCATTACGAGATCATCGCGGGTGAACGTCGCTTTCGCGCCGCCCAACTGGCGGGTTTGAAAGAAGTACCGGTGCTGGTGCGAGACGTGGCGGACGAGAACGCGGCCGTCATGGCGCTGATCGAAAACATCCAGCGCGAAGACCTGAATCCGTTGGAAGAGGCGCACGGCGTGCGCCGCCTGCTGGATGAGTTCGGGCTGACGCACGAACAGGCCGCGCAGGCGATCGGCCGCTCGCGTTCCGCCACCAGCAACTTGTTGCGTCTGTTGAATCTGGCCGCGCCCGTTCAGACGATGCTGCTGGCCGGCGACGTTGACATGGGCCATGCCCGTGCGCTGCTGGCCGTCGACGCCGCGACGCAGATCCAGTTGGCCAACCAGATCATCGCGCGCCGCCTGTCGGTGCGCGAGGCCGAAAAGCTGGTCACCAAGACCGCCAAGGAAACCGAATCGGCTTCCTCCCCGCGCAAGAAGGCCAACGGCGTCTCGCGCGATCTGACGCGTCTGGAAGAAGCGCTGTCCGATCATCTGGGCACGCGGGTCGCCCTGAAGGTGGGCGCCAAGGAAAAGGGCCAGATCGTCATCGATTTCCACGGGTGGGAACACCTGAATTCGCTGCTGGAACGCCAAGGCCTGTCCGGAGTCGTGGATGCCTGAGCACGCGCTGCCGGTTGTCGCGGTGCTGGCTACCGGCGGCACCATCGCAGGCGCGCAGGCCGACGCCACGTCGGCGGGCTACAAGGCGGGGTCGTTCTCCGTCAACGATTTGCTGGCTGCGGTGCCGCAGTTGGCCGGCATTGCCCCC
>NZ_JBHFII010000066.1:17448-17732 GCF_057334215.1 Achromobacter maghribensis | reverse complement strand
GCATTGCCGACATTCGCGCCGAACAGGTGGCGAATGTCGGCAGCCAGAACATGACGCACGAGGTCTGGCGCGCGCTGGCCGAACGGGTGGAAACCTTGTGCCAGGACGCCTCGGTGGCGGGTATCGTCATTACGCACGGTACCGACACGCTTGAAGAAACGGCGTACTTCCTCAGCTTGGTGATTCCGCACGACAAGCCCGTCGTCCTGGTGGGCGCTATGCGTCCTGCCACGGCGCTGGGCGCCGAAGGGCCGGCCAACCTGTATAACGCGGTGGGGGGGGGG
>NZ_JBHFII010000066.1:5680-17364 GCF_057334215.1 Achromobacter maghribensis | reverse complement strand
CCCCCCCCCCCGACGCCCGCGGACGCGGACCGCTGGTCGTGATGAACGAAGACGTGCATTACGCGCGCGAGATCCAGAAGATCGCCAGCGCAGGCCTGTGCGCCTTCGCTTCGCCCAACCGTGGCCGTGCGGGCGTCATGCATGGCGGCGTGCCGTGCTTCTATTCGCGCAATACCACAGCCCACACCACGCAAAGCGAGTTTTCACTCACATTGTTGCAACAGGCCGGCTGGCCGCGCGTGGACATCGTCTACGCGCATGCCAATCTGCAGGCCGACCTGATCGACTTCCTGGCTGGCCTGGCTGACGGCATCGTGCTGGCCGGCGTGGGCGACGGCAACGCTACCGATCTGGGCGTCGATGCTCTGAGCCGCGCGGTTGCCGGCGGCACGGCCGTGGTCCGCGCAAGCCGAACAGGCAGTGGATTCGTGGCCCGCGATGTCGAACTGGACGACGCCAGCCTGGGCTTCATCGCTGCTGGCGACCTGAATCCGCAAAAGTCACGCATATTGCTGATGCTGGGCCTGTCCGTCACCCGCGACACGGCCGCCCTGCAGGCAATCTTCGACCGTTACTGATCGGGAGGCGGCGTGCCGCCCGCGTCGCCTTGTTGCGCCAGGCCCAGGTTGGCGCGCAGCATGTCGTAGACCTGCCGCGTCAGCGGGTTGATCAGATCCCGCCTTATCCACAGGAAGTAAGTCACGTCCGGCAAGGGCGGAAGCCCTTCCTTTTCCCCCAGCACGCGCATTTCGGGCCCCAGCAGTTCCACGCTGCGGGCCGTCACCCCCAGCCCGGCGCGCAGCGCGGCTTTGATCCCGACCAGATTGGGCGCCACATAGTTGGTGTGCCAGCGCACGCGCGCCTGCTCCAGCGCGTTCAGGGCCAGCCGGCGGAAGATGCTGGGTTCGTCCGCCAGCACCAGCGGCACCGGCGCGTGCACGTCATGCACGTAGTCGGCGGACGCCAGCCAGACGGTGGGCGACGTGCGCAGCGCCACGCCTTCGAAGTCCTGGTCGAAGCGTGTGGATATCGTCAGGTCGATCTCGCCGGCACGCAAGGCATCCATCAGGAACGGGCTTCGGTCCACGCGGATCTCCAACTTCACGCGGGGAGCCGAACGCGCGATATGCGTCAGCAGCGTGGGCAGGATGGTGTCCGCCACGTCCAGCGGCGCGCCCAGCCGCAGATCTCCCTCCAACGGCCCATCCTGTAGCGCGCGCAACGCCTCATCGTTGATCGCCAGCATGTGCCGCGCGTATTCCACCAGCCGCCGCCCATGCGACGACAGCACCTTATTGCGCCCCTGTTTTTCGAACAGGGGCAGGCCGATGGTGGATTCCAGCCGCTGCATTTGCTGCGTGATGGCCGACTGCGTCTTATGCAGGCGGTTGGCCGCTTCCGAAAACGTGTCGTGCTGGGCGATGGCTGTCAGCGTGCGAAGCAGGTCCAGATCCAAATTGCGCATGTCAGGCTCTAAAAGTATTAGCGTTGCTAATGGAATGTTAAGGCAATTTAAATTGTTGACGCAGGGCGTGGGCGATACAGTAAACGCAATAACTCATGAAACAA
The DNA here is from genome assembly GCF_057334215.1 of Achromobacter maghribensis. Lineage (NCBI taxonomy): Bacteria > Pseudomonadati > Pseudomonadota > Betaproteobacteria > Burkholderiales > Alcaligenaceae > Achromobacter > Achromobacter maghribensis. The sequence goes on along the minus strand of NZ_JBHFII010000066.1, from coordinate 15,795 downwards.
GAGGAAAATCCAAAGTGAGCACCCCGCACCCCCACCAGGCCGGCATCGATGCCGCTATTGGAAATATTAAAAAAACTGTAGGAAATAAGGGGCTGAACCGAGACAGCCTCGACGAGGTCCTGCAAGAGCTGGTGGGCTTGGCCAGCCACACCGACTGGTGGACGGGCGAGCGATACGCAGCGCCCGAAGACGGTGAACGCCAGGCGCGTTACCTGATCGCCGAAGACGACGACAAGGGCTATGCGCTTTACCTGAACGTCATGCGTCCCGGCAACAAGATCGTGCCGCACAATCACACCACCTGGGCCTGTATCGCTGCCGTGGAAGGCGTGGAATACAACTACGTCTACGACCGCACCGACGACGGGTCGGTGCCTGGGGTGGGGCGGCTGGAGAAGACCGGAACGGTCGTGGTCGGCCCCGGTGCCGGTATCGCGTTGATGCCCGACGACATCCATGCCGTCGAAATTCAGGGCGACAGCGTCATCCGCCATCTGCACATGTACGGCCGCGCGCTCGAGACGCTGAATGAGCGCCTGGGCTTCGACCTGGAAGCCGGCACCTGCAAGATCATGCCGATCGGCGTGAAGACCCGCCGCTGACCATGAGCAAGCCCTACCGGTCCGCCACGCGCCTGCTGCGCGCGGGACGCCCTCATCAAGGGTGGGTCAATACCCCCGTCACGCGCGCCAGCACCTACGTCTTCGATAGCGTCGCCGCCTGGCGCGACACGCGGGAACGCCGCGAGCAAGAGCGCCTGCCGTCCTACGGCGCGCGCGGCACCGACAGCACGCATGCGCTGGAAGACGCACTGGTGGAGCTGGAACAGGGCTATCGCGCCGCGTTGTACCCGACAGGGCAGGCGGCGATCGCAACCGTGCTGCTGGCCTATCTACGGACCGGCGACCACGTGTTGGTGACCGACGCCGTATACGAACCCGTGCGCCGCTTCTGCGTCGAGCACCTGACGCGGCTGGGCATCGAATATACGTTCTACCGGCCGGACGGCGCCGGCATCGAGGCGCTGATCCGGCCCAATACCCGCATGATCTACGCGGAGTCTCCCGGGTCGCTGACTTACGAGATGCCGGACCTCACCGAGTTATCCACAGCTGCGCGAAAACACGATTGCTGGCTGGCTGTGGATAACACGTGGGCGTCGGGTTTGATATACAAACCACTCACGCTGGGCGCCGATATCTCCCTGCTGGCGGCCACCAAATACCTGGGCGGACATGCCGATGTGATGATGGGCGCTGCCGTCGTCAACCGCCGCGCCTGGCGCGCATTGGAGCGCGCCTCCATCGACTTTGGCCAGACGGTCGGGGCCGACGACGCGTTCCTGGTGTTGCGCGGCATGCGTTCGCTGCCGCTACGCATGGCGCAGCACGCCAGGAATGCGTTGCGGGTCGCAGAATGGCTGCAAGGCCGCGCCGAGGTGGCGCGCGTGCTTTGTCCGGCTCTGCCCAGCCACCCGTCGCACGCGATCTGGCGACGCGATTGCACCGGCGCCAATGGTCTGCTGACGATCGAATTGAGTGAAGCGTTCGACATGGCGGATGCCGAGCGGCTGATCGACGGCCTGCGTTTGTTCGGCATCGGCGCATCGTGGGGCGGTTTTGAAAGCCTGGTGATCCCGGCGCAGCTGAATTCACGTGCGCTGCCTGACCCGACCCCCCTCGGCGCGATGCTGCGCCTGCATATCGGCCTGGAAGACCCCGAAGACCTGATCGGCGACCTTGAACAAGGCTTGTCCGCGCTGACCCATTCCCCCCGTTCCCTACGAATCTCATGATGCATTCCACCTCCGCCCCTGGCGCCGCAGATATCGGCTCGCACACGCTCAAGCAATGGCTGCATGACGGCCGCGAGATCGCCTTGCTGGATGTGCGCGAACACGGCCAATACGGCGAGTCGCACCTGTTCTACGCGGCACCGGTGCCATACAGCCGGCTCGAAATCGATATCGTCCGCCTGGCCCCGCGTCGCGATGTTCGGGTCGTGGTGTACGACGATGGCGGCAGCGACCGCACCGCCGAACGCGCTGCCCGGGCCCTGGCAAAGCTGGGCTACCGCCAGGTGCATCGCCTGGCGGGCGGCATCGCGCAGTGGCAGCAGGACGGCTATGCCGCCTTTGCCGGCGTGAATGTGCCCAGCAAGACTTTCGGCGAACTGGCCGAAGAAGTTTTCCATACGCCGCGTATCGGCGCGCGTGAACTGGCCGAGCGCCAACGGCGCGGCGACGACCTGATCGTGCTGGACGGCAGGCCCTTCACGGAATACCAGAAGATGAGCATTCCCGGCGGCATCTGCTGCCCGAACGGCGAGCTGGCGCTGCGCGCCCACACGCTGGTCAAGGATCCCGGCACCACCATCGTCGTCAATTGCGCGGGCCGCACGCGCAGCATTATCGGTGCGCAGACCCTCATCAACCTGGGCGTGCCCAATCCCGTCTATGCGCTGGAGAACGGAACGCAGGGCTGGTATCTGGAAGACCTGCAACTGGAACACGGCGCAAGCCGCCGCTATGACGACGGCGTGGCGCCCGATGAACTGCCGACGCTTGCCGCCCGCTCGGCGCAACTGGCTGAACGTCATGGCGTACCGATGGTGGATGTGGGCGCGGTACAGGCATGGCTGCGCGACGAAACGCGCAGCACCTTCCTGTGCGACGTGCGCAGCGCCGAGGAATTCGCCCAGGGTTCATTGCCCGGCGCCCAGCACACGCCGGGCGGGCAACTGGTGCAGGCCACCGACCAATACCTGGCCGTGCGCGGCGCACGCATCGTCGTGTTCGATGCGGAAGGGGTGCGCGCGCCGGTCGTGGCCAGCTGGCTGCGGCAGATGGGCTGGGATGCCTGCGTGCTGAAAGAGGGCGTGCGTGCTGAATTGAAAAACGATGCGCCGGCCACGGACACCCCCGTCGTTTCGGCGCTGTCCGATGCCGGCGTGGCCGCGGCGTTGGCGCAGGGCGCGCAGGCTGTCGATTTGCGCCCGGGCATGCGCTATCGGGCCAGCCACATCGTGGGGGCGCGTTGGTCGATCCGCCCGCGCCTGGACCGCCTGGCGTTGGATCCCGCCCGTCCCGTCGTCCTGTTGGCCGAAGACGCGGCCATCGCGGCGTGGGCAATGGAAGACCTGACTGCCTTGGGCGTGACGGACGTCAAGGTAAACACCGGCACGCCAGCCGGTTGGGCTGCGGCGGGCATCGCGTTGGAATCCACCCCTGCCGTCCCCACCGACACCGAGTGCATCGATTACCTGTTTTTCGTGCACGACCGCCACGACGGCAACAAGGCCGCGGCGCGTCAGTACCTGTCCTGGGAGACCAACCTGGTCAAGCAGATCGATGAACGCGAGCTGGCGGGCTACCGGTTTCCCGCCGGCTGACGCCGCGCATTGACGCTGCCCGTCCAGGGCGCAAGCGCCACAGTGGCCCGTAGAGGCTGCGCGGCGCGACGACAGATGCATCAACCCGATCAATACGCCCCGGCGGCTTTCGCCGACGGGGTGCGGACGGTTCATGGCGAACCGGAATGCAAAGGACGGCCGAGTATCCGGCCGCCGACTCAAGGGGAAATCCAGATGAAGCACCATGCATTGCACGCTTGCGGGACAGCCGCCCTGGCCATGGCCGGCCTGATGTGGGGAGCAAGCGGCCAAGCCCAGACCCAGACCCAGACCCAGGCGCTGAAAGCGCCAGCCGATTATCCCAAGCAGGCCATCACCGTGGTCTCGCCGTTTCCGCCCGGGGGCGGCAACGACAATGTGGCGCGCCTGATCGCCCAGGAGCTGGGCGTCATCACGGGCCAGAGCGTCGTGGTGGAAAACCGCTCGGGGGCGGGCGGCAACGTGGGCACGGCGCAGGTGTCACGCGCCAAGCCCGACGGCTATACCCTGGTGATGTCGCAGACCAGCGTCATGGCCGTCAACCCGCGCCTGTACAAGAATGTCGGCTTCGATCCAGTAAAAGACTTCACGCCGATTTCGCAGATCACGTCCGCGCCGCTGGTGCTGGTGGCCCGCACCGAAAGCCCGTACAAGACGCTGGGCGACTATCTGGACGCCGCGCGCAAACAGCCGGGCATCATCACGTACGCCACGCCGGGCAACGGCACCATGAGCCATCTGATGGGCGCCCTGGTGTCCAAGAAAGCGGGCGTGAATCTGGTGCATGTGCCGTATCGCGGCGCGGCGCCCGCCATCACCGACCTGATGGGTGGCACGGTGGACATGCTGATCACGTCGCCGGCGTCGGCCGAACCCATGGTGACCGCGGGCAAGCTGCGTATCCTGGCCCTGAGCCACGAAAACAGCATCGGCGTTTTCAAAGGCGCGCCCACGCTCAAGCAAAGCGGCCTGGACGGCATCACCGCCGATGATTGGTATGGTTTGTTCGCCCCTGCCGGCACGCCGCCCGAGCGCGTCGCCTATCTGGCAGGCGCGGTGGCGCAGGCGATGAAGTCACCCAATGTGATCGCCAAGATCAACAGCGGCGGCAGTTGGCCGGTGGGCAGTCAGCCCGACGCGTTCAAGACGCGCCTGCAGGAAGACACGGTGTATTGGGCGGACATGGTGAAGACGGCAGGGGTGTCGCTCGACTGACGCGTCGCTGCCACCGGCCCCTGACAGGGTCCCGTACTGCCGGCTTCCTACACGGCCAGCACGTTGCCCGCCGCGGCCTTCAGCGCCGCGAATGCGGGCATTTTTTCCGCGCTGGTGTTGGTGACCAGATGGTCGATGCGGTCCGCGCCGCAAAACGACACGCGGCTGCACAGGCCGATCTTGCTGAAGTCCGCCAACAGCACCAAGTGCTTGGCATTGCCCGTCATCGCGCGGGCGACTTCCGCTTCGCGCAGGTCGTAATTGGTGGCGCCACACTCCGCGTCGACGCCTACCGGAGACAGCAATGCCAGGTCGGCGCGATAGCGGTGGATCTCGGCGATGGTGATGTCGCCGGCGGTGGCGCACACGGGCCCGCCAACCGCGCCGCCCAGCATGATCAGTTGATTGGCGCCGCTGCCTGCCGCGCCCACCTTCAGCGCCACGTCGAACGAGTTGGTGATGATGGTCAGGCCGGACAGCTTGGCCAGCTCGTCGGCGAGCACGCTGGTGGTGCTGCCCGCGTCCAGGAACAAGGTGTGTCCGCTGGACACGAGACCGGCCGCGGCGCGTGCGATGGCGCGCTTGTACTTCACGCGCGTGTGCACGCGCGCGGCGATCGGGGGTTCGCTGTGCACCGGCACGGCGCCGCCGTGCACGCGCCGCAATTCGCCCATCGCCTCCAGTTCAAGCAGATCCCGTCTGACGGTTTCGCGCGACACGCCCAGCTCTCCGACGATGCGGTCGGTCGATACCTGCTGCAATGACGACAGCAGCGCGCGGATTCTCTGATACCGCTCTTCTTGCCACATATCCGATGCTTCCTAATCTATCTTCGCCGCCGCGACGCCCCGGCGATCAACGCGCGCATGGCCAGCAAAGAACCTCCAACGACCAGCATGATAAGCGTGGAATACGCCGCCGCCTGCGAAACGAACCCCGCCTCGTCCAGCCGCAGTACCGACACCGGCGCCACGCTGATGGTCGGCGTTACCAGGAAGATCACCGCCGACAGCGTCACCATCGACCGCATGAACAGGAAAAAGAACACGCCCAGCACCGTGGGCGCGATCAGCGGCAGCACCGCATCGCGCAGGACTTGCACCGTGCCGCCGCCCAGGCAACTGACGGCCTCCTCCAGCGCCTGCGGCACGGCGCGCATGCCCGTCATCATCGTCAGGAACCCTTGCGTGTGATAGTGGTAGAAATTGCATAGCGCGATCAACGCCGCGCTGCCGTACAGCGCATACAACGGCGTGCCGGGCGCATTGAACGCGAAGATGTAGGACAGCCCCAGCACCAGGCCCGGCACCCCGACGGGCAGCACGGACAGCAGGTACACGACCTTGGCCCAGCCGCGTCCGATGCGGCACACACCGAAGCACAGGAAGAACAACAACAGCACGCCGCCGCTGGCAGCCGCCAGCGACAGGTACAGCGACGTCCACAGAGGGGCGTAGCCGCCGCTGACGGTGATGTCGTAGTGCTTCAGCGTCCATTCCATGCGGTAGGGCCACAGCCGCATGAAACTGGCGAAGACGACCGTCGCCACGGTCAGGATGATCGTGCCGCAGGCCAGCAGCACGCCGATGCCGAACACCGCATCGCGAACGGGGGCGGGTTGCGGGGCCACTCGCACGCCGCTGGGTGACGCCGACCCGAACTGGCGCTGCGAGGCCACGCGCTCTATCTGCACGGAGATCAGCGACGGCAGCAACAGCAGGATGCCCACGACGGACCCCATGCCGAAATTCATCTGGCCCGACACCTGGCTGTAGATTTCCGTGGCCAGCACCCGGTAATTGCCGCCGATCACCGCCGCGTTGCCGAAGTCGGTGATGGTGATGACGAACACCACGAAGGCGGCGCTCAGCAGTCCGAACTTGCAGTTCGGCAAGGTGATATCGAAGAATTGCCGCGCGCTGGACGCGCCCATGACTTCGGCCGCGTCGTAGTAGCGGGCGTCCATGTTGCGCAACGCGGCCTGCAGGATCAGCACGGCCTGGGGCAGGGCGTAGAACACGTTCGAGATCAATAGCCCCCAGAAGCCATAGATATCGACCTCCCAACCGGTCCAGCGGTGCACCAGCCCGTTGCGTCCCAGGATGAATATCAGGCCCAGACCCTGCACCAGCGAGGGCGCCAGCAGCGGCAGCACCAGCGCCAATCGCACAAGCGCCTTGCCGCGCATGCAGCTGCGGTCAAGACCATAGGCGATGGCGAATCCCAGCGTGATGCTGACGGCGGTGGTGGCGGCGCTCATCACAAGGCTGTTGACGGTCGCGGTCAGGATGCCGCGTGTGGCGAACACCTCGGCATAGTTGCTCAGCCCGATCGATCCATCCTTTTCCACCAGGCTGCGCCACGCCACGGCCGCCAGCGGATACAGGAAAAACAGCGCCAACCCCGCCAGAGGGATCGCCACGCAGGTCCACAGCAGCAGCCGGTCCGCGGACCACGGCGCGCGCCCCGCAGGCGCCGCGACGGCCGCACCCGCATGTAGCGTGCTCATCGCCGGCTCCCGCCGCGCGGGGTCATACGCTGACCCAGGCGCATTCGCCGGGTTCCACGTCCAGCCGAACGGGCGCACCGCGGGACAGCCCAGCCGCGCCATGTTGCTCGACCACCAGCTCACGTCCCAGCCACGCGACGCGCAACCGCGTCAGGTTACCCATGAAGGTCATGTCCTGCACGCGGCCCGGACCGTGCTCGTCGGCGGCGATGCGCAGGTTTTCCGGGCGCAGGCAGGCTTCATAGCGTTCGTTCGCGCCCTCGGGTCGCGTCGCCAGCAGATGCGGCATCGCATGGCTCACCCAATCGGTGGGCAGCAGATTGCTCAAACCCACGAAGTTGGCCACGAAGCGCGTGCGGGGCCGCAGATAGAGGTCGGACGGGGACCCGACCTGTTCGATGCGCCCATCGTTCATGCAGACGATCTTGTCGGCCAGCGTCAGCGCTTCTTCCTGGTCGTGGGTCACCATGATGGTCGGGATCTTCAGCCTGCGCTGCACGTCGTGGATCTCGGCGCGCATGTCGGTGCGCACGCGCGCATCCAACGCCGACAGCGGTTCGTCCAGCAGGATCAGCGCCGGGTCCACCGCCAGTGCGCGCGCCAGCGCCACGCGCTGTTGCTGTCCCCCCGAAAGCTGGTGCGGATAGCGTGGCGCGTAGTCGGGCAGCTTGATCAGGGCCAGCAGTTCAGCCACTCGCGCGGCGATGCGGTCGCGCGGTTCGCCGCGGATGCGCAAGCCGTAGCCCACGTTTTCGGCCACCGTCATGTTGGGGAACAACGAGTACGACTGGAATACGATGCCAAAGCCGCGCTTGCGCGCCGGCAGCTTGCTCAGGTCGCGCCCGCCCAGCGTGATGGTGCCGCGGTCGAACGGCAGCAGGCCCGCCACGATGCGCAACAAGGTCGTCTTGCCGCAACCGCTGGGGCCCAGCAGGCACACGAATTCATGTTCGCCGACGGACAGGTCGATGTCCTCCAGCGCGACCGACGCGTCGAAGGTTTTCCGTATGCCGCGCAGTTCCAGATACATGGCGTCTCCCAGACGCGAGAGCGGCGGGCGGGCCCCGCCGCGCCAGCCTCAGCGCTTGATGGTGTCTTGCCAGGTCTTGATCGTGGCGTCGCGCTCGGCGGCCGACTTCTGGAAATCCACTGGATACAACACGGCGGTCAGGTCCTTCGGCAGGCCCGCGGCTTCGGCCGCCTTGTTGGGGGCCGCGCCCGGGATGGTGACGAGTTCCTTGTACTTGCTGTACAGGCCGCCGGCCTGCGCGGAGAGCGTCCAATCCAGGAAGCGTTTGGCATCGGCCGGGTTCTTCGCTGTCTTCATCAGGCCGGACGCCTCCAGCTCGTACCCCACCCACTGCTTGGGGATCACCATCTTGACCGGATAGCCCTCTTCGATGGACTGCATGGCGGGGAACGCGAACGATACGCCGATCGCGTATTCGCCCGCGCGGGCCATCTTGCAGGGGCGCGATCCCGACGGCGTGTATTGCGCCACGTTCTTGTCCAGGTCCTTCAGCAGCGCCCAGCCCTTTTCCTTGCCCAACCCCTGCAGCAACGCGACGATCTGCAGGTAGCCCGTGCCGGAAGCGGCCGGACTCGGGATGACGATCTCGCCTTTATAAGCGGGGTTGGCCAGGTCTTCCCAAGACGTCGGCATGGGCAGCTTCTTCGCCTTCAGCCGGTCGGTGTTCACACAGAACGCCGCAACATAGCCGGTGGCGGCAAACCACTTGTTGTCCGCGCCCTTGTACTGGGCGGGCAGGGTGTCGATCCCCTTGGCCGCATAGGGCTCCAGCAGGTTCTGCAAGCGCGGCTCCAGCATGTTGCTGACGGCAAAGCCCCAGATCACGTCCTGCTGAGGGTTCGCCGCTTCGGCGATCAGCCGGGCGCCCAGGTCACCGGTAGACAGGCGCAGCACGTTGACCTTCACATCCGGCATGGCGGTGTTGGCCGCCTTCAGATAGGCCGCGATCTCGTCTTCTTCCAGCGCGGTGTAGACGGTGATGGGACCGGCGTGGGCGACGTGTGCAAAACCTAGGGAAATTACTGCAACCACAACGCTAAGCTTCTTCATACATTGCATGATGGGACTCCGGTGGGGAATACATGGCAACGGTGCGAGCTACTGATGCGGACGGCGACCCTGCCGCAGGGGGCGAGGTTGCAGTTTTAGGTATATTTGCAAATTTGGGGCAACGTGTCTAGACTGGAAAAACCCCTGGGAGCACCGTGATGCAAACCTCCGCCGCGCTGCCGGCGCAGCAATTGGCCGAATATTCCTCGTTCGCGCAGACGCTGGCGGACCGCGTCCGGCCCTTGTCCCGCAAGTGGTTCCGGCACCCGCTGTCCGTCGACACCAAGGCCGACGAAAGCCCCGTGACGCAGGCCGACCGAGAGGTCGAGGCCGCGCTGCGCGACGCGATCGCGCAACACTACCCTCAGCACGGCATCTTCGGCGAAGAGTTCGGCGCGCTGCACGCCGAAGCCGAGCTTGTGTGGTCGCTGGATCCCATCGATGGCACGCGCGCATTCATCTCGGGCAGCCCGTTATGGGGCACGTTGCTGGCGTTGCTGCATCGGGGCCGTCCGGTGCTGGGCCTGATCGACATTCCCACGTTGCAGGAACGCTGGATCGGCGCGGCCGGCTCGCCGGCGCGGCTGAATGGCGACCTCTGCCAGGCCAGCGCCTGTACCGAACTGCGCGACGCGATCCTGTACGCCACGTCGCCCGACATCTTCGAAGGCGCGGAACTGGCTGCCTTTGATGCCTTGGCCCGTGCCGCGCGCATGCGCCGCTACGGCGGCGATTGCTACAGCTACGGGCTGCTGGCCAGCGGCCACATCGACCTGGTGGTCGAAGCCGGCCTGCAACCCTATGACTATCTGGCGCTGATGCCCGTGATCGAAGGCGCGGGCGGCGTCATCACCGATTGGGCTGGGCAGCCGCTCAGCCTCGAATCGCAGGGCCGCGTCGTCGCGGCCCCCACCCCGCCGC
>NZ_JBHFII010000066.1:0-5656 GCF_057334215.1 Achromobacter maghribensis | reverse complement strand
CCCCCCCGCCACGCCGCAGCTGCATCGCCAGGCGATGCGGGTGCTGGGGGCGGCCATGACCTGAACGCCGCGCCGCCCGCCCGCAGGTCAACGCAACGCTTCAGCCACAAAGGTGAACGAGCATGCATGCACTAGGGGTAGCAACGGTGGAAGACGCAGAGCGGCTGGTGCAAGCCAGCCCGCTCTCGCATATCAAGGTGGGGTTGTCCGACGTCGACGGTGTGATGCTGGGCAAATACTTGCGGCGCGACAAGTTCCTGAGCGCGCTGCGCTCGGGGCTGGCGTTCTGCGACGTGGTGCTCGGCTGGGACCTGGACGACCAGCTCTACGACAACACCCAATACACCGGCTGGCACACCGCCTACCCCGATGCCAAGCTGCGCATCGTGCCGCAGACCGGGCGTCGGCTGCCGCTGGAGCAGGGCCCCGGCGGCGAAGACATGCTGCTGTTCCTGGCTGAATTCGACGGCGATGCCAGCGCCATTTGTCCGCGCCGGCTACTGCATCGCACGCTGGATCGCGCGGCAGGCATGGGCTACGAGGTCTACGCCGCGCTGGAATACGAGTTCTTCATGTTCCGCGAGACCCCGCATTCGGTCCGTGCGAAAAACTACCGCAACATGGAAAACTGGACGCCGGGCAACTTCGGCTACTCCGTGCTGCGCAGCACCGTCGAGGGCGACTTCTACCGCAAGCTGCTGGACATGTGCGAACGCATGGACATGCCAATCGAGGGCTTGCATACCGAAACGGGGCCGGGCGTGCTGGAAGCGGCCATCGCGGTGGACCAGGCCGCCGCCGCCGGCGACAAGGCTTTTCTGTTCAAGACCTTCACCAAAGCGCTGGCGCAGCAGAACGGGCTGATGGCAACCTTCATGGCCAAATGGTCGCATGATCATCCCGGCCAGAGCGGCCATATCCATTTGTCGCTGCGCGACAGAAAGAGCGGCCGTTCGGCCTTCTACGACGAATCGCAGCCGCACGGCATGAGCGCGACGCAGGTCGCGTTCATGGCCGGCGTGCAGCGCTACCTGCCGGAGTTCATGGCGCTGTACGCGCAGACGATCAACAGTTATTCGCGTCTGGTGCCGGGCTATTGGGCGCCGCTGGACGCAACGTGGGGCATGGAAAACCGCACGACCGCGCTGCGCCTCATCCCGGGCAGCGACAAGTCGCAGCGCGTCGAGGTGCGCATCGGTTCGGCGGACGCCAATCCCTACCTGGCGTTGTCCGCCGCGCTGGCCTCGGGCCTGTACGGCATCGAGCAGGGCTTGACGCCTGAACCCATGGTGCAAGGCAATGCCTACACGCAGCAATTCCCGGCTCATTTGCACCTGCCCACGACCTTATGGGAGGCGGCGCAACGCCTGCGCGGGTCCGAAGCGGCTCGTCACTTGTTCGGCGATCCATTCGTCGAACACTACGCCGCGACGCGCGAGTGGGAAGAACGGCAGTTCCGGCGGCATGTGACCGACTGGGAGCTGGCGCGCTACTTCGAAATTATCTGAACCTGTCCAACCGCTTGCATAGGGCGATCATGACCCAGGAACTCATCACCATCAGTCCCATCGACGGGCGCGAGGTTGTGCGCCGCGCCTACGCCAACGATGCCCAAATTGCGCAGGCGCTGGCGCAAGCGCAGTCCGCGCAAGTGGCATGGCAGGCGCTAGGCGTGGCAGAGCGGGGGCGCATGGTGTCCGCCGCGGTGGACCGCTTCGTTGCGGCCAAGGACGAGATCGCGCGGGCCATCACGATCCAGATGGGGCGCCCATTGCGTTACACGCCAGGCGAAGTGGCCGGTTTTGAAGCGCGCGCGCGCCACATGATTTCAATCGCGGATGCGGCGCTGGCGCCCGTGCGCGTGCCCGAGCAGGCCGGATTCACGCGTTTCATCAGCCGTGAACCCATCGGCGTCGCGTTGACCGTCGCGCCGTGGAACTACCCCTTGCTTACGGCAGTAAACAGCATCGTCCCGGCCTTGATGGCGGGCAACACCGTCATCCTGAAGCACTCCGACCAGACGCCATTGTGCGCCGAGTTGATGGATCGCGCGTTCCGCGACGCCGGCGTGCCGAAGGGCGTGTTCCAGTACCTGCATGCCAACCACGACACCGTCCAACGGCTGATCCGCGCGCCCGAGATCGGCTATGTGTCATTCACGGGGTCGGTGCGCGGTGGACGCGTCGTCGAGGAAAGCGCGGCGGGGCGCTTCATCGGGGTGGGCCTGGAGCTGGGCGGCAACGACCCTGCCTATGTGCGCGCGGACGCCAGGTTGGATCACGCCGTCGAGACGCTGGTGGACGGCGCATTCTTCAATTCGGGGCAGTCCTGCTGCGGTATCCAGCGCATCTACGTCGCGCGGCCGCTTTACGACGAGTTTGTCGAACGCGCGGTTGCACTGACAAACGGTTACGTACTGGGCAATCCGCTGCACCCCGAAACGACGCTGGGGCCGGTCGTCCGTGCCCGGGCCGCAGCCGAGATTCGCGACGTCATCGCAGAAGCCGTGTCGGCCGGCGCGCAAAACATGATTGATCCCTCGCATTTAAATAATGCGAGTGAAAGCTCGCCTTATGTCGCACCCGCAATCCTGACGCGAGTAAACCATCGCATGCGCGTCATGAACGATGAGTGCTTCGGGCCGGTCGTCGGCATCATGCCCGTCGATACCGACGACGAGGCCGTGGCGTTGATGAACGATAGCCCCTATGGGTTGACGGCGGCGGTGTTCACGCAAGACGAAAGCGCCGCCCTGGCGTTGGGCCGTCAAGTGCGTACCGGAACCTTCTTCATGAACCGCTGCGATTATCTGGACCCCGCGTTGGCCTGGACCGGCGTCAAGAACACGGGCCGCGGCGTGTCCTTGTCCGCCATCGGCTACGAGCAACTCACGCAAGCCAAATCCTTTCATCTGCGCAGCGTCTGACAACGCGTCTTCAGGAATCGAACCATGACCGTGCCCAGCGTCAATTGGAACTATCCCACTGCAATCAAGGCGGGTCCCGGCCGCATCAAGGAGCTGGCCGATTGGTGCGCCGAACTCGGCATGAGGCGGCCCCTGCTCGTCACGGACCCGGGCCTCGCGGCATTGCCGATGGTGGGCGACGCCGTCCGTGCCTGCCGTCAGGCCGGCCTGGAATGCGGCCTATTCCACGAGGTCAAAGGCAACCCCACGGGACGCAATGTCGAGGACGGCGTGGCGGCCTATCGGCAGGGCAGGCACGACGGTGTCATCGCCTTTGGGGGCGGCTCGGCGCTGGACGCTGCCAAGGCCATCGCCTTGATGGCAGGCCAGAAGCGGCCCTTATGGGACTTCGAGGACGTCGGCGACAACCATCTGCGTGTGAACGTGGCCGGGATGGCGCCCGTCGTCGCGGTGCCGACCACGGCCGGCACGGGGTCGGAAGTGGGCCGCGCATCGGTCATCACGGACGAGGCCGCGCAGGTCAAGCGCATCATCTTCCATGCGCGCATGCTGCCCTCCATCGTCATCCTGGACCCGGAGCTGACGGTGGGGCTGCCGCCGAAGATCACCGCGGCGACAGGCATGGATGCCTTGTCGCACAACCTGGAGGCGTACTGTTCGCCGTTCTTCCATCCCATGGCGGCGGGCATTGCGATGGAAGGCATGCGCCTGGTCAAGGAATACCTGCCGCAGGCCGTGGCCGACGGGGCCGACCTCCAGGCGCGCCAGCAGATGTTGGTGGCCTCGTGCATGGGCGCCACCGCTTTCCAGCGCGGCCTGGGCGCGATGCACGCGCTGGCGCATCCGCTGGGCGCGCTGTACGACGCGCACCACGGCATGCTTAACGCAATCCTGATGCCTTATGTATTGAAGGCCAACCAGCACGCGGTGGCTCCCCGGCTGGAAGCACTGGCGCGCTACCTGGACCTGCCCGCCACGGGTCCGGGGGCAGTGCTGGACTGGGTGCTGCGCCTGCGCGAGGCGGTGGGCATTCCCCACACGCTGGCGGAAATCGGCATCGACGAGGCCCAGGCCGAACGAGTCGGGCGCATGGCCAGCGAAGATCCCTCGGGGGGAACGAACCCCATTATTTTCACGGCCGACCAATATTCACAACTTTTGCGTGCATCAATTCGCGGAAACCTGTAAGCTTCGCCCCCTCTGCGCGGAAACGCGGGTGGCTGAACGAAAGTTTTTGAAGATTTTCATCCGAATGGTTTGACACCGGATTTGAAAGTGTTCATAATCTCAAGTTCTCCGCTGGAGGGGTGCCCGAGTGGTTAAAGGGGGCAGACTGTAAATCTGTTGGCCTTGCGCCTACATTGGTTCGAATCCAATCTCCTCCACCAGAGACCCAACTCTTGAATCCAGGCGATGTCTGCCTGGATTTTAAAATTAGGCCTAGGGAACTGGGCGACCTTCGCAAAGAAGGTTGTAAGGTTCTCCAGGCCTTGATTTTGAGGGTTTGGGAAAGAGAAGGTGAATGGGTATGCCGCGGGTGTAGCTCAATGGTAGAGCAGAAGCCTTCCAAGCTTACGACGAGGGTTCGATTCCCTTCACCCGCTCCAAGATTTTTAAATGCCCATGTGGCTCAGTGGTAGAGCACTCCCTTGGTAAGGGAGAGGTCGCGCGTTCGATCCGCGCCATGGGCACCACAAATTTCCAAGTACTTTTCTTCAGTCTGAAGCGCAATCCAGGTCAGGAGTCAGCCATGGCAAAAGGCAAGTTTGAACGTACCAAGCCGCACGTGAACGTGGGTACGATTGGTCACGTTGACCACGGCAAAACGACGTTGACGGCAGCTATCACGACCGTTCTGTCGAACAAGTTCGGTGGCGAAGCCAAGGGCTACGACCAGATCGATGCGACTCCTGAAGAAAAGGCTCGCGGCATCACGATCAACACCGCCCACGTCGAGTACGAAACGGAAGCGCGTCACTACGCGCACGTTGACTGCCCGGGCCACGCTGACTATGTGAAGAACATGATCACGGGCGCCGCTCAGATGGACGGCGCGATCCTGGTCGTGTCGGCCGCTGACGGCCCGATGCCGCAAACGCGTGAACACATCCTGCTGAGCCGCCAAGTTGGCGTGCCGTACATCATCGTCTTCCTGAACAAGGCTGACATGGTTGACGACGCCGAGCTGCTCGAGCTGGTGGAAATGGAAGTTCGCGAACTTCTGTCGAAGTACGACTTCCCGGGTGATGACACCCCGATCGTCAAGGGTTCTGCCAAGCTGGCGCTGGAAGGCGACAAGGGCGAACTGGGCGAACAGGCCATCATGAACCTGGCAGCTGCGCTGGATTCGTACATTCCGACGCCTGAGCGTGCTGTTGACGGCGCGTTCCTGATGCCGGTTGAAGACGTGTTCTCGATCTCGGGTCGTGGCACGGTGGTGACGGGTCGTATCGAACGCGGCATCGTCAAGGTCGGCGAAGAAATCGAAATCGTGGGCCTGGTGCCGACGGTCAAGACGACTTGCACGGGCGTTGAAATGTTCCGCAAGCTGCTCGACCAAGGTCAAGCTGGCGACAACGTGGGCATCCTGCTGCGCGGCACCAAGCGTGAAGACGTCCAGCGTGGCCAAGTTCTGGCCAAGCCGGGCTCGATCACCCCGCACACGGACTTCACGTCCGAGGTGTACATCCTGTCCAAGGAAGAAGGCGGCCGTCACACTCCGTTCTTCCA
>NZ_JBHFII010000065.1:133471-137607 GCF_057334215.1 Achromobacter maghribensis | reverse complement strand
CCGCCAGGGGCCGCATCCAGCTCACCTGCTCGATACGGATCGCACCATCTTCCTCCAGCGCCAGACTCGCCGCGGCTCGCGCCCACTCCAGCTGCGCCACGCCCGGTACAAGCTTCTGCCCTCGTACCACATGGTCACGCAGGAAGTGTTCCTCGCCCGTCAGCCACGTGCTGTAGCGCTGCTCACGCAGAGTAGAGGTATTACGATGCACCAGCGGGTGCAGCACTGCTTCGCGAGCCGAGCCGGCCAGCGTGCCAGCCGCCTGCGCGGCCTGCGTACCCGACCCGCTCTCGGGCACCCAATACCGCTCCTTCGCAAACGGATACGTCGGCAGGCTCACCCGCGAAGGCCGCGATGACCCCGACGCGCCATACAGCGCCGACCAGTCCACCGCCAGACCCTGCACCCACAACTCGGCCAACTTGCCCAGCTTGCCGCGCGCCAGCCACTTGGCGATCAACTCCCGCAGGTCCTCGTCGGCAGCGAACGCCGACAACGTGTCCGACCCGCGCTTGACCTCGCCCTGATACACGTCCTCCAGGCTGGTCTCACCCTGCTCGTACGCCAACAATTTGCGCGTGAGCTCTGCCACCGAGCCCACCACCAGTGCCAGACGCATCCCCAGCGCCTCGCGCCCAACTTGCAGCGTATAGGCCAGCGACGCCAGATTCACCTCGCGCCGTTCCAGATACGTCCGCAACTGCGCCGCCTGCGCCCGAAGCTGCTCGCCTGTGCGCGCTGACAGCACCACCACGGTTGGAGCCTGCACCTGCGGCGCATCCGAGGCCGATTCCTCATACTCCTCCAGCACCACGTGGGCGTTCACCCCCCCGAAGCCGAAGGAACTCACCCCCGCGCGCCGCGGCAACGCCCGGCCTGCCTCATCGACCGGCGCCTCCCAGACCCGCTCCTCGTTCACCACGTAGAACGGACTGCCCTCCAGATCGATGCGCGGGTTCAACGGCTCGGCATGCAGGCTCTTGACCAGGCGCTTGTGCCGCATCTGCAGCAGCACCTTGATCAGGCCCGCCACACCCGCGGCCAGTTCCAGGTGACCAATGTTGCTCTTGATCGTCCCCAGCCCGATGCTCCCGGTCGCCAGCGCCTGCCCCTCGGCCAACGCCCGGAACGCCCGCTTCAGGCTCTGAACCTCCACCGGATCGCCCAGCGACGTCCCCGTCCCATGCGCCTCGATGTACCCCACCGTGCGCGGATCGACTCCCGCCTGCCGGAACGCCGACTCCACCAATTGCGCCTGCGCCACCGGATTCGGCGCCGTCAACGAGTTCGCCCGGCCGCCGTGGTTCTGCGAACTGCCCAGGATCAGCCCGTAGATGTGGTCCCCATCGCGCTGCGCCGCCGACAGCGGCTTGAGCACCAGCATCCCGACCCCCTCGCCTCGCACATAGCCATTGGCCTGCGCCGAGAAGGCCTTGCATCGCCCGTCCGCGCTCAACATCCCGGCTTGCGTAAAGCTCTCGTGCGCCTCGGGAGACAGCAGCGTGTTCACGCCGCCCACCACCGCCAGCCCGCACTGGCCACTGCGCAATAACACCATCGCCCGATGCACCGCCACCAGCGACGACGAGCACGCCGTCTCCACCGGCTCGCTCGGACCATGCCAGTTCAACCAGTAGCTCATCCGGTTCGGCCCCATCGAGCCCACCACTCCGGCCGCGCTGGAACCCGTCACTTCCTCGCCCGCCAGCGTCAGCATCTGGCCGTAGCCGCTTGTTCCCGTGCCCACCAGCAACGCCGTCGAACTGCCCGACAAGCTCTGCACCGAGTAGCCCGCATCTTCCAACGCCCGATAGACGTACGTCATCAGCAGCCGCTGCTGCGGGTCCATCCCCTGCGCCTCGCGCGGCGAGATCCCGAAGAACAGCGGGTCAAACTCCTCGACCCCCTCGATCACGCCCGCCCGACGCAGGGCCGGCGCCGGCCGGCCGCTCCAGCGGCTAGCCGGCAGTTCTCCGATGCAGTCGCGTCCTGCCTGTAGATTGGCCCACAGCGTCTCGATGTCAGGCGCCTCTGGAAAGCAGCCGCTCATACCGATTACCGCAATCGGCTCCGGCCGAACCGAGGCCGGCTCGGCCGGCATGCCCGGCATCGAGTGTGGCCGACGGCCTCGGCGACGGCTGACTGACGCCACCGAGGCGGCCAAGCGCTTCGGCTCTGTGACTTGAGACGTCGTGGGCGCCGTCACGAACGCTGGCACCAACACGTCGCCATGCTCACGCACCAGATACGCCGTCAGTGCCGCGATCGTCGGCGCCTCGAAAAACACCGTCGGACTTAGCGTCAACCCATACCGCTGGTTCAATACATTGCCAAACGACGTCAGCGTGATCGAGTCGAAACCGAACTCGCTCAGCGGTGCGTCACGTTCCAAGCGCTCGCGCGCCATCTTCAGGTGCGCTGCCATCAAGCCCGTCAGGGCGCGCTCCACCTGCCCCGCGAAGGCGTCCCCCGAGGGCACCGTGCCGGTCCCGGCGCCTACCTCGCCAGCGCTCTCCACTTGTACCGGCGCAGTCTCAGCCTTCGCCTCATAGGCCGTCCGCACGCTGGCCAGCAGGCGCGCCCGATCCCCATGCAGCACCAGCACATGCGAAGCGTCCGACGCCACGGACATGCTCTGCACAAGCGCCGCGATCCCCGCCTCGTCCGGCAAGGGCTCCATTCCGGTTGACCGCCGCATCCGCTCCTGGCCCGCCGCATCGACCTGCATGCCGCCTGCGGCCCACAACGGCCAACTCAACGACACCGTCCGTCCCCGGCGCAGCCCCTGGGATACCAGGCCCTGCCGGTACGCCGCATACGCATCCAGAAAGCCGTTGCCCGCCGCATAATCCACCTGCCCGACATTGCCCCAGACACTCGCCACCGACGAACACAGCATCAGCCACTCCAGCGCCAGCTCACGCGTCGCTTCGTCCAACGCCACGACACCCGCCACCTTCGGCTGCAACACCGTGCCCAAGTCCACGTCGGTCTTGTTCGCCAATAGACTGTCGCGCAACACCCCTGCCGTGTGGATCACGCCATTCAACTGCCCATGCTCTGCCACGATCGCGCGTGATAGCGCCGCCATCGCCGCGCCATCATCGACCGCCACCGATCGGTACTCCACCCGAGCGCCCCGTGCCCGCAGCTCCTGCAACCAGGCCGCCTGCGAGGGCTCCAGCGCGCGGCGGCCGCTAAGCACCAACACCGGCTCGCGCACCTGTTGCGCGATCGCCTGCGCGAACACCCGGCCCAGGCCTCCCAGCCCCCCCGTGATCCAGTACACGCCACCATCCCGCCAGGGCAGCGATCCGTCGGATGGCGGCCGCTCCACCCACTCCAGCACGTCGCGGCCCGTTGACCCATGGCGCACCACTGCCGCCGGCTGCGCGGCTTCCGCGCGCAGTCGCTCGGCCAGCCCCGCTCCGGCATCGGCCAACACCACTTGCGTAGTCAGCAGCGGATACTCCCGCGTCGCGCTGCGCAGCATCCCGCCCAAGCCTTGCAGCACCGCGCCGTCGCCGTGCCCCGGCACCACCAGTTGCACCAGCGTCGGCCCAGCCAAACCCGCCGATACGATTCGCTTGAGCTGGGCCAGCACCTGCCCCGCATAGACGCCATAGCGCTGCGCGAGTGTGCCGGCCCCGCTCAGCCGGATGCATTGGGCCGGCGCCGGGTCCGCCTGGAGTTCCGCCTGGATTTGCGCCGCTCCCTCAACACCCACCACTTCCTCGCACCAGAGCACCCAGTGCTGCGCGTACGTCGACGCCTGAGCCGGCACCGCCAATGACCGGGCCGCCCACTTCGGCGTCAACAGCACCGTCTGCGCCGCCGCCGGGCGCTCCACCGCGCGGCTGCTGAAGCCGCTCAGCCGGACCGCCACGCGTCCCTGCGGATCGACGATCTCCACCTGGAGCTTGCGCACCGCCGCGCTGTCTCCGGCCGCCGGCCGCACCACCGCATAGGCGGGCACCGGCACCGGCAACCACTGCTCCACCGACTGCACCGCGAACGGCACCGTCGGCCCCGCGTCCTCCGGCATCAAGCCGAGGCTGGTCTGCAATGCCCCGTCCAGCAAACTCGGCGGCAAGCCATAGACGGGATCGTCATCGGCCGGCGCAGGCGCCGGCCCC
>NZ_JBHFII010000065.1:131728-133410 GCF_057334215.1 Achromobacter maghribensis | reverse complement strand
GCCGGCCACTGCAGCGACCCCACCGCCAGGCCCTGGCCCACCTGCAACTGCGTCAACGATTGGAAGCTTGGGCCCTGATGCAGGCCCATCGCGGCAAACCGCGCATAACAATCCTCACTGCTGAACGTGCGCCCGCACTGCGCGCGCAGTGCCGCCAGATCGACGGTCGGCGCCTCGCCCGGCGCCGAGACCACCGCCCAGCCCTGGCTGTAGACCTGCGCCGCCTCGCCTTCGCCGCTGTAGATCTCGTAGCCGATCCGCCCGTCGTCCTCGACCTCCAGCCCGATGTGCACCTCCAGCGGCTCGGCCACCGCCAGGCGGCGCACCCAACTGACCTGTTCCAGGCGAACCGCCGCCGCCCCGCCCAGCGCCAGACTCACCGCGGCTCGCGCCCACTCCAGTTGCGCCACGCCCGGGACGACCCGCTGACCCAGCACGATGTGATCGCGCAGAACGAACTCCTCGCCCGTCAACCACGTGCTGTAACGCTGTTCGCTCAGGTCCGAGGTATTGCGATGCACCAGCGGGTGCAGCACCGCTTCGCGCGCCGAGCCGGCCAACGCGCCAGCCGTCCGTGCCACCGCACCCGACCCGCTCTCTGGGACCCAATACCGCTCCTTCGCAAACGGATACGTCGGCAGACTCACCCGCGAAGGCCGTGATGGACCATACAGCGCCGACCAATCCACCGCCAAGCCCTGCACCCACAACTCGGCCAACTTGCCCAGCTTGCCGCGCGCCAGCCACTTGGCGATCAACTCCCGCAGGTCCTCGTCGGCAGCGAACGCCGACAATGTCTCGGACCCCCGCTTGACCTCGCCCTGGTACACGTCTTCCAGGCTGGTCTCACCCTGCTCATACGCCGACAATTTGCGCGTAAGCTCTGCCACCGAATTCACCACCAACGCCAGACGCATCCCCAGCGCCTCGCGCCCAACTTGCAGCGTATAAGCCAGCGACGCCAGATCCACCTCGCGCCGTTCCAGATGCGCCCGCAACTGCGCCGCCTGCGCCCGAAGCTGCTCGCCCGTTCGTGCTGACAGCACCACAACAGCCGGAGAATGCACCTCCAGCTGACTCGGAGCCGGCGCCTCATACTCCTCCAGCACCACGTGGGCGTTCACCCCCCCGAAGCCGAAGGAACTCACCCCCGCGCGCCGCGGCAATGCCCGGCCTGTCCCATCGACGGGCGCCTCCCAGACCTGCTCCTGGTTCACCACGTAGAACGGACTGTCATCCAGATCGATGCGCGGGTTCAACGGCTCGGCGTGCAGGCTCTTGACCAGGCGCTTGTGCCGCATCTGCAGCAGCACCTTGATCAGGCCCGCCACGCCCGCGGCCAGTTCCAGGTGACCAATGTTGCTCTTGATCGTCCCCAGCCCGATGCTCCCGGCCGCCAGCGCCTGCCCATCGGCCAACGCCCGGAACGCCCGCTTCAGGCCCTGCACCTCCACCGGATCGCCCAGCGACGTCCCCGTCCCATGCGCCTCGATGTACCCCACCGTGCGCGGATCGACTCCCGCCTGCCGGAACGCCGACTCCACCAACTGCGCCTGCGCCACCGGATTCGGCGCCGTCAACGAGTTCGCCCGGCCGCCGTGGTTCTGCGAACTGCCCAGGATCAGCCCGTAGATGTGGTCCCCATCGCGCTGCGCCGCCGACAGCGGCTTGAGCACCAGCAT
>NZ_JBHFII010000065.1:97478-131708 GCF_057334215.1 Achromobacter maghribensis | reverse complement strand
GCCCAGCCCTGGCTGTAGACCTGCGCCGCCTCGCCTTCACCGCTGTAGATCTCGTAGCCGATCCGTCCATCGTCCTCGACCTCCAGCCCGATGTGCACCTCCAGCGGCTCGGCGACCGCCAGGCGGCGCACCCAACTGACCTGTTCCAGGCGAACCGCCGCCGCCCCGCCCAGCGCCAGGCTCACCGCGGCTCGCGCCCACTCCAGCTGCGCCACGCCGGGGACGACCCGCTGACCCAGCACGATGTGATCGCGCAGAACGAACTCCTCGCCCGTCAACCATGTGCTGTAACGCTGTCCGCTCAGGTCCGAGGTGTTGCGATGCACCAGCGGGTGCAACACCGCCTCGCGACCCAAGCCGGCCAACGCGCCAGCCATCTGCGCGGGCTGCGTACCCGACCCGCTCTCTGGCACCCAATACCGTTCCTTCGCAAACGGATACGTCGGCAGACTCATCCGCGAAGGCCGCGACGGACCATACAGCGCCGACCAATCGACAGCCATGCCTTGAACCCAAAGCTCACCGAGCGTGTCAAGCTCACCCCGAGCCACCCACTTGTTGACCGCTTCGTGCAACTCCCTTGCGACGGCAGCCAATACGCTCAGCGCTCCCTGATCGCGTTTCACCTCTCCGCGCCAGATCCCTTTAAGCGCCCCATTTCCAGCCAGGAACTGTGCCAACTTGTTCACGAGTTCATCGATCGAGCCGGCCGTCAGCGCCAAGCGATGCTCCATCGCGTCGCGCCCCACCTGCAGCGTGTATGCAAGATCCTCCAAGCTGACCTCATGGGTCCGCACATACGCCTGGAGCTGTTCCACTTGCGCACGCAGGCGCGCGTCGTCTCTCGCCGAGAGCACCACCAGCACCACCAGCACCGCCCGCCCCGCCGGCACCTCAGCGCGCGCAGTCACTTGCGTCTGATGGGCCTCAAGGACGACATGGGCGTTCGTCCCGCTAAAACCAAAACTGCTGACTCCAGCCACCATTCGGCCGCCCGGCCAAGGCTGCGCCTCGGCTGCCACCCGGACCGGCAAGCGATCCCAGGCCACATGCGGATTAGGCGTCTTGAAATGCAGGTGCCTCGGGATCAAACCATGTCGCATCGACAGGATGACCTTGATCAGTCCCGCAACGCCTGCCGCGGTTTCCAGATGCCCGATATTGGTCTTGACGGACCCCAGCAGCAGAGGCTGATTGTCATCGCGACCCGCCCCCAGGGCCGCCGCCGCGGCATGCACCTCGATCGGGTCGCCCAGTTTCGTTCCCGTTCCATGTGCTTCCAGGTATTTGACGTGGTGCGGCGCGACTCCGCTTCGTTTGATTGCCGCCTCGATGACGGCCTGCTGCGCCTTCTGATTCGGCGCCGTCAGACCTGCACTGGCGCCGTCCTGATTGATCGCGCTGCCCCGAATGATCGCCCATATCGGATCGCCGTCCCGCTCGGCATCTGCCAAGCGCTTGAGCACCAGCACGCCGCAGCCTTCGCCCCGGACATAGCCGTTCGCAGCGGCGTCGAATGTCTTGCACCGACCATCCGCAGACAACATCCCGGCGTTGCCGAACGCCGCAAAAGTCTCCGCATTGAGCAAAAGGTTGACACCGCCCGCAACGGCGACGCCGCACTCCCCCGCTCGCAGGCTTTCGCAGGCCAGGTGCGTGGCCACCAACGAGGAACTGCAGGCCGTATCCACCGACAGCGTGGGTCCGTGCCAATCGAAATAATAGGCAATGCGACCCGCCGTGATCGCGGCTGCATTACCCGTGGCGAAATGTGGATCCCGGTCGTGGCCGCCCACCTGCTGGCGAAGCAGCAGTTCGTAGTCATGGCCCATCACACCGATGAATACGCCGGTGTCTGAACCTGCCATCCGCGCCGCAGAGAGGCCGGCTTCCTCCAATGCCGCCCACACCGCTTCCAACAGGAAGCGCTGTTGGGGGTCCATCAGCTCCGCTTCCCTCGGAGAGACTCGGAAGAACGACGCATCGAACTGATCGATATCGGTCAGGAATCCACCGGACTTGCCCACGCGGTCGGCCAATGGATCCCTCGGCGCGCGCGGCCGGTCGGCTGCGGCACCCGGACGCCCTTCAACAGCATCCACCCCGCCCTTCAGCAGCTCCCAGAACTGTTCGGGAGTATTTGCCCCGCCCGGGAACCTGCAGCTTAATCCGATGACGGCAATCCGTTGATCCGCTTGCGCGTGCCGACGCTCGCCTTCTTCACTTGAACCCATTGAATCGGCGACCAGCCCGCCAGACTTTCCCTCGTCAACGAAGGCGCCGTCAGTTTCCAATCGGACTTGCGGCTCCAGATGCTCGATGATCGACGCAGGGGTGCCGTATTGAAAGAAAATGGTTGAATCAAATTCAAGCCCGAACCGCTCATTGAGCCGATGGCGCAGATCCAGCAAATCCAGCGACGTCAGTCCCATGGCCATCCATGGCGCCTCTTCCTGATAGGCCTCTGCCCGAGAGGTTCCGAGCACTTGCTCAACCATTTCACGGACCTGGCGCTTGACCAACGCTGCCGCGCCGTCGTTCTTCGCGAGAGGCTTGAATGGATCGCGTGCGAACTCGGAGACGGATTCCGGCACGATTGGCGCCGGTGCCGGCGTGGCCTGCACGAGCGCGGGCTGCACGAGCGCGGGCTGCACGAGCGCGGGCTGCGCTTCGAGATGCTCGGTGAGCAACGCGGGCGTTCCGTATTGAAAGAAAATGGTTGAGTCGAACGCAATCCCAAACCGTTCATTGAGCCGATGCCGCAGATCCAGCAGGTCGAGCGACGTCAGGCCCATCGCCATCCACGGCGCGTCGTCCTGATAAGCCCCTGCCCGTGCCGATCCCAACACCTGCTCAACCGTCTCTCGGACTTGGCGCCCGACCACTATCCCAACCGACGGCATCTCGGGCGTCTTGGGTTTTTTCGGTACTTCCGTCGCGGCATTTCGGACATTGGGATATTCGATCAGAACACCCGCTGCCCCATTGGCCGTGTCTTCCGGACGGAACCCGGTTACGACCTGACGGATCTTTGCACCGTGCGCTTCATGGAAGCACAGCACCGGCTCAATCAGACGACCGGCTTGATCCCGCTGCCGGATGTACTGCTCCATCGGCACGATGCCCGCTCGCGCGTAGTTTTGGCAACGGCTGACACCGACGAGTTTTTCAAAACCCTCGCAGGTGGAAAAGTAGGCGAATGCGAAGTCGAGAATGTCATCGGCCAAGCCCGTACCCTGCATGTCCGGCGCAACGCAAAGACCCAGCAAATGCCCAACCGCACCGTCAGGATTATGGATGCTGCCGAACCTTGCGTAGGGCGTATTCAGCAACTGCTCAATACTGTCTATCCGCTGAGAATACAGAGCGCCAATCACCCGATTGTCTTGTTCGACCACGATCTGCCCGAGCGGAAATTCAGTGATGCGTCGACGCAGTTCCGTTTCGGGTGCGGCCAGATTTTCCGGCCAGCAAGCGATATCCAGCTCTCGCAGCCGCTTTACGTCGCACTCGGACGGATGCCGCATCCGGTAGCGCCGCGCGACAAGCCTGTTCAAAGTAATGCGGGTGAACGGCGCTGCCTGCGGAAAATGTCGGAAAGCAGCACGGTCGGGAAATAGCCCCGCTTCCGCTGCCGCCATCAGAAACATCGGCGCCTCGAACAACTGCTGTCCCGAGAAGGCATGGTAGGCATCGAAGTGCAACGCGCCGGTCCGATCCCGTAGTGTCCGCACCGTTGCCGGCTTCAGACAATGCACCTCCAGCATGGCCAGGCCATACTTGGACACGGCTTCGCGCCATAGCCCCAAATGTTCCACCAGGCTCTGCAGGGCGATGGCAGGTTCGATCTGCTCGCCATCGCGCCCGACATACACGCCCGTCAGCGGTAGGCCGCGTTTCCTGGCAACGGCCGCTTCGTTGTTCGGCGGCTGCGGATTCCGGTCATGATCCAGGAAAGATCGAATATGCAGGATGTTTTCCGGATCGGCGATGCCGCGCGCCTCCAAGGCCCTGATCAGGCTTTTCGGATCGCCGATATCCCCGGCCACCAGAAGATGCGGCAAGCCGGCCAGCGTCCGCGACGTCGCTTCCAGCGCCCGCTCGTTGAAGTCCGCGCCGATCAGTTGCAAGGGGTAGCGGTCCAGCGCCTGGCCGCGTCGCGTCTGGCTTTGGATGGCTTCGTAGACATGGCGCAGCAGTGATCCGTCGCCGCATCCCATATCGCAGATGTAGCGGGGTTGCGTCGCGATCGGCTCGCTGTCGAATACCTGCGTGATGAGCTGGCCGAGCGCCTCGAAGTAAATCTTGTGCTGAGACCCGCTGCCGGTCACGTTGAGTTCGCGCTCGACATGCCTTTCATGGCCCTGCCCATCACGGCGAAAGATGTCGCCAACACGCCCGAACAAGACCGCCTCAAGACCACACATCATCGGTCGATAGGAGACCACCGTACCGAGCGCCCCGCCACTTTCGACGAGATAACGGCCAGCGCCATTGAGCGCGAACCGTGCGCCTTGGGTGCTGCCCCACCGACGCTGCTCGAAATAGCGATGCAGGGCGGCCAGGCTCGCAGCCGACACGGCATCCGGTTGAATGGCCTCTTCCACCACCGGGGCCCCGCCCAAGCGATGGATCTCGACCAGCAGCGGCGACAGCAACGCACCATCCAGCATCCCGGCAAGCTGCGGTCCAACGCCCTTCCATCCAGCAATGGAGATATCCAGCCAGTCCTGCAGCGTGGCCGCAGTCGACTCACGCAGGGCATCCGGGACCCGCAGACCGATCAGGGCATCCGTATTTGCCGGCATCTGCTTGACCGCATCGGCTGCCGGCGCTAACGCGTATCTGTCCGCCGATCTTTGCTCGAGCCACCCCAACTCCACCAGCAGCCGCAAAGCGACCCTCAGATGACCACTGTTTGCTCCCGTTTCAGCGACCAATTCTTCTGCGCTCAAATCAGAACGATGGGCTAACAGCGAAAACACATCGTGCCTGCGGCATGCTTCGATGACCGGGACGGCGACAAATCCATCAGCAAGGCTATTAATCACGTCAAGCACAAGGATTTCCTTATACGGACTAACGCAGTTCAGTAGACAGGCTCAGATCGGGCTTGATGACTCTGAGCAAAACAATGCTCCGCCTCGCCACGCAAAGGAGGCAGAATCGACGCTGCATTGATCGGGGGAGTGCGTTGATCCGGCAGCAGATGCTTCAGGCTGTGGCTTCCAGGATGCCGGATGGTATTGATTCACAAGTTGCGAAAATTCGCCTGCAAAAAGCAGGGTTTCAGGGGCGAGACCCGATAAAAGAACGGCATGGCCTATCTCTGCATGCCAAGTATGCCGTCACGCAGATATTGCGCCGTCGCCTGCATCAGCGTAATGCCGATGGTCTCGACATGCCGCTTCGGCCAAGCTTCGAGCTCCGTGCCTTTAACCCATTGATTGAACGCACCAAGCGCCGGGCCGCATTGGACCTGGTAATTGACCAGATCCTCCGGCGAGCCACCAAACGCCAAGCGCGTCGCGTAGGCGAAATACCATCGGAACACCCGCGCCATGCGAATCTTCGGATTGGCCTGCGCCTGAGCGATGTCGTTCAGACGCCCGCTCGCCCGCATATGCTGCAGTGTCTCTTCCCACACATCGGCCAGACTGCGCTTGAAGTACCGGCGTTCCAATTGCGTGCGAATCGCCGCCGGGATGTCCTCCAGGCTTTCATGATGCGTGTAGAGCGCATGGAGCTTGTTGGCTCGCATCGGGAACAACAGCCCCTTCTTGAGCACTTGCACCCGCCCGCCCAGTTCGAACATATCCCCAGCGGGGGCATAAGCCATGTCGTGAATGCCCGCCTGCTGCAACAAGGTCTTCACGGTCTCGGTAGCGCCCGATTCCACCGTGCATTGGTTGATAGAGCCGGTCAGAATAAAATCCGCGCCCATGGCAAAGGCCGCGGCCGCCGACGCCGGCGTGCCGATGCCACCGCCCAGCCCTACGCACAAAGGTTCCTCGTACGCATATCGCTCGCTCAGCATCCGGCCCAATTGCCGCATCGCCGGCAATAAAATGGTTGGAATGTGGCCATCGGTATGACCGCCCGAATCGGCCTCCGCGCAAATATCGTGACTCATGGGAAGCTCAGCGGCCATCTCCGCCTGTTCCGCGGTAATCGCCTTCTCTTGCAGCAGCGCATCGACAAGGTGAACCGGGGCCGGACTCATGAACGCCTCGGCCACCTCCAGCCGCGAGACTTTGGCCAGCACATGGTGCCTGCACCGCGCCTTACCGTCGGTATCCCGGTACATCCCACGAAGGCGAAACAGCACGAGCGCCGGCGTCATTTGCATGAATGCCGCTGCCTCGATGCGCGTCACGCCATACTTCAGGTATAGCTCGGCCGTGGCTCGTTCGAAGGCCGGATCATCATGAGCCGCCAGCAAGTTCAAGCCGTAGGCCTCGTGCGCCTGCAATTGGGACTGTATTGCCTGGATCGCCGTCTCGGTCTCCGGCAGACTCAATCCGCCAGCCCCCAGATATCCAATCATGCCGGCCTGCCCCATGCGGACGACTAAAGCGACAGAGCTGGTGCCCCGGTACATCGCGCCGGCCACATAAGCGTATTTCAAGCCATGGCGTCGCCTGAACGCCGCGCTACCGAGCGACTGCGCCAGATTGTCAGGTCGTGGCGATACCTCTTCCGGTTCTACCGCGGCAACGGCAACAATCGGAGGCGGCGCGGCCCTGACCTCGCGCAGAGGCGTTTCAGTGAGAAGAATTTCGTCGACCAATTTGCCGAGCACCGTCCCGCCTATTCGAGCGGGATCGCTGCCGACTTCATGATAGGTAAACTCGCCCAGCCCCATCAAATACCGAATGCTCTCGGTCCACAGTACGGGGCTGGCGATCTGCCTGGCCAGCAACGGCGCAACCTGGCCGGGCTCATAGGGGCGTGCCGTCGTATTGGCAATGACGGGCGTCTTCGGATCGGTCAGCGTAAAGTCTTGCAGGAAAGCAGCAAAGGCTTCCTGCGCCGGCCGCATGAAACGCGAGTGGAACGGCGCACTGACATTCAGCGGAACACACCTGGCGCCACGCGCGGATACAAGCGTCGCCACGGACTGGATCGCCGCAGCCTCTCCCGCGATCACCAACTGGGTCGGTGAATTGAAGTTGGCAAGGTCAACATGATCCAGGGCATTCTCTTGCAACAAGCTCTGCAACGCCTCGGCCCGCATTCCCAGCACGGCGGCCATTGTGCCGCCGCTGGCTTTGCCCATGAGCTCACCGCGTTTTTGAACCAGGCGCAGTCCTGTCTCGAAATCGAAGCAGCCAGCCGCTAGCAACGCCGAATATTCACCCAGGCTATGGCCAGCCAGAGCATCCGCAGTGCCCCCGTCTTCGTGCCAACGATAGTAAGACAGTGCATTGACCACATAGAGCGCCGGCTGTGTGTAGGGCGTAAGCCGCAGCTGGTTATACGGGTCTCTCAGGCAGAGTTCTGCGATGGAATATCCAAGAATCTCCGAGGCGGCATCGACCAAGCGAGGGTAGGACGCCCAAAGGTCTTTCCCCATCCCCTTGAATTGCGCACCCTGCCCCTGAAAAAGCAATACTCTCATCACGCATCCTATGTGCTACCTAAGAATCCATGCATGCCATCAAGTTTCTTGCTTACATTGTCAAAGCCATATATTTACGTCGGCCACAACAAAATCACATGGCTTGGCGCATGAGGCCAATACCACGTCAAATCTCTGTATTTTTTAATGCTATCTGGCGCAGGTACGGCGGGCGCTCATGAAATGGCCGATGCCCGGCATCCGCAGGTTATCTGCACGATTCTCGAAATAGAGTTCCTGCATGCGTGCCGGAGAAAGATCTTCGACAGTGTCAAACCCCAGCCCCTTGACACGGCGCGTCAAATCTACAGGATCAAAGCCCGCCCTAAACGGCTCGCCTCTTTCCGCCCCCGTCTGCGTCAACATTTCCATCACCTGGCGATCAGCGGGATATACCAGTTCTGTAGTAACCGGGTACTCGAATACGACTTCGCTATCACATTCAAGCGACGTTATATTTTCAAGCGTTGTGAATATGGCTTCGTCACTGAGGTACCACACCACACCCAGCCATGAGAAGAATGTCGGCTTCGCAGGATCGAATCCATTTTGCGTCAGCCTTTCGAAAAGGGATTCCTTCTCGAAATCAACCGACACGAAAGTCGCCAGATTCAATAGCTGCGGATCGACGTCCTTGAGCCGTGCGAGCTTCCACTGCTGCGTTGCCGGGAAGTCAACCTCGAAGACATGCAATTTATTTGCAACTTCGGCCAGACGATACGCGGAAGAGTCAAGGCCGGCGCCCAGGATGACGTATTGGGATATGCCTCGTTCGATTGCCTCGATCAGCCGCTGCTCCGCTATTCTGCTTCGCACGATAATCCCTGATCGAACGGCTTCCAGGATTGTCTTGACGGGAAGATTCGGAAATTTCGAAGAAAGATTCTGCTCCATGCCGGCCATGGCGGTATGAAACGTAGCGGAATCTGGAATGCCGCACAGCTTCATAGCAAACTTATCGTCAAGTATTTTTGGCTCATCGTCCATCATGACATGCGCTGCGCGCATCATGGCGGCTAGATCAGCAGTAAAGCTTCGAGTTCCTGGCTGCAAGGACAAGCTCCTACCTGAAAGTTACATGACGCCATCAAGAGAATTGATGCCACTTCGACAACCAATAACTTAGATTATCTGACGACCAGTATAAGGCAGACACACATATTTTTTTTGAATTAAGTGATAAGATATTGCGAAAGTATCTTATTATTTCATTGCATTCCCGACGCGCACGGCGAGACACGAGATTAAGAAATAAAATGTTTCGTAATCTTTGTCATTTATGACAATGGCCAGAAGTAGCAACAATTACCATGCAAGCATGGCCAGAGGTATGGTTGATCACTGCATTTCTCGGCGTGAAAAAACATTAACGCCATTGCTAGATGTTTCAATCGCCCCCCCCCCAAACGGAGCGGCCAGTGTCAACGCCTTTAGTGATTCATCGCACAGCTGAACGATGTCGCGCCATATGACACCCACCCAAATCAATCGATTTACGCAAAGTCATACGCCGCGCTGCTCCGCTTAGATAATCTTCGAACCTGAGTACTCCAGCGAGCCCCCGTGAAAATACGGAGCCGGTTCGAAATACTCGATTAATAATTCGATCAAGACCCGTATTTTGCGCATCACGCTCCTTACACCGCGTCGCGATCCAGCCTGCGCACGGCCGCGCTCAACGTCGCAAAATCGAATTCCTGGCGGCCGCGCCGCGCGAGGCGCATCAGCACCGTCGTGACCACCGGAACAAATGCCGCCAGCAAGAACGATTCCAACAGGAAGGTAGGCTTGTCGCCCGGCGCCGGGAAGAAGAACAGGCCCGCCGCCAGCCCGGTGATGGTCGCGGTGGTCGCCGTCAGGCCGTCATGCTTGCGGCTGAACAAACCGTAGAACACGGGAAAAGCAGCCGCCGAGCACAGCAGGTCGGCCAAGAGGAACAGGTACAGCACGCTGTAACCCTGCGACGCCACGATCATGACCGGGATGGCCAGCAGCAGGACCGCCCAGCGGGCCAGCCGTTTCATGTCCATGCCGTCGGCGTTGGGCATCAGGCGGCGCATGTCGACCGCGACGATGCTGGAAACGGCGCTGATTGCCGTGTCGGCCGTGCTCATCACCAGCGACAAGCCCAAAGGGATCAGCGCGATCACGAACCACGCGGGCGCGTGCGGCATGATGACGCTGAACAGCGCGATCGAACTGTCGCCCGCCGGCGCCAGACCCACGAAGGCCAGGCCGAACAAGCCCATCAGGAAGATGAACGGCGCAGCCAGGATGCCGCCCAACAAGAAGCCGTTGCGCATCGAACGCGCGTCTTTCGCCGCATAGATGCGCTGCCAGTTGCCCTGGTGGAAGATGCCGGTCAGCAGGATCGCCACGAAGAAGGTCAGGCCCGCTTTCACGCCGCCCGGATCCGTCACGTCCAGCAACTGCGGTGCCTTGGCCTGCAGCGCCTCGATCGTGGGCAGCGCACCGCCCGCGGCCTGCCAGCCCACCACGCACAGGACCACCAGCAAGGGCACGATGACCATCATCTGCACCTGATCCGTGAAAATCGACGAACGCAGGCCGCCGTAGGTGGTGTACAGCAGCGTCGTGCCCATCACGATGGCGGCGGTGGCCCACAGCGGCACCGGGGCCAGCATGGTGACCAGTTTGGCAATCGCGGTAACTTCGGCCGATAAGGCGATGAACAGGTAGAACAACATGATGAAGAGCGCCAGCCCGTACATCGGCCGTCCGTAGCGCGCCATCAGGAATTCGGTCAGCGTGTGTCCGTGCGGGATCAGTTCCCGCATGCGCCGGCCAAGCGGAATCATCACCAGACGCGGGGACATCGAACCGAGCGCATAGCCGATCACCGCCGCCAGGCCACCCCACGTGGCCGCCTGCGCCGGCGAGAACAGGATCCATGCCCCCAGCGTGGATGCCATCAGCGTCAGGATCGTGCCGAACGCGCCCTGACTGTTGCGGGCCACGATGTAGTCTTCCAGGGTGCCGCGCTTGCGCCGTGTGTAGAGCACGCTGGCCAGCGCGAAGCCGCCAGAAAACAGCAACAGCCACATCAAGGCGGTGGATTGGGTCAACATGCGGAACGGCCCTCCCGCTACCGGCGGCAAGCCGGGCGCGCAACAGGGCGGCCCGCCCGGATGCCGGGGGGCCGCAAGATGGATGAAAGTCTAGGGAGGGCGCGCGAGTCGTGCGATGTCCTTCCCTTCGCCGGCATTACCCGGATCAGGTTCAAAGGGTTACCGCGACGACGCGGAATCTCAGCCCGAAACAGGGCTCCCCCAGGAATTGCCGCAAGGTTAGGAGAGCAAAGAGACAATGTCAACGGCGCATTGATTCATGCTAAGTTCGCCCGATTGCGGCACCGGTTTTGCGTGCCTGCCGATGGAATCGACGAGCCTCACCATGTCACCTGCACACTCCGCCCCCGCCCTGAACGAACAACTGATTCTTGTCACGGGCGGCGCCCGAGGCCTGGGCGCGCACATCGTCCGCGCCTTTCTTCGCGAAGGCGCGCGCGTGGTCATCAACTATTTGAATAGCGCCGATGCCGCCCAGGCGCTGGCGGCCACCGCGCCGGACCGCGCGCTGGCCGTTGCCGCCGACGTGCGCGACGCGCAGGCAGTTCAGGCCATGGTCGCACAGGCGCAAAGCCATTTCGGCATGCCGGTCACGACCGTCGTGAACAACGCCCTGCCCGCTTTCCAGTTCAATGGCGACGCCCGCCCGCACGCCGATACGCTGACCTGGGACGATCTGAACCACCAGATCGAAGGCTGCGTGCGCGGCGCGCTGAACACCGTGCAGGCCACCCTGCCCGGCATGCGCGGCGCCGGCCTCGGCCGCATCATCAATATCGGCACCAACCTGGTCCAGAACCCGGTCGTGCCCTACCACGACTACACGGCCGCCAAAGCCGCGCTGCTGTCGTTCACCCGGACGCTGTCGCATGACCTCGGTCCGCACGGCATTACCGTCAACATGGTGTCGGGCGGCTTGCTGCGCACGACCGACGCGTCGGCGGCCACGCCCGGGGCCGTGTTTGACCTGATCGCCGCCAGCACGCCGCTGCGCACCGTCACCACGCCCGAGCAATTCGCCGACGCCGTGCTGTTCTTCGCCAGCCCGTGGTCGCGCAGCGTCACCGGCCAGAACCTGGTCGTGGACGGCGGCCTCGTCAAGAACTGAGCGCCATGCTGCACCTGAACCTGTTCATCTTCGGCTGCGGCCACCATCGCGCGGCCTGGCGCCACCCGGATTCGGCCGCGGAGCGACTGGGCGACATCCGCTATTACGAGGCACTGGCCCGCACCGCCGAACGTGGCAAGCTGGACGCGATCTTCTTCGCCGACGGCCAATCCACCGACAACATCGGCGACGGCCCGCGCTGGTACCTGGAACCACTGACCGCCATGGCCGCGATTGCGCGGGCCACCACCCGCATCGGCCTGATCAGCACGGTTTCCAGCACCTTCTTCACGCCCTTCCACGCCGCCCGCATGGTTGCGTCGCTGGACCACATTTCGGGCGGCCGCATGGGCTGGAACGTGGTGACCTCCATGTTCGACGCCGAAGCCCGCAACCATGGCTACGAGGCCATGCCGGGGCACGACTGGCGCTACGCCCGCGCCGAAGAGTTCGTGGACGTCGCGCTGCGCCTGTTCGACTCCTGGGAAGACGAGGCCCTGGCCGTCAACCGCGACGGCGTCTATGGCGTGCCCGAGCGCATCCACCCGATCCATCACCATGGCGACCATTTCCTGGTCGACGGCCCACTGACCGTCCCGCGCCCGCCCCAGGGGCATCCCGTCCTGTTCCAGGCGGGCGCTTCCGACCAAGGCCGCGACCTGGCCGCCCGGCGCGCCGAAGCCATTTATGCCGTGGCGTACGACCTGCCCGCCGCGCAAGCCTATTACCGCGACATCAAGCAACGCGTGCGCGCCGCGGGCCGCGACGCCTTCGTCCCGATCATGCCGGGTCTGGTCACCTACGTTGGGTCGACCGACGCCGAAGCCCGCGCCAAGCAACGCGAACTTGATGAGCTGCTGCCCAGTGACGCGTCACTGCGGCAATTGGGAACCTTCGTGCTACAGGACTGCAGCGGCTGGGAGCTGGACGCGCCGGTACCGGCGCTTCCTTCCCTGTCCGATTTCAAGGGACCGAAGGGCCGGTACGCGACCATTCTTCGAATCATCGAGACCGAACAGCCCACCGTGCGCCAGTTGCTCGGGCGACTGGCCGCTGGCGGGGGCCACTGCACGATGGTGGGCACGCCCGAGCGGATCGCGGATCAGATGGAAACCTGGTTCAGGAACGAGGGAGCGGACGGCTTCAACTTGATGCCGCCCGCGTTGCCCGGGGGCATCGACGACTTCGTCGATCAGGTCGTACCCGTCCTGCAGCGGCGGGGGCTGTTCCGCACGGAGTATGAACACAGCACGCTGCGCGGCCATCTGGGGCTGCAAAGGCCCGCCCGCTGACGGCGCGGCGTCCAATCACGGCCCGAACGCATCGCCCGCCTGTGCGCATCCCGCCCAGTGGCGCGATGCGTTTTTTTGGGGCTGGTGAGCGCAGGCAACCATATATGAATGCAATGCCGTCTCAGTCGCAACGAAATGATAGGCATACTTTATCTATTTGTACGCAACAAGCAGACATTATTTTCTTCAATAATATCAATGACCAATCGTAGAATTACGAGGCTGGGGACGCGGACTTTTTGACGACTGTTGTTCTTACGCCATAGATGACCCGTTTTTATGTGTGAACCGAGTAACCAATTTTGTTGGCTTCAGGGGGCCGTCAGGGGAAAAACGCCTGAATACGGCCCTAATTTATATATTAAGAACAATTAAGTAGTATTCAGTTTCATGTTTTCCGGCGGGGTTGCCTATTGTTTAGGCCTGGGCTGCTTTCACGGTGCTGAAAGCAGGCAATACAAGCCTTAGAACCGGATGTGGATATGAAACTAACGAAAACTTTGCTCGTAGGCGCGATTCTGGCTGGCATGGCCGGTGCGGCGCAGGCCGAGACGTCCGTCACCTTGTACGGTATCGTCGACTTGGGTCTGACGTACCAGCGCGGCAAGGTCGGCACCACTGATTCGAATCGTGGGGCCCCTGGTGGTGACTATCAATCCAAAATCGGCATGAACGACGGCATCCAGAACGGTTCCCGCTTCGGCCTGCGTGGCACGGAAGACCTGGGCGACGGCCTGTCGGCGGTCTTCACGTTGGAAAGCGGCTTCACGGCCAATAACGGCAACCGCTCGCAAGGCGACCGCCTGTTCGGCCGCCAAGCCACGATCGGCCTGAACAGCGATCAATGGGGTCTGCTGGAACTGGGCCGTCAAACCAACATCGCATCCAAGTACTTCGGCGACATCGACCCGTTCTCGCTGGACTACCTGAACGCCAACATGGGTATGGCGTTCAGCGCGGCCAACACGGTCCGCTATGACAACATGGTCATGTATCAGACCCCGGTCTGGAGCGGCTTCCAAGGCGGCGTGGGCTACTCGTTCTCGACGGATGACGTCGAAGGCCCGACCGAGTTCAAGACCAAGGAAAACAATCGCGCCTGGACGGCCGGCGTGCGCTACGACAATGGCCCCCTGAAGCTGGCCTTGTCGTATGACGTGCAGTACCGCAAGCCGAACCAGCCGCAACCGCAGCAGTTCATCATCGGCGGCGCGTATGACTTCGAAGTGATCAAGCTGTCGCTGGCCTACGGCCGTTCGGAAGACGGCGTCTTCGCAGGCCAGGACTTCTCGCTGATGGGCGGCCGCCAGCAATCCGGCGGCCCCGCAATGGGCCAGGGCTTCAGCAACGGCCGCTTCACGTGGGATGGCCTGCGCATCAACTCGTACATGGTCGGCGTGAGCGCGCCGATCGGCGGCGCCAGCAACATCTTCGCGTCGTGGCAGCGTGCCGATCCGAACAAGAACCTGTACGCGATGGACATCTACAGCGTGGGCTACACGTACGACTTGTCCAAGCGGACCAACCTGTACGCCCTGGCGTCGTACGCCGATGGCGCCGCGTTCATCAACGGCAACAAGATCAGCACGGTCGGCGCCGGCATCCGCCATCGCTTCTAAGCGGGCTACGGGCCGCCCCAACTGAGCAGAGTCGGGGCGCCCTTCCGTACTTCAGGCCATCCTTTTCAGGATGGCCTTTTTTTTATCTATGCAGAGGGAAGGATTGCCAGCGGCTATCCCGCCAGGGCGGCGGGTTCGGCGTGTTCGGCGGGGCGCGGCTGCGCTTGCGCAGCGGATGAGACGGAACGCGTCTGGAGCATGACGGGGCGAGCCCTTGCCATGGCGCAACGGCGTGCGCGGGTGGCAGCCCGACGGGTGACGATCCAGTCGTACAGCACCACGCCAGGGCGGCGCAGCAGCACGGCGGCAATGGCGGCCGCAATAATCAGGGCAACAATCAGGGCAATGCTCAGGGTCGGCCAGAACATCTCGGCGCCCTCCTTCAAAACAGCCCGGTTCCGATACCAGACCCAAAACTCACGTGAGAGAAACGCGCACGCGTGAAGCGCTTGAAATTTTTACCGTGCTGTAGTTTACCGGTCCGAAGACAACCACGTACGCGCGGAAATGCACGTTGGAAACGGGGCGAAACAGGTAAAGCGGCAAGCCTGCACACCCTTGCGTCGCTTGCTCTGCCCCGGAAGAACTTGGCGGTGTCTAATGGCTTGGGCCAACCGGCGCCGGCGCCCCCTGCTGGCGGATCTGGCGTGAAAAGGCCAAGGGATCCTCACCGGGCGCGCCCAGCGGGCCGACCGCTGCCTGCTGGCGCAACCCCTCCAAAGGCAAGCTGGCGTCCAGGCCGCCCTGCTCGTACAAGTATTCGGGCAGATATCCCGACAACAGGATGCGGGTGTCCAGCGGCAGCCCCGGAACGATAGCGCGCACCATCTGATAAACCAGCGTCGTGCAGTTGGCCGTCACCGTGTGATAGAAGCGGGGCGTATCGATCAGCGCATTTGCCGTGGTGACGTATGACAGGAACAGCTCGCGCATGGCCGCAGCAGGCATGCGCACCGGATACAGGTAGACGCTCTCGCCGCGCGGCCCTGCGCGCACATACAGAATGTCGCGTTCCTCCGCAGCCACCACGCTTAATTCGAACTGTTTGAAGAAGCCGCCGATCTCGGAGAATTTTTCACCGCGTTCTTTGCGGATCTCGACGGAAAACACCACCTGGCGGCCGTCTGAAAACCCGAAGGACACCAGGGTGTGGGCGATGGCCGGGCCCGACCAATACGACAGCGCCATGTCCACCCCCACCAGCTGATCCAGGTCGTACTGGCGGGTTTCCCAGCGCGCCGTGTAGTCGTCATCCGAACGCCAATCAAAATTGCGCACGTTTTCCAGCGTGACAACCGACCCTTACACCGTGCCGTGCAGCATCCGGGCGACGTCGTCGGCCCAGATGCGATCATTCGAGGGCGTCAGCGTCTGCCACCAGCCGCACAGCGCGACCACGCCGGCCAGATAGGCCCATCCGGCGCGCCGGCGCCAAGGCCTTTGGCGCCACAGCGCGACAAGCGCCCCCGCGCACAGCCCCGTCCAGAGCAGCGCGGCCGCCCCTTTGCCCCACACGCCGCCCGGCGCCTGATAGGCAAGCGCCAACACGCCCCACAGGGCGTAGCCCACCACCAGCAAACTGCCGAGGACACGCCCGAAGACGGCTGCGCTGCGACGCAGCCAGCCGTGCGGCACCCGCTTATCCCCCCGCATGCTGCGTGATGATTTCAAGGACGCCGTTGATCACGAACTGGACCCCCATGCACACCAGCAGGAAGCCCATGACGCGCGAAATGGCTTCGACGCCGCTTTGACCGATCACCGCGACGATGCGGCCTGCCGAGCGCAGGCAGATCCAGAAGAACACGCCCAGCAAGGCGAACACGATGACCGGCGTCACCGCGATGATCCACGGCGCGTAGTCAGGGGTGATCGCGGTATCCACCGACGCGGCTCCGCTGATGATCATGGCAATGGTGCCCGGCCCCGCGGTGCCGGGCAGCGCCAGCGGCACGAAGGCGATGTTGGGCGTTTGCCGCTGATGCTGGGCATCGGCGGCCACCTCGGCTTCCAGCGTGCTTGACTCGGCCTTGGGAAACAGCATGCTGAACCCGATGCTGACCACGATCAGCCCACCCGCGATCCGCAGGCCGGGGATCGATATGCCGAACGTGTGCATGATCCACGCGCCGGCGTAGTACGTAACCAGCATGATGCCGACCACGTAGAAGGCCGCCTGGGTGACCTGGCGTTCGCGCTCTTTGTAGGGAATATGCTGCCCGAGGGACAGCAGCAACGTCATGGAGGTCAGCGGATTGGCCAGCGGCAGCATCAGCGCCAGGCCCAGGCTGATCAGTTTGCCCAGTTGGATCAGGTCGTCGATCATGGAGCTCACAGAAATTAGGCGTGGGCCGCAACGAGCGGCTTGCCTGGTTCAACGGTTCAATCGTGTAATGCACTGTACCTCACCACTTCGCGCCGCACCTTGACTCTGACTCCCAAGCCCTTGCTTGCCGCCCTTCTGGCGCTGGCTCCCCTAACCACACCCACGCTAGCCGCGGGCATGAATTGCGCGCAAGCGAAAACCCCCACTGAAGTGACGATCTGCGCCGACGCGGAGCTGCTGCGCCAGGATAGTGAGCTATCGGCGATATACGGCAAGCTGGGCGCCGCCCGCCCCGACGGCCGCGCCGCGTTGCGGCAGGATCAGCGCGATTGGCTGCGCGCGCGCAACGGCTGCGGCGTGAATGCGGGGTGTCTTCGCGACCAGTACCTGGTACGCGTGAGCGTCTTGCAGGATCAACTGCGCAGCGCCACGGCCTACGTGCCGGATGAAACTGATCGGCAGGCGCTTGAAGACCTGCGCCAAGCGGTAGAGGCCGCAAGCCGAAACAACGCCGAGTTCCCGCTGGAAGACGCGTTGGCGCCCCTGTCCATCAAGCACGGCACGACCACTTTCTCCAATGTCCGAGCGAACGAGGATGACGATGAAGCCAGGTTCCCGGTCACGCGGCCCGACGGCGTGACGCCGGACGAATGGAAAGCGTTGCAAGCGTCCGGCATCGATGCGGGCGGCGAAAACGGCGCCGCCTCTTATTCCTTGATGGATCTGGACGGTGACGGCCAGCGCGACCTGGTGATCAATTCCTACACTGGCGGCACCGGCCTGTTCTCGGACATCAGCGCCTTGCGGCGCGCGGGCGGCCGCTATGCCGAAGCCATCGACGCCCATGGCAATGCCGCGTCCAGCCTGTACACGCTGAACGGCCGCGGCTCGAACCAGGCCGGCGAGTGGATCCGCCTGCGCGGCCGCGTCTACGCCGCGTACCGCAACAGCTACTACGGCGTCGACCATGTCCATCTGCTGCGGCCGCTGCATGCCGTGGGCGAAGTGCCCACCCTGACGATCCAGTACCGCTATCAGCTGCAAGTGCCGAAACAGCAGAAGCGCGCCGACAAAGACGCGGTCCGCGTCCTGGACGACGCCTTGCATGCCGGGTTGACGCAGGCGCTGGCAACCGTCGACGCCGAATCCGCGCGTGGCGACGGGGATGCGGACCGGCCGTTGTGCCCGATTCCCGCCGATGTGAAAGAGGACGAGCGGGACCGCTACTACCAATACGGAGCGGGCCACTATTCCTACGAGACCGTGGCCGACGTGGCGGTGCATGTGGGCACGCATTGCTACGTCGCGCGGCTTATCGACTGGTTCGGCGGCTATGACGCGAAATCCGGCTTGTCCGCCATGATGTGGCTGCGTGAGCCCGGCGCGGACGACGGCGATGAGGAGATCTCGGTGCAGGGCAAGCGCCGCGCCATCCGTTTCGGAACGTCGGTCGGACCGATCTAGAACAGCGGCGGGCGATCCTTCGCCCGCCTTGCCAAGTTGCCCGCACCGCAACGCGGCGCCGGCTGGCCCATCGTGTCAGTCCGCTTGCGGCGCTTGCCAACGGCTGGCGGCCAGCGCCAGCAAGGCCTCGTCGGTGCCGGCTGCGGCGACCAGTTGCAAGCCCACGGGCATGCCGTTCACCCAGCCCGCGGGCAGGCTGATAGCAGGCAACCCCAACACGTTCCACGGGTTAGTCAGGCCCAGCAACGTTTCGCGCACGCCAGCGCTGCCCGGGCCCGCCACGGTGCGTTGCTGCAACGCGGGCGCGGTAATGGCGACGGCGGGCAGCGCCAGAACATCCACCTGCTGGAACAGCCGCGCGAACTCGGCTTGCAGGCGGGTCCTTTCCTTCAGGGCCCGCACATACTCCCACCCCTGCACGGGGCGCGAGGCGCGCAAGCGTTCCAGCACCTCCGGATCGAACTTTCCAGGTTCGGATTCGACGCGCTCGGCGTGGACTTCGTAGGCTTCGGCGCGCTGGATCGCGCCGAGTGCGCTTTGCAAGGCGCGCGCGTGCTGCGTGACGCCGGGCGCCGGCTGCACTGCGCCGCCGGCGAAGCGCTCCGCCGCGGCGCGCACGCATGCGGTGACGGCCGCATCGTCGATCGCGAACGGCGCGTTGGCCACCCAGCCCACCTTCACGCCTTCGGCGGCCACTGAAGCCGGCGCCAGCGTGCCGCCGCTTAATGCCTGCATGAAGACCTGCGCGTCTTCCACGCAATTGGCCAGCACGCCCGGATCTTCCAGCGTGGGCGCAAGGGGAAACACACCCGCGTCGGACACTCGGCCATGGGTGGGCTTGAAGCCGACCAGGCCGCACAGGGCGGAAGGCACGCGCACGGAACCGCCGGTGTCCGTGCCCAGCGCCACGGGCACCATGCCGGACGCGACGGCCGCCGCGCTGCCCGCGCTGGAACCGCCCGTCATCTGGGTGGTGCGCCAGGGATTGCGCGCCGCGCCCTGCACGCTGCGGTCGCCGGTGGGGCCATAAGCGAACTCGTGCGTCAACGTCTTGCCGACAACGATGGCGCCGGCTTCGCGCAACAGCGCCACACAGCGCGCGTCGGCCTGCGGCCGATGGCCCAGGAAGTGGGCGGCGCCCATCGTGGTGGGCATGTCGGCGGTGTCGACGTTGTCTTTGATGGCGACGGGGATGCCGTGCAACGGCCCCCTGACCTTGCCGCTTGCGCGTTCGGCGTCGCGTTCACGGGCGACGGCCAACGCGGCGGCGATGTCGACATGGACGAAGGCGTTCAACTGCGGGTTCAGCCGTTCAATGGCGGCGCCCGCGTGACGCACCAGGTCCTGGGCTGTCAGGCTGCCGCTGGCCATGGCTTCTTGCAGGTCGGCGATGCGGCGCCCGCGGAAGAATCCGGGTTCCACGGCAAGGTGGGGAAAAGAAGGAGAAGGTTGGGTCATTTGGCGGCTTCCGATGGCAAGGCCTGGCTGGCGGGCATGCGCGGGCCCACGCCCGGGCGCACCTGAAGCATAGCGACCATGCCGACGGCTGTCGCGACCGACGCGGCGATGAACATCACCGAGTAGCCGTGGCGCGCCGTCAGGTAGCCCGTCAGCGTCGGGGCCAGAATCGAGGCGATATTGGCGAAAAAGTGCATCAGGCCGCTGAACGTGCCCACGCGGTTGGACGGCGCGGTATCGATCACGACTGCCCAGTACACCGAATTGGGCAAGGCATTCAGCGCATTGGCCAGGGTCATCAGGGCAATGACGGCGAATACCGACTGCGCCTGCGACACCAGCAGGAAGCACAACGTGGTGGCCAGCAGGCAGGCGGCGGCGAACCAGCTGCGCGCGATTTTCAGGCTGCCCGTGCGTTTGAACAGCAAGTCCGAAATGCGGCCGCCCAACAGCACGGTGACGCAGGCGCCCGTCCAGGGAATCATGCCCATGTACCAAAGGGAGGACAGGCTATAGCCGAAGTTGTCCTGCAGGTACTTGGGCGTCCAGGTCAGCAGCAGGAAGTTCACGTACATGAACGCGAAATAGCCCAGCGTATTCAGCAGCAGCGTCTTGCTGCGGAAGAAGCTCCACCACGGCAGCACGGGCGCATCGGCCGCTTGGGCGCCCGTGGCCGATTGCGCGCGCGATGACTGGATTTCAGCCAGCTCTTGCGGCGACACGCGGGGATTGGTTTCGGGGCGGTCCGTGAAGATGCGCATGAAGAACACCAACACCACCAGCCCTGCCCCGCCCAGGATGAAGAACATGGCGCGCCAGCTGTCGGTCAGCGTCAGCAGGCCCACCGCCACAGGCGCCGTCAGCAAGGCGCCCAGCGGCGTGCTGAGCAGGCCGAACCCCACGACGAATCCGCGTTCGCGCGTGGTCGCCCAGTTGGCGATGGTCTTGTTGATGATGGAATACGCCGGGCCTTCGGCGGCGCCGAACAGGATGCGGATGGTCGCGAAGCCGGCCAGCGCCGAACCGCCCAGGAACGCCAGGCCGAAATCCCCTGCCCAGGCGGTAGCGATTTCGAACACGGACCAGGCCACGCCCGCCACGATCCAGACTTTGCGCGGGCCGTAGCGGTCGGCCAGCATGCCGCCGAATAGCGCGCCGACCATGTAGCCATAGCCGAAGTAACCCAGCACCGACCCCCATGCGCCGCGGTCCAGGCCGTATTCGCCCGTGATGTGGGCGGCCGCGTAGGACATGGCGCCGCGGTCGATGTAATTGATCAGCGCCAGCAGCACGACCATGGTGAATATCCGGTACCGGAACCGGGAGTCCTGGCTTTCAGTTGTCATTGCGTTTCGATCCAGTCGGTTTACCCAAACGTTTGGGTTGCGCAATGCTAAGGGCTCCAAACCCAAAAATCGACTCAGTGAAAACCCTAGGTTGCCGGGATACTCCCTGCCGCGCTATTTCCGCGTGTATTCTCCAGCCCCATGAATAGATCGCGCCCTGTCACGCTGCAAAGCCTGGCGCGGCAGCTCGGTTTGAACGTTTCAACCGTGTCCCGGGTCCTGAACGGATCCGCAGACGATGCGCGCGGCGCAGCGGCCCCGGACACGGTGAAACGCATCCGCGCGCTGGCCGCCGAATTGCAGTACCAGACCAACCCCCATGCGGCCAGCCTGAAAACGCGCCGCAGCCGCACGATCGGCGTGCTGGTGCCCCGGCTGTCGGACATGGTGCTGGCCACCATTTACGAAGGCATCGACGAGGCCGCCGCCGAACACGGCTACCTGACCTTCGTGTCCAACACGCAAGACGAGCCGGACAAGCAGCGCAAACTGATCGACATGGCGTTGGCGCGCCGCGTCGATGGCCTGATCTTGGGCGATGCGCACAGCGCGCCCGCGAATGCGCCGCCCAACCCGCTATTAGCCGAACTGGCCCAACGCGACGTGCCCTTCGTGCTGGTCAGCCGCCATGCCGACCACCATTGCGCGGTCACCTGCGATGACCTGGAAGGCGGCCGACTGGCGGCCAAACACTTGCTTGACATGGGCCATCGGCGCATTGCCGTGATGGTGGGCGAACCGTTCGCCAGCACGGGCCGCGACCGCTCCGACGGCTTCTTCAGTTACTGCGCCCAGCACGGCGTGGACGTGCCCGCGCACTGGCGCATCGAAAGCCCGTTCGACACGGACGCGGGCCGCGACATCGGCGCCGGGCTCCTGTCGCCCGCCGCCCGCCCCACCGCGATCTTCGCCGTCAACGACTTCCTGGCCGTCGGCGTCATGGGCGCCGCCCGCGAGCAGGGCCTGGAAGCCGGCCGCGACGTCGCCATCGTCGGCTACAACGACACGCCGCTGGCGGGCGCGCTGCCCATCGGCCTGACCACGATCCATTCGCCCATGCACGAGATGGGCCGGATGGGCCTGGAGCTGCTGTTGCAGAAGCTGGCGGGCGGCCAGCCCGACAGCGTGCGGCTGGCGCCCCATCTGGTCGTGCGCGACAGCAGCAAGCGCCGCATCGCGGGCTGAGGCCGGCGCGCGGCCCGAACATAAGCGGCGGTTCAGGCCTGGACGCAGGGCCCGGCTGAGGCGTGAGCCATGGCCGCGGCCTCGTCGACCAGCGGGTGGAAACAGGCCGCTGACCGGCCCCCGCCCAGGGACGCAAGCGGCGGCACGCGCTGGGCGCAATCCGCCTGGACCCGCGCGCAACGTGGATGAAACGTGCAGCCGGGCGGCAAGTGCGTGGGCGCGGGAATCTCGCCTTCGATCTTGAGCAAGCGGATGCGCGCCGCCGGGTCAGGCACGGGCGAAGAATCCCGCAAGACGCGGCTGTACGGATGCAAGGGACGGTCCAGCACCTGCGCGGTGGGCCCGTGCTCGATGATGCGGCCCAGGTACATCACGCTGACCGTGTCGCAAAAGTGGCGCACCACGCCCAGATCATGCGAGACGAACACGAACGACAGGCCGCGATCCCGCTTCAGGCGTTCCATCAGCTGCAGGATCTGCGCCTGGACCGACACATCCAGCGCCGACACGGGCTCGTCCGCCACGATCAGTTCCGGGTCCAGCACCAATGCGCGGGCGATGCCGATACGCTGGCGCTGGCCTCCCGAGAACTCGTGCGGATAGCGGTCCAGCGCCGACACCGGCAATCCCACTTCGCCAATGGCC
This sequence comes from Achromobacter maghribensis, assembly GCF_057334215.1. Lineage (NCBI taxonomy): Bacteria > Pseudomonadati > Pseudomonadota > Betaproteobacteria > Burkholderiales > Alcaligenaceae > Achromobacter > Achromobacter maghribensis. Next base: position 108,555 of record NZ_JBHFII010000065.1, on the reverse strand, counting down.
TGTTCCACCTTGGCGGCGATCTGCCTCGCATCGCCCAGCTTGTGGACGACCAGCGGTTCGGACAGCGCCTGGCGAACGCTGCGCCGCGGGTTAAGCGACGCATAGGGATCCTGGAACACGATCTGGATGCGGCGGCGCAATGCGCGCATGGCGGAGGCGCCGGCCTTCCGGACGTCCAACCCGTCGAACACGATGCTGCCCTCGTCGGGTTCGATCAACCGCAACAAGGTGCGCGCCACGGTCGATTTTCCGCAGCCCGATTCTCCGACCAGGCCCAGCGACTGTCCCCGCGCGACGCTGAACGACACGTCGTTCACCGCCCGCACCACCTGTTTTTCGCCGCCCAACCAGCCGCCGCCGCTCTCAAAGCGCTTGACCAGGTTGCGGACTTGCAGAAGATCGCTCATGCCTTGCCTCCATGCGGTTCGGCGCGCACCACGCAACGCACCTGGTGAGACGGGCCGATGCGGGTCAGCGCGGGCCGTTCGGCCTCGCACCGCGCCTCCTTCAGACGGCAGCGCGGCGCGAAGGCACAGCCTTTCGGCATCGCGGTAATGGCCGGCACCCCGCCCGGAATGGATTCCAGCACCGCGCTATCGGCATCCACACGCGGCATCGCGCGCAGCAGCGCCTCGGTATAGGGGTGCGTGGGCCGTGCAAAAAGCGTCTGCACATCCGCGGTCTCGACGACTTCACCGGCGTACATCACCGCGACGCGGTCGGCGATCTGCGCCACCACGCCCAGGTTGTGCGTAATGAACAGCACCGCCATGCCATGCGCGGCCTTCAAATCAGACAGCAGCGTGAGGATCTGCGCCTGAATCGTGACATCCAGGGCCGTGGTCGGCTCGTCGGCCAGCAGCACCCGGGGCTTGCATGCCAAAGCCATCGCGATCATGACGCGCTGGCGCATGCCGCCCGAGAACTGGTGCGGATAGTCGCCAAAGCGCTTGGCGGCGGCCGGAATCTTCACTTCTTCCAGCACGGCCAGCGCCAGCCGGCGCGCCTCTGCCCACGGCAGCCGACGGTGCTGGCGAATGGCCTCGGCAATCTGGTCGCCCACCGTCATCGTGGGGTTCAGCGACGTCATCGGCTCCTGGAAGATCATGGCGATGGATTCGCCGCGCAGTTTCATCATCTGCTTTTCGGACAGCGCGGCCAGGTCGGCGCCATCCAGCAGGATCTGCCCGCCGCCATGGCGGGCGCCCGCTTCCGGCAGCAGGCGCAACACCGACAAGGCCGTCACGCTTTTGCCGCTGCCGGATTCGCCGACCACCGCCAACGTTTCATTGCGCCCCACTTGCAGCGACACGTCGCGCACGGCGGCGTGCCAGGCGCCGCCCACGCGGAACTCCGTGCGCAGGTCGCGAAGTTCCAGCACGGGGGCCTGAGAGCCAGAGAGAGGGTTCGGGTGAGGATTCATGAACGCTCCGAACGCAGCTTGGGATCAATGGCGTCGCGCAGGGCATCGCCCAGCAGGTTCAGCGCCAAAACGGTCAACAGGATGGCAACGCTGGGGAATACCGTCAGCCACCAGGCGTCCAGGATGTTCTCGAACCCTTCGCGGATCATGCTGCCCCATGTGGCTGCGGGGGGTGGCACGCCCAGGCCGATGAAGCTCAAGGACGCCTCGGTGCGGATGGCCGAGGCCATCCACAGCGACCCCAGCACCACCACGTCCGACACCATGTTGGGCAGGATGTGCACGCCCATCAGGCGCAACGGGCCATAGCCCAGCGCCCTGCCCGCTTCGACGAAATCGCGTTGTTTCAAGGCGATGGTGGGCGCGCGCGCCACCCGAACGAACGGCGCGATTTCGGTGATGGCGATGGCAATGATCAGGTTTTCCAGGCTGGCGCCGAGCATGGCGGCCACCATCAGGCCCAGCAGCAAGGTGGGAAAGGACAGCAGGACGTCGACCAGGCCCATGATGAGCTGGTCGACCAGGCCGCCCAGATAGCCCGCCAGGATGCCCAGCGCCGAGCCGATGCACATGGCGATCAGGATGGCGACAAAACCCACCAGCAGCGACACGCGGGCGCCGTAGACCAGGCGCGACAGCACGTCGCGCCCGTAGCTGTCGGTGCCCAGCCAGAACTCCGCAGAGGGCGGCTCCAGCCGATACGCGATGTTCTGCTGCAAGGGATCGTGGGGTGCCAGCCACGGCGCGAACACGGCGGCCAGCACGATCACGAGCAGCAGCCCAAGGCCGATCCACGACAGCCGGTTCTTGGCCAATGCCTGCCACAAGGCATTGGGACGGGACGAGGGGATAGCGGCGACAGCGCTCATTTGTATTTCACCCTGGGGTCGACCAGCCCGTACACCAGGTCGGTCAGCAGATTGACGACGATCACACATGACGCGAACACCACCATCAGCCCTTGCAGCAGCGTGTAGTCGCGGCTGTTGAGCGCGCCCAGGATCAGCTTGCCCAGGCCCGGCCGGTTGAACACGATTTCGGTCAGCACCGAGTTGCCGATCAGCGTTCCGAAGTACAGGCCCACCACGGTCACGATGGGAATAAGCGCATTGCGCAACCCATGACGCAGGATCAGGCGCATTGGCCGCACGCCTTTGGCCCGCGCGGTGCGCACGTAGTCTTCGCCCATCACGCCCAGCATCGACGACCGGGTGACACGCATCACGTACGCCATCATGATCAGGCCCAGGTTGAAAGCGGGCAGCGCCAGCCCGCGCAATTGCGACGTCCAGTCGCCCGCGCCGACGGCGCCGATGACGGGAAACCAGCGCAACTGGATGGCAAACACCAACAGCATCAGGATGGCGGACACGAAAGCCGGAAAGGACAGCCCCGTAAGCGACAGCAGGCGGCCCAGGTAGTCCGGCCAGGCATTGCGGCGCAGCGCCGCCCAGATGCCCATGGGCAGGCCGAACGCCACGCCGATCACGATGGCCGCCGCCGTCAGTTGCAGCGTCCAGGGCAGCACCAGCGACACCTCCTGCAGCACGGTGCGGCCGCTGGCCATGGACACGCCGAAATTGCCCGTGAGCATGTCGCCCAGAAAGCGCAGGTACTGCACGTGCGTGGGCAGATCCAGCCCCAGGCGCAAACGCAGCGCCGCCAGGGCTTCGGCGCTGGCCTGATCGCCCAGCATCACCGCGGCCGGATCGCCCGGCACCAGCCGCACCAGGATGAAGACGGCTGTCAACATGGCCAGCAGCGTCGGGACGGCCAGCAGCAGGCGCTTGATGGCGTAGCGCATCATGATGAATGCTCCGAAGCGGATGGCGCGGCGCCCTTCACCCGCATCAGGCGCTGCGCCTGCAGGTTGCCGATGGCGCGGCCGGTTTTTCCATGGACCACCAGGTCGGTCAGCGCGGCGCCAACCACGGGCACCAGCTCGAAGCCGTGGCCCGAAAAGCCAAATGCGTGGAACACCCCCGGCGCATTGGGCGATGGGCCGACGATCGGCAGCATGTCGTCCGTTTTCGCTTCCAGGCCCGCCCACACCCGGACGATGCGAATGTCGCGCACCGCCGGGAACAGATCCGTGGCGGCATGCGCGCCTTTGGCCAGCACCCGCATGCGCGCCGTGGACGTTTCACGGTCCAGATCGGGGATGCCCTGCAGGCCGCCCCCGATCACCAGCGTGCCCTGGTCCGACTGCTTGAACGACAGCGATCGGCCCATGATGGCCACCACGGGTTTGATGAAAGGTCGCAAGCGCTCGCTGACCATCATCATGGACGACTTGGTCGCCAGCGGGATGTCGTCGCCCACCATGGCGGCGATGCGGGCGGACCACGCGCCGGCCGCGTTGACCACATACGGCGCGGTCCAGGCCCCGGCGTCGGTCTGCGCGCGCCAATCCTGGCCCACGCGCGCCAAGCCGGTCACGCCACAGTGTTCAATGATCGTCACGCCGGCCGCTTCGGCGCTGTGCCGAAATGCGCGCAATGCGCGGTGCGGGTCGGCCGCGCCGTCGCGCCGCGCGATCGATGCGCCCAGGCAATGGTGGCTGAGTTCCGGCAACAGCCGCCGCAGCTCGTCCGGGCCGATCAGTTCTTCGTGCGTGTAGCCACTGGCGCGCAACCCGTCGACGCGGGTCCGCAGCGCGGCAAGCGCGGCAGGCGTTTCGGCCACGCATATCTGTCCGTTGGCATGAAAGCCGCAGTCGTCGCCGACCAGCGAAGCCATGTCGTGCCACATGTCCATCGCCTCCAATGACAGGTCCAGTTCGCCCAGGTCGCGGTTCAACGTGCGCACGCCGGCGGCCGTGGCGCCCGACGCGTGCCGTCCAACCCAATGACGTTCGATCACCACGACGCGTTTGCCTTGGCGCGCCATCTGCAACGCGGCCGACAGGCCGTGCAGGCCGCCGCCGACCACGATCACATCGCAAGTGCGCGCGCTCATGGTTGCGCTTCCTCGATGTCGAGCGACGCCAGCTCGCCCAGCGTCAACGGCTTGAGCGGCGGGCGGATGCGATAGAACCCGACTTCGGCCACCGGCCGCTTCTGTTCCGCCGCGAGGATATGCGCGATCGTGTAGCCGCACTGGCGGCCCTGGCACGGGCCCATGCCGGCGCGCGTATAGGACTTGATTTGATTGGGTCCGGGCTGGCCGATGGCCGCCGCCTTGCGGATGTCGCCCGCCGTCAGCTCTTCGCAGCGGCACACGATGGTGTCGTCAGGCGGGGAAAAAATGCCTGGCCGTGGCGGATACATGGCATCCAGCATGGGGCGCAGGCGCAGCAGCGACGCCAGCTTGCCGCGCAACGGCGCGGCTCTCGCCGCGGCAGCCTGCGGCGTCAGCCGGCCCGCTGCCGCCGCCACGCCAACCGCGACCAGCTCGCCGCGCACGCAAGCGGCTTGCGCGCCACCGATGCCCGCCCCGTCTCCCGCCACGTAGACGCCCTGGCGGCTGGTCTGGCCCCATTCGTCCAGGTCCGGCGCCAGGCAGGACTGCTGCGCGTTCCAGGAATGGTCGCATTCCAGCGCGCGGGTCATGTGGATGGACGGCACCACGCCTTCGTGCGAGAGCAGCACGCTGGCCGGCGCGCGCGCCGTGCTGCCGTCGGCATCGGTGTACTGCACTTCCTGCAAACGCCCTTCGCCCAGCGCGCGCACCGCCGTGACGCCGCGCACGCGCTTGACGCCCGCGGCCTTGATCTCGCGCAGCCACGCCAGCCCCTTGGCGATGTCGGCCCGTCCCGCCAGCGCCGCGCCGGCCCAAGGCAGCGCCCGGCGCCATCCGCCCGGCGGCGAGGTGTCCAGCCAGCCGGCGATCTTGCCGCCTGCGCGCAACAGCTGCGCCATGTAGAGCAACGGCAACGGCCCGCTACCCACAACCCACACCGGCTCCGCCGGCACCTGGCGCGACGTCTTCAACAGGATCTGCGCCGCCCCCACGGTCAAGACGCCCGGCAAGGTCCAGCCCGGAAACGGCGCGGGCCGCTCCTGCGCGCCCATCGCCAGCACAATGCGGTCAGCGCGCACTGCCTCGGCCTGCCCTGCCTGCGTCATGTAGACATGCCAGCCCGGCTCGACCTGCCAGACCTGCGTCTGCGGCTGATAAATTGCGCCGCTGTCGCGGAACGCGCGCGCCAGCGCCGCGCCCGCTCGGTACTCACTGCCCAGCAGCTTGCCCGCCGGCGTGTCCGCCACGGCCTCGACCGCCCGCCAGATCTGGCCGCCAGGGGCGGGCTGCTCGTCCACCACCAGCACCGACAAGCCCTGGCCGCGCAGGCCGATGGCCGCGCTCATGCCGGCCGGGCCGGCGCCAATCACCACGACATCGAATTCGCGCTTCATGGCAAGACGCTCCGGCGGCCGAACTGGCGCTCGACGCACATGCCGTCGCGCACCGTGACCAGACAGGTCTGGGTGGAGGCCACGCCATCCACGATAGCCAGGCAGTCGAAGCACACGCCCATCATGCAATACGGCGCGCGCGGGCTTTCCAGCACGGGGGTGCTGCGGGTGGCCGGCGTTTGCTGCCGCAGCAACACCGCCGCCACGGTCTCGCCGGCTTCGGCGGCGACGGACTGGCCGTCTATCGTGAGTGTCAGCGCGGGCGCGCCGGACTCATGCAGCTTTCTGAACATTGAAACGCTCATGGTGAAAGGCATCCAAGGGATCTAGCGGCGCGCCGCCGGCCAATGCGCGGGCATAGGGCCCGGCATGGAATGAAGCCAGCGTCACGCCCGAGTGGCACAGCGCGATATCCACGCCGGGGTGAAGAGGAGAACTTGCGTAGACGGGGCACCCGTCGGGTGTCATGATCCGCAGGCACGACCATTGCCGCACCAGCCTGGCCCGCGCCAGATCGGGCAGGATGCGCAACGCGTTGCGCGTCATGCGCACCGCGGCCGACGACGTGGTGCCCAGGTCGTACCCGACCTCTTCCTGCGTCAGCCCAACCATGACGGTGCCTTCGGCGGTCTGGCGGATGCCGCTGGCGGGTATCGGCAACAGGGGCGCCAGCCGTTCGGTGACAAGGATCTGGCCGCGCTGCGGCCGCAATGGCACGTCCAGCCCGACCATCGCCCCCAAGGCGACCGAGCCCAATCCCGCAGCGATCACCACGCGTTCGGCGCGCGCCTGGAAGCCGCCCGCCCCCACGGAGAATCCGCCGCCGGGCAACGGATCGATGGCGGTGACGGCATGACGGTTAAGCAGGGTTCCGCCGCGTTTCAAGAACGCGGTTTGCAGCGCGGCCAGAAGCCGCAGCGGATTGACGTGGCCATCGAGCCCGCCGATGCTGGCGCCCGCCACGTCGGCGCCAAGGCGCATCGACGGAAAGCGGCGCAGCAGCTCGCCGCGATCCAGCAACTGCGTACAGGGCGCCAGCTCCGGCGCCTGCGCATGCCAGGCGGCAAGGCGCGCCGCGCGGGCGGAAAGTTCGGCATCGCCCAGGCAGAAATGCAGCCCGCCCCGGCGCTCGTAGGCAAGCGTCATGCCGCTGTCGGCTTCCAGCGCCTGCGCGAAGTCCGGCCACGCCTGCACCGCCAGATGCGACAGGCGTTGGTAGGCGGGGTGGCCATGGCCCTTGCCTTGCAGCCACACCAGGCCGAAGTTGGCCTTGGCCGCGCGGAAATCGGTGTCGGCGCCGTCCAGCATCAGCACGCGCCGCCCGTGTCCCGTCAGCCCGTAGGCGATGGCGGCGCCGACCATGCCGGCGCCCGCCACGATGACGTCGAACTCATGCCGCATGGTGGTTCCTTCTTGTGCGCGCGATGTCGACGCTATAACCTTTGCGACTGCGAACCAAGCTTCCATCCAACCGGGTTATGGCATGAATCAGACGTTGAACTTGCGGCAGATCGAAGCGTTCAAGGCGGTCGTCGAACACGGCACGGCCAGCCAGGCGGCCGTGGCACTGGGCGTGTCGCAGCCGGCCGTCAGCAAATTGCTGTCGCATCTGGAGACGGAAACGGGTCTGGCGCTTTTTGACCGGGTGCGCGGCAAGCTGGCGCTGACCAATCAAGGCATGCGGCTGTACGAAGAGATCGACCGCGTCTTCAGCGGCCTGCGCCAGGTTGAGCAAGCCGTCGATTCCATCCGCCGCGACGAACAGCGCACGCTGAACGTCGGCGTCCTGCCCGCCCTGGCCGGCCCGTTTATCCGCCGCGTGACCATGCAGTTCCTGAAGCGGCATCCCGACGTGCGCGTGTCGATCCAAAGCCGCGGATCGCTGTTCCTGGCGGACTGGCTGGCAACCCGACACATCGACGTGGCGCTGGTGGGCAGCCGCGTCGACAACCCCTACATCGATCGCGAGCCGCTGTTCCAGTACCCGTTGTTCTGCGCCATGCCCACGAATCACGAGCTGACGCGCAAGCGCGTGGTGCGGCCGCGCGATCTGAGCGGCCTGCCCTTCGTCTCCTTCGGAGCCGACAGCCAGACGCAAGAACTGGTGCGCCAGGCGTTCAGCCAGGCGGGTGCCCGGTTGAATGTGGTGCTGGACACCAATACGGCGCCCACGGCCTGCGAATTCGTCGCGGCGGGGCTGGGGGTTTCCTTGATTCATCCGTTGTTCGCCGAAGGGTTGCATAGCCGCATGGTGTTGCGGCGCTTTGATCCGGAGCTGCTGTTCCACTTCCAGTTGTGCCGCGTGCACACCTCGCGCAACGCGGCGCTGGTCGAGGCCTTTGTCGAGGAAGCCCGCGACGTCGCCGCGCAGGTTTCCCGCGAAGTGCTCAAGGGCCAATGACAGCCGGCACGCCGCTCAGGGCGCGCTTACCGTCGTCAGTTCGGTGATGGGAGGTTGCAGGTTCAGCGCGCCCTGCAAGGCGTAGCCATAGTTCACGCGATCCCCGCGCGCCCACACCTGCTTCAGCCCGAACAGGGGAACGGCGCAGACGTCGCCGTGGATCTTCACCTGCGCGTCTTTCCACAAGGCCAGCTGCTTCTGCGCGTCCGGTTCCATGCGGGCCTGACGGATGGCGTCATCGGCCACCGAGCAATGCGAGAAATTCGACATCGCGCCGGGCGCGCCGATCGCGGCGGCCGAATCGTAGAACTCCGTCAGGTACGTATCGGCGTTGGGGAATCGCGCCGCGCCGTAGAACACCAGGCCGCTCAAGTCCTGGCGGCTCTTGGCCTGGTAGGTGGCGTGGTCCACCACTTCCATATTGAGTTTGATGCCGGCCTTGGCCAATTGCGCCTGCACGATTTCCATGATGGGCTGCTGTGCCGAAATGTTCGACACGACGGACTTGACCTCGACGCCGTTGGGATAGCCTGCTTCCGCCAGCAGCTTCTTGGCGCGGTCCACGTCGTAGGCATAAGCGCCCGCGCTGCAGTCTTGGCCCAGATACCCGTTGGGCACCACCGAACAGCCCTTGTCGGCAACGTCCTTGCCTGCGTAGCGCACGATTTCATCCACGTTGATCGCGGCCGCGACGGCCTGGCGCACCTTCAGGTTGTCCAGCGGCTTGACGTTGCGGTTGAGATGCAGCGTGCGGAACTCGGCGGGCTCGAAGATATCGATCTTCATGCCGCGCTTGGCCGACCGTTCGACCCACCGCTGCTCGCGCTTGCCCTGCATCACGTCGATTTCGTTCGACGTGAAAGCCAGCTCGCGCGCGCTGTCCGATGGGATCATGCGGTACAGGATCCCGCCCAGCTTGGGCTTGCCGCGAAAGTACGCGTCGTTGGCCACCAGCTTCACGTACTGCTGGGTGACGTGTTCGCCGAAGGCGAACGGGCCGGTGCCGATGGGGCCGGCGCCGAACTTGTCGCCCAGCTTTTCGGCGGCCTTCTTGCTGACGATGTTGCCGCCGTGATAGTTGGATACGCGGCCCAGGAAGGTCGCGTCGGGGTACTTCAGCGTGAAGCGCACGGTGTAGTCATCCAGCGCTTCGACCTTGTCGATGATGGCGAAGGTGGCGGCGAAGCTGGAACGATTGGGATCGCCCGCGCGTTGGATCGAATAGACCACGTCCTCGGCTTTCAATTCGCCATAGCCGCCATGAAACTGAACGCCGTGGCGCAGGTGGAACGTCCAGACCTTGCTGTCTGCCGAGGCCTCCCAACGTTCGGCCAGATCCGGCTCCAACGCTTTGGGATCGGCGCTGCCCGCCGGAAACTGCACCAGCGCATCGAACATCTGCGCGGCCACCCCTTTGTCGGCGGTGGACGTCGCGCGGTGGGGGTCGAGCGTGGCGTTGTCCGCGGCGCCCGAACTGACGCGCAGCACGGGGCGCTCTTGCGCTTGCGCCGGCGTTGCCAGACCGGTGCTACAGACCGCCAGCAACGCGGCCGCCAGGGCGAGAGGTACAGGACGTTTCATGGCTTCCCTTGTGCGCCGCACGCTGGCGGCATTCGAAGTTTGCAGTCGGAGATACGGCGTGACTGCAGACTAGGATCGGGACACCATGGCGTCAAAGTCCTTCAGGTGCTTGGGCTATTCCCCATGGTTATACGCAGGCGCTTTGCCCCGCCCGCCGCTCAGGGGCGGCGGGCACAGGCTAATGGTTAGTACTGAGAGATGAAAAAACGCATCTCTTCGGGAAAACACCGAGGGCCAGGAGAGACACGGGCGGCTTGACGGCGCACGTTGCCGCGAACATCAGCGGGTAGCGGTCGGCACGGGGAAGATCTTCCGGTGCTTTCCCTGAAATGGCCGGCGCTACCGGCATGTCGAACCGGCATCAGGCGTTCGCCGGGGCTGCCGCCACGCCCATAGCGCGCCCGCCGGCAACAACATGCATGCCGCGGCCAGCCACAGGTTCACGCGCAAGCCCAGCGCATCCACGCTGGGCACGCCCAGCAACGATCCGGCGGCGATACCCAGATTGAACATCGCCACGAACAGGGCCGTGGCGGCCTCGACGGCATCCGGCGCGGCCCGCATCATCCAGGCCTGAAGCGATACCGACACGCCGCCATACGCCAGCCCCCACGCCACCAGCAAGACGCCGCCGGCAAACCGCAGATGCCCGAATCCGGCCAGCAACGCCAACGTCAGCAGCAAGGCTAGCGCGACCATCAGCAACACGCGGCCCGGCTGGCGCGCGGCCGCCGCCCCCGCTACGAAATTGCCGGCCACTCCGGCCGCGCCATAGGCGAACAACAGCGGGCCGATCCACGACTGGCCGAAGCCCGCGTGCGATTGCAGCAGCGGCCGGACGAAGGTGTAGGCCATGAAATGGCCGGCCACGAGGAACAAGGTGACCAGCAGGCCAAGGCGCACCGCGGGATTCGAAAACTGCCCGGCCAGTTGGCGCGCGGACAGGCTGCGCACCGCCGGCAAGGGCGGCAAGGCCAGCCCGATCAGCAACAGCACGGCCGCGCACAGCGCCGCCATCGCGCCGAACGCGGCGCGCCAACCCGCCAGGTCGCCGATGAAGGCGCCCAGCGGCACGCCCAGCACGGACGCCACGGCCACGCCGCCGAAGATGATGGCCGTGGCCATCCCCACCGCCTGCGGCGGGACGATCCTGCCCGCCAGACCGCCGGCAATGGCCCAGATGCCGCCGATGCAGAATCCCACGAGCATCCGCGCCCCCAGGAACCAGGGCATGGACGGCGCCAGCGCGCTGGCCAGATTGGCGGCGGTCAACACGGCCAGCAGGCCGCAAAGCAGCCAACGGCGGTGGGGGGGGGG
>NZ_JBHFII010000065.1:76518-97458 GCF_057334215.1 Achromobacter maghribensis | reverse complement strand
GGTCGGCGCCTTTCGCGCCGACAACGACAAGCGGCGCAAACAGCGCCGCCAGAATCGCGGGCACGAAAAGCATCAGGCCGCCCTCGCCCACCGACACATCCAGGTCGTGCGTGATGGGCACCAGCAAGCCCACCGGCAACATTTCGGTGGTGACGACGCTGAACGTGGCCAAGCCCGCGGCAAGGACGCCAAGCCAGGCGCGTCGGGAAGTCCGGACGGGCGACTGAGGAAGGGTTTGAGCGGGCGAAGGCGTGGTGCGGGACATAGGACGGCGCGATCCGGAAAAGGCCCGTTGCCAGGCCGACCCCTACGCAGTCTACTGTTTCCAAGCAGCTGATAAAGTAGGCGAAAAGCGAAACACAAGGGACAATTCGTGGACAATAAACCCGCCCCTTCCCACCGTCTGGATCACATCGGCGATCTGCTGGCTTTCGTGCGCGTGGCCGATGCGCAGAGCTTCACGGCGGCCGCCGACAAGCTGGGCCTGTCGCGATCCGCCATCGGCAAGTGCATTACCCGGCTTGAGCAAGGCCTGGGCGCCCGGCTGCTGCATCGAAGCACGCGCAGCGTCAGCCTGAGCGACGACGGCCGGATCTTCTACGAGCACGCGCAGCGCATTCTGTCCGAAGTGGACAACGCCACCGATGCGATGGCCAGCCGCAAGCAAGCCCCGCGTGGCCGCCTGCGCATCGACCTGCCCGTGTCGCTGGGCCGCTTGCATCTGATGCCGATGCTGCGTGCCTACCTGCGCCGTTGGCCCGACGTGGAAGCAGAAGTCAGCTTCTCGGACGACTACACCGATCTGGTGCGCGACGGCATCGACGTGGCGATCCGCATCGGCGGCGAATCGGACAGCCGGCTAGTGCGACGCGTGCTGGCGCCGCACCGGCTGATCACCTGCGCGGCGCCGGAATATCTGGAACGCCACGGCGCGCCGGCCACGCCCGATGCGTTGAATCAGCATCACACCCTGGTCTACACCCACGCGGGGCAACGGGTGCCGTGGCGTTTTGCCATCCAGGGCCTGGCGCGCCAGGTGCCGATGACCGGGCGCCTGCGGCTGGGGCATACCGAAGCCCTGCGCGATGCCGCGCTGGCGGGCGACGGGATCGCGCAACTGGGCGCGTTTCTGGTCGCCGACGACCTGCGCGCGGGCCGCCTGATGCCGGTGCTGGAATCCGTGGCTCCGCCGGGCGCGCCGGTCTGCGCCGTCTATCCGCACCGCCGGCACCTGTCGCCCAAGGTTCGCGTGCTGATCGACGAGATCGCCGGCGTCTGGAACACGGATCCGCCTTGGGCTCCCTACGCCCAGCCGATGCGCCCCTAACCCTTTGCATCACGCAGCTCGATCATCAACATCCATTAAACTGATGCAATTACTGCGGCGGGCCGCGCTGCCTAGCATACAAGCGCCCGCCAACTGCGGCTGGCCCCGCAGCGCACCGTCTTTGTTACCCGGAGTTTTCCCTTGAGCGATATCTTTCATTTCAGCCGCGGCACCGCCCCGCTGCTGATCTCCATCCCCCATTTGGGCAGCCAGATCCCCGACGTGCAACGCGCGCAGATGACGCCGCTGGGGCTGGAGTCCGGCGATACCGACTGGCATCTGGACACGCTGTACCAGTTTGCCCAGGCGCTGGGCGCGTCCGTGCTTGGCGCGCGCTATTCCCGCTATGTGGTGGACCTGAACCGCCCGCCCAACGACGAAAGCCTGTATCCCGGCCAGACCAAGACCGGCCTGTGCCCGACCCAGACGTTCCGCGGCGACGCGCTCTACCAGAACGACGCCGTGCTGACGGATGCCGAACGCGCGCACCGCCTGCAGACCTATTGGCAGCCCTATCACGCCCAGCTGCGTGAAGAGCTGGACCGCATCAAGGCCGAACATGGCACCGTGCTGCTGTGGGAAGCCCATTCCATCGCCAGCGTGCTGCCGCGCCTGTTCGACGGCAAGCTGCCCGACCTGAACATCGGCACGTCCGACGGCGCAGCCTGCGCGCCGGACATCCTGGCGGCGGTCAAGCAACAGTTGGACGCCTGCGCCGACTACACCTGGGCGATCAACGGCCGCTTCAAGGGCGGCTACATCACGCGCCACTATGGCGCGCCGGCCGACAACATCCACGCGATCCAACTGGAAATGTGCCAGTCCACCTACATGGATGAAACCCATCCCTACGGCTGGCGCGCCGACCTGGCCGGCAAGGTCATCCCGGTGGTCGAAGGCATGGTGCAAGCCGCCCTGCGGCAGACCACCGCGCGGCAGCGCTGACCCGCCGCCCCCGCCCAGGACACGCCAGGCGATGAACCGATTTTCGTTCAGCACGACGGAAAACTATCCGGAATGGAGCCTGTTGCTGACCTGGGTGGCGGTGGTGGAAGCCGCCTCCGTGTCCGGCGCGGCGCGCCTCTTGGGCCTGTCGCAGGCGGCCGTGTCGCAGCGGATCAAGCAGCTGGAAGGCGCGATGTCGACCGAACTGCTGGACCGCAGCACGCGGCCGGCGCGGCCCACGCCCGCCGGTGAACTCCTGTTCGACCATGCCGCGCGTTTGCTGGCCCAGGCCGGCGACATGACCGAAAGCGTGCGCAATCTGAGCCGGGCCAAACGGAACATCGTGCGCTTTGGCTGCGTGGATTCCTTCGCGGGTACCTTGGGGCCCACGCTGATCCACGGCCTGTCGGGCGCGTCGCGCCAGATCCGCCTCTGGTCCGGCATCACGCCCGTGCTGGACAAGCAGCTGGAAGACCGGCAACTGGACCTGGTGGTCACCACCAGCGCCGTGGCCGGCAAGCCCACCATCAAAAAGGTGAGCCTGTTCAGCGAACCCTACGTGCTGATCGTGCCGCGCACGATGGACATGGACAAGATCGATACGCTGAAGGAATTGAGCAAGCGCATGCAGTTCATCCGCTACAGCGCCCGTTCGTTCATTGGCGCCGAGATCGACCGCCTGATCTAATCACACGACGTGATGATCGAGCGCACCTTTGAATTCGACAATACGGATCCGCTGCTTAGCCTGGTTACGGCGGGCATCGGTTTCGCGATCAGCACGCCGCTGTGCATCTGGCAGTCACGCCATTTCGTGGACCAGTTGCGCGTTCTGCCGCTGGCGCCCTACCTGGGCGTGGCCCGTGCCGACGATCCCAGCCTGTCGCGCACGCTGTATCTGGCGGCGCGGCAGCAGGAGGTCGGCAAACTGCCCACCGAGGCCCGGGACGTGATCCTGATGGCGATGGAACGCCTGATCCAGAAAGATATCGCCCCGGCCCTGGGGCTGCCCCCCGCCACGCTGTGGCGCAGCATGCGGCGCTGATGGGGCGTTGACGGAGCACTGATGGGGCGCATGAAAGCGCCCCTGAAGCGACATTAGCGCGGTGTCACAGCCCTGCCGTAAAAGCGGGAACCGCGTCGAACAGATCGCCGACCACGCCGTAATCCGCCACGCCGAAGATCGGCGCGTCGCCGTCCTTGTTGATGGCGACGATGGTCTTGGAATCCTTCATGCCGGCCAGATGCTGGATGGCGCCCGAAATTCCGACGGCCACGTACAGCGCCGGCGCCACGATTTTGCCGGTCTGCCCCACCTGCCAGTCATTCGGCGCATAGCCGGCGTCCACGGCGGCACGGGACGCGCCCAATGCCGCGCCCAGCTTGTGAGCCAACGGGTCCAGCAGCTTGAAGTTTTCGGCGCTGCCCAGCCCGCGCCCGCCCGACACCACCACGCGTGCCGCGCCCAGTTCCGGACGTTCGGACACTGCGAGCTCGCGGCTGACGACGCGCGCCCGGCCGCTGTCCGCCACGGCCGCCACCGTGTCCACCTGCGCGCTGCCGCCCTCGGCGGGCGCCGCGTCGAAGGCGGTCGGGCGGATCGTCGCCACGACGACCCCATACCCGCTTTTGACCGTCGCGATCGCGTTGCCCGCATAGATGGGCCGCTTGAACGTATCGGCCGACAACACCTCGACCACGTCCGACACCTGCGCCACGTCCAGCAAGGCGGCAATGCGCGGCCCCACGCTTTTGCCTTGCGTGGTCGCGGCCAGGAACAGATGCGAATACGCCCCCGCCACCGTCAGCGCCTGCGCGGCCAGGTTCTCGGCCAGGCCGTCACCAAGATGCGGCGCGTCCGCCAGTAGCACTTTTTCAACACCCGCGGTACGTGCCGCGGCCTCCGCCACGGCTTGCGCGCCCGCGCCGGCCACCAGCACGTGAATCGGCACACCCAGTCTGGCGGCGGCGGCAATGGCGCTGCGCGTTGCGCCGGCCAGCACGCGGTTGTCGTGTTCGGCAATAACCAGGACCGTCATCAGATCACCTTCGCTTCGTTTTTGAGTTTGTCGATCAACGCAGCCACATCCGCCACCTTGATGCCAGGCGCCCGTGCGGCGGGTTCTTCCACGCGCAACGTTTCCAGGCGCGACCCCGGGTCCACGCCCAGCGCGTCGGGCGTCAGGACGTCCACGGGCTTTTTCTTGGCTTTCATGATGTTGGGCAACGTGACATAGCGCGGCTCGTTCAGGCGAAGGTCGGCGGTAACGATGGCGGGAAGCACCAATTCCAGCACTTCCAGGCCGCCGTCCACCTCCCGGGTCACGCGCGCCACGCCGCCCTCGATACCGATCGCGCTGGCGTTGGTGGCTTGCGGCCACCCCAACAGCGCCGCCAGCATTTGCCCGGTCTGGCAGGCGTCATCGTCGATCGCCTGCTTGCCCAGGATCACCAGCGCGGGCTGCTCCCGCTGCACGACGGCGCACAGCAGCTTGGCCACGGCCAGCGGCTGCAACGAGGCGTCGGTCTGCACCAGCACGCCGCGGTCGGCGCCAATCGCCAAGGCGGTGCGCAGCGTTTCCTGCGACGCCGCCGCGCCGCAACTCACGGCAACCACCTCCGCTGCCGCCCCCTGCTCTTTCAAGCGCACGGCCGCTTCGACGGCGATTTCATCGAACGGGTTCATCGACATCTTGACGTTGCCGATGTCCACCTCACTCTGGTCGGCCTTGACGCGCACCTTGACGTTGTAGTCCACCACGCGCTTGACCGCGGTTAGTACCTTCATGCGAACACTCCTGGATTAAGGATTCTTGGACTGCCTCCGCGCCAGCGGCACGCGGGGCAGGAACAGTCAGGCGGCATGCGGCGCGGCCACGCGCAAGTCCAGTTGCACCGCATCCGGCCCGCCGCCGGCCTCGACGGTGAAGCCGAACGCCTGCGCCGGGCCGGCGTCTCGCGCCAGCGAGCCGGCGACCAAGACGGGCGACGCGGATGGCCCCCCACCGAAACCCGACACGGCGGCCTGGGCCGCGCCACGCAGCACGAACAGGTTCAAGACCCGCACCGGGCCGCCCAGCAAGCGGGACTGGAACGCGACGTCGCCGGCAAAGGCCGTCGGCACGCCGGGCAGCAAGCGGATCTCCTTGCCGTCGCCTTGCAGCGTCACGCCTTGCCCCGACAGCACGACCGATACGCGGTCATGTCCGGGGAACCGGGAATACGGGCCGTCGCGATCGATATCCGCGATGCTGACGCGCCATCGCGGCTCCGGCTGCGTATCCACGGCCAGCGTCCGGGTGACGCCCCCGCCGTTCTTCCACGGCTCGGGCGGCAAGCGCAACCAGTCCGCCTGCGCGATGCGCACGCGCTCAGGAGACGGCGCCAAGGCCGTACTTCCCGGTCAGCAACGCACCGCTTTCGAAACGGCCGATGTCGTAAGGCTTGAGCGACACGTCGGTCGCCAGGCCCAACGCCTCTTGCGCCAGCACGCGGCCCACGGTGGGCGACAACTTGAAGCCATGGCCCGAAAACCCGAAGCCCACGATCAAGCCCGCCACGCCAGGCACGCGGCCCAAGACGGGATTCCAGTCCGGCGTCACGTCGTACACGCCGGTCCAGGATGACGCCAGCCCGGCGGTCTCATAGGCCGGGAAACGCGCCGCCACCTGCTCGCCGACTTCCGCCACATAGTCCAGCGGGATGTCGCCCTGTTCGGCGTCGCTCTTTTGCAGCGCCTCGCCCACGATGCCCTCGCTGACCAGCATCTGGTTGCCGCCGTAGCTGCGGCAATACAGCATGCCGGGGGACGCCAGGTCCTTGTAGACCGGCATCGAATAGGTGTAGGGCATGTGTATAAGAGACAGCGCCAGCACCGCGTGGCGTTCCGGCACGACGGGCATGGACACCCCCGTCCAGGCGGCCAGCTCCGACGTCCAGATGTTTTGCGTGCTGATCACCAGCGGACTGGCGTAATCGCCTTCCGAGGTGGACACGCCGACCACCCGGCCGCCCTCGACCCGCAGGCCAAGAACGTCGACGTTTTCGCGGATGGTGACGCCGCGGCGGCGCGCCCCGCGCGCAAAGCTGGTGGCCACCAGATACGCGTCGGCAAAGCCGGCCTCGGGCTCAAAGCC
This sequence comes from Achromobacter maghribensis, assembly GCF_057334215.1. NCBI lineage: Bacteria > Pseudomonadati > Pseudomonadota > Betaproteobacteria > Burkholderiales > Alcaligenaceae > Achromobacter > Achromobacter maghribensis. The sequence goes on along the minus strand of NZ_JBHFII010000065.1, from coordinate 91,050 downwards.
GATCAGCGCCGCGTCGTCGAACGAAGCGATGGGCAGCAATTCATGCGCCTGGGCGGCGGTCAGCAGTTCCAGCGCGATGCCCTGCGCGCGCTGCTGCGCAAGGGCGCCACGCAACGGCTCCAGCTTGTCGTTGTCGGCCGCGCTGATCAGATAACCGCACTTGACCAGGCCGCAAGAGGCCTCGTCATCGCCCACGTAGCTGGCGAAATTGTTGAACACGTTCCAGGACCGCTGGGCCAACTCCACGTTCTCGCGCACCGAATAATGGGTGCGCAGAATGCCGGACGATTGCGACGTCGTGCCGGCGCCAATCGTCGCCCGGTCCAGCACCAGCACATTCTTTGCGCCCAGCTCGGCCAGATGGAAGGCTACCGAGCTGCCGATCACGCCGGCACCAATCACGATCACGTCAAAACTTTTCACGGACAAGGCTCCAAGGACAAGTGGCGCGAGTGTGAACCCGCCCTTTCCCTGCCGCCGCAATATAAGCAGCGCGAATACTTAATAAAGCCGCCGATGAAATGCCGCCCGCTCCGGCGGATTGCTTAAGCACGACGAATTTTGACCATCGCCGCTCCTTATATTCACGCCGCCGCGCAGCTGCCGGGTGACAGTCTGCCCTGCCGCGCCCCAGCGTGCCGGCGACATGATATCTATCGGTCAAACTACATTCAGTAGGGGAAAAATATGAACATGACTCGCCGCGCCATGCTGGTGCGCACCGCAGCTTTGGCGGGCGCCAGCGCCCTGGGCTTTCCCATGGTCGGCCGCGCCGCCAACGCCTCGTATACCTATGGCGGGTCGGCCTGGCTGGGCCACTATTCGGCCTACATCGCCTTGAAGACGGGCCTGTTCGCCAAGCAGGGCCTGGACATCAAGTGGCAGAGCTTCGCCACGTCGTCGGACCGCATGAGCGCCGTGATGGCTGGCAACATCGATTTGGCCGGCACCGGCGTCGTCTCGTCGCTGGCGCTGATGGCCGCGGGCGCACGCCAGTTCCAGGTCATCGCCACGCCCAACAACTTCGGTCGAGCCGAAGGCGTGCTGGTGCGCGACGACGTGAAGTCCGTGGCCGACCTGAAGGGCAAAAAGATCGGCGTGACCTACGCGTCCAGCGCCCATGTGCTGCTGCTGGATGTGCTGCGCCAGGCCGGGCTGAACCCCGATCGCGACGTCTCCATCATCAATCTTCCCGCCACCAACCTGCTGTCCGCCTATCAGGGCAAGCAGATTGACGCGGCCGTGGCCTGGACGCCGGCGTTCGACCGCATCAAAGCCGTGCCGGGCACCCACGTGCTGTTGGACGACACCGCATTCTCGCTCTACAAGCAGTACGCCATCACGCCCGGGCCGGACGTGTTGCTGACGCATGCCAAGCTGGGGCGCGAGAACCCGGAAGCCGTGAAGAAATTCCTGCACGCCGTCTTCCAGGCCAACGCCATGCTCACCGCGCAACCCGAAGAGGCCGCCGGCGTGCTGCTGGAACTGACCGGCCTGTCCAAGGATGACCAACTGGCCGTCATCAAGCAGACGCAGTGGTATTCCGCCGCCGACCAGAGGGGCCTGATGGTGGACCCGGGCAATTTCGTCGCCGGCATGCAGCAACTGGCCGAGATGCTGGTGACGCTCAAGCAGATCGACAAGGCGCCCCAGGTCAAGGACTGGGTCCAGGCCTCGTACCTGTAAGCGGGACATTCGCCTATGTCCTCGCGTTCGTCTTCAAGGGAAACTCGGCTGATCTGGGTCAGCGTGCTTTCGCTTCTTGGTTTCCTGTTGCTGTGGGAAGGCTTGTGCCGCGCCGGCGCGGTCGATCCCATCTTCCTGCCCGCGCCGTCCCAGGTCCTGGCGCGGGCCTTGTCGCTATCCGACCAGGGCACGCTGTTCTACAACGTGCTGGCCTCGACCCGCCGCGTGATGGTGGGTTTTCTGGCCGCGGTCATCGTCGCCATTCCGCTGGGCATCCTGCTGGGCACCTCAAAAGTGGCGCGTGCGGTGTTCGACCCCATCATCTCGTTCCTGCGGCCCTTGCCGTCCATGAGCTGGATCCCGCTGTCGCTGCTGTGGTTCGGCATCACCGAAACGCAGAAATACAGCATCGTGTTCATGGGGTCGTTCGTGCCGGCGCTGCTGTACGTGATGGAAGCGTCGCGCAGCATCGACCCGGTGCTGGTGCGGGCGGCACGCAACCTGGGCGCCAACCGCTGGCAGGTGATGCGCGAAGTGCTGTTTCCGGGTTGCCTGCCGCAGATTCTGTCGGGCATGAAGATCATCCTGGGCCTGTCCTGGACCTGTGTGATTTCAGCGGAACTGGTGGCGTCCAAGGAAGGCCTTGGGTTCATGATCATGAACGGCAAGGAGTTTTTCCAGACCGACACCGTGGTGCTTGGCATGGTGCTGATCAGCTTCACCGTGCTGGTGACCGATCTGTGTTTGCGGCTTCTTGAACGATGGGTGCTGGCATGGCAACGATGAACGACACGATGATCCAGCTGAAAGGCGTCTCGAAATCCTATGGCGACGTGCCGGTGCTGGACAGCGTCGACCTGGAGGTCAAGCGGGGCGAATTCCTGGTGTTGCTGGGCGCGTCCGGCTGCGGCAAGTCCACCTTGCTGAACCTGATGGCTGGCTTCATCACGCCCAACACCGGCACCGTCGCCATCAACGGCCGTCTCGTCACCGACGTGACCGCCGCCTGCGGCATGGTGTTCCAGCAGTACGCGCTGTTTCCGTGGCGCACCGTGCAGGAAAACGTGGAATTCGGCCTGAAGATGCGCGGCCTGTCCAAGCAGGAACGCGCGCCCATTGCCCGCAAACACATCGAAATGGTGGGGTTGAAAGCGGCGGCCGACAAGTATCCGCACGCGCTATCCGGCGGCATGAAGCAACGCGTATCGATTGCGCGGGTGTTGGCCAACGACCCGGACGTGATGCTGTTCGACGAGCCGTTCGCGGCGCTGGACGCGATGACGCGGCAGGTGCTTCAGGACCAGCTGCTGTCCATCTATGAGCAAAGCGGCAAGACGATTGTCTTCATCACGCATTCGATCGACGAGGCGCTGACGCTGTCCACCCGCATGGCGGTGATGGGCTCCAAACCCGGCCGGATCGTGCAAGACATCCATAACGACCTGCCGCACCCGCGCAGCGCGGACGTGCAGTTGTCGCCGCGTTTCGTGGAACTGAAGCGGTCCATCTGGGAACGCGTGCAGGAAGAAGTCACGCGCAGCATGGAACTGGCCGTATAGGGCGCAGCCGCCCTCCCCGCGCGACACGGATCCTACGGCAGCTCGCGGAATACGGCGACGGTGATGTTGAAGTACGGGATCTTCTGCCATTGCTCCCGGAGATAGCTGGGCGTCTCGACGCCCATGCCAACCATCACCGTCCGACCGTCCGACGGGTAGCGCGTGGAATACGGGGGTGAGCCCCATCCGCAACAGACGAACGCCAGCGGCGGCATGCCGAATACCTTGTGCAGATGGGCCTCCATGCGCGCCGCCGCCGCGCCACTTACGCGGTAGCTGGCGGTCAAGGGCTTCATCTGCATGTCGTCTCCACGCTCGCAGCCCAGGTACTCGACGTAATCAGGCTTTTGCCCCATCGCCAGCAGAAAATCCTGGCACGGCGTATCCGGCCGCGCCAGCCCTTCCACGCGGCCATGGGCGTCCCAGTCGGCCAAGGCGTCCGCCAAGGTCGGACCCGGGTCCTGGCTCGGCGTCTGCGCCCACGCGGCACCTGCCATCCCCAGCAGGCAAAACAGCGATACGGCGCGACCCACGCTCGTGTGGCACAACATTCCGTTCACGGCATCCTCGATATCGGATCGGCAGTCACGGGCGTCACGTCCTGCCACACGCCCATGCTGCGCCCTTCTTCGGCCAGGAATTCCACCAGCGCCGGCAGCGAGGCATCCATCGGCCGGTTGGCTTGCAAGCGCATCACGTAGCCCCATGAGCCGGGCATGCGCAGCTGGGGCATCAGCGGCACCAACCGGCCACTGGCCAGATCTTCGTCGATCAGCGGCGCGCGGCCCAGCGCGATGCCGACCCCGGCGGCGGCGGCCGCGACGATGGTGCTCAGCCCGCTCAACACCATCGGGGCCTGCCGGTCGGAATCGGCCAGGCCCAGCCGGTGGCTCCACGTGCGCCAATCGGTTTCAGGGCTGTCGATGTGCTTCTCTTCCAGCCAGCGATGGCGCAGGAAGACGCGGGGATCATTGCGGTCGGCTTCGGCGATCAGCGCGGGGCTGCATACCGGCACGACGGTTTCGGTCATGAGCGGTATGTCGCCCGGTTCGGCCGGATGCGGCCCCTGGGCCCGCACGTGCAGGAACGCCAGGTCGATGTCTTGCGTCTTCCAGGCGGGGTCCTGGCTGGCGTGCAGGTAAACCTGGACGCCGATGTCGGGGTGCAGCGCGATGAAGCGGCCGATGCGCGGCGCCAGCCACAACGCGGCCAGCGACGGATTGGCCGATACGTTCAGCGTATAGCGCCGGCGGTCGCGCGCCGTGGCCCGTGCGTGGCGGCAGGCGGTATCCAGAAGGGTCAAGGCCTGTTGTACGGAAGCCAGCAAATCGGCGCCCGCTTCGGTGGTTTCGGCGCGGCGAACGGTGCCCCCGCGCCGCAGCAACGGTACGCCCAAGTCGGTTTCCAACGCACGCAACTGGTGGCTGACGGCGCTCTTGGTGACGTGCAGTTCCGCGGCGGCGCGGCTCAGACTGCCCAGCCGGGCAACGGCTTCAAAGGCGCGCAAGGCGGCGAGCGGTGGCGTATGAGTAGGAAGGTCGGCCATGGGTTGAGTTTATCTCAACCCATGATTGAAAAACTATCGCTTTCGCGCGCGCATCGGATCAGTGACCATTCAGGCTCTGGATGGAGCATTGATATGTATTTCGACTCTCGATTGTGGCAACTGACCGCGGGCCTGCGCGCCAGCATGGCCGGCGGGATCTTCCTGGGCCTGCTGGCGCTGGCGGCCGGCATCGCCCGCTACGTGTTCCTGGGCCAATTGCTGGCGCGCGTGTTCGACGGCGCGCCCTGGCAGGACTGGATCGCGCCCGCCTTGTGCGTGGGCGCGATGGTGCTGCTGCGCGCCGGGTTCGACCACTGGCGCACGGTGCAGGCCAACCGCACATCGGCCGCGATTCAACAGACGCTGCGCGGCAAACTATACGACCGCATCGTTGCCCTGGGACCGGCCTGGTTCGCCAGCCAGCGCACCGGCGGCGTCATGCTGACAGTGGTGGACGGCGTCGAACAGTTGCAGACGTTCTTCGGCCAGTACCTGCCGCAAGTCGCCATCGCGGCGGCCGCGCCCTTTGCCATCTTTGCCGTGATCGCGTTCTGGGACGTGCCCACCGCGCTGGTCTTCCTGGCCGCGGCGCTGTTCGCGCTGTTCGGCCCGATGGCGGTCCACATGCTGGACCGCCGCGCCAGCCAGGCACGCACCCGCGCGCTGAATGCCTTCGGCGAAGACTTCCTGGACGCGGTGCAAGGCTTGCCTACCCTGAAGTCGTATGGCCAGGGCAAGGCCTGGGGCCAGCGTCTGGCCGCACGCGCGCGCAGCCTGTCGGACAACACCTTCTGGGTGCTGTCGGTCAGCCTGCTGACGCGCGGCATCAGCGACCTGGGCGTGGCGTTGGGCGCGGCGCTGGCCCTGACGCTGGGCGCCTGGCGCGTCGCTGCCGGCGACATGAGCGTCGAAGCCCTGCTGATCGTGCTGATGGCGGGCACGGAGATCTTCCGCCCCTTGCGCGACCTGCGGTCGGTCTTGCACCGCGGCATGCTGGGCCAATCCGCCGCCGTCAGCATCCACGCACTGATGGATGCGAAGCCGTTGACGCCGGTGCCGGACACCGGCGCCGCAAGCGCCGCACCCGCCCGGCTGGCGCCCACCATCGAATTCAACGATGTCGCGTTCTCGTACACGCCCGAGCGCCCCGCCCACCAAGGGCTGGCGTTTCGCATCGCGGCCGGTGAACGCGTGGGCATCGTCGGCCCCAGCGGCGCGGGCAAGTCCACCATCGTGCGCTTGCTGCTGCGCGAATGCGTGCCTCAGTCGGGCAGCATCCGCGTTGGCGGCCATGACGTGAACACGCTGGACACGCAGATGCTCCTGTCGCACATCGCGCTGGTCAGCCAGGACATCACGCTGTTCCACGGCACCATCGACGACAACCTGCGTCTGGGGCGCCCCGACGCCACCCATGAACAGGTGCGCGCGGCGGCCCGCGTCGCCAATATCGACGACTTCATCATGGCGCTGCCAGACGGCTACGCCACCCGCATTGGCGAACGCGGCCTGCAACTGTCGGGTGGCCAGCGCCAGCGCGTGGCGATCGCCCGCGCGCTGCTGCGCGACGCGCCCATCCTGATCCTGGACGAAGCGCTGTCGTCAGTGGACACCGAAAACGAAGCCCTGATCCAGCAGGCGCTGGACCGTCTGATGGCGGGCCGCACCACGCTGATCCTGGCCCATCGCCTGGCCAGCGTGATCGGCGCCGACCGCAGCCTGGTGCTGGACCAGGGCCGCGTCGTGGAAGCCGGCCCGCATGCCGACCTCATGGCGCAACGGGGGCTGTACTACCGCCTGATGCACGAGCAGGCGGCCGCGCACCAGAACCCGTCGGCCGGCTTGCCGTCCGCCGCGGGCAACCCGATTTCCGCCACGCAACCGGCGGACGCGCCCGACGCCAACCGGGACGACAAGCAGGGCCCCGCCCTGCGCTCGCTGGACGAAGACGCGGAACACGTCGGCTGGCGCGCCACGCTGGGCACGCTGCTGTCGGTGGTGCGGCCCTGGCGCGGCACGCTCGCCGCAACCATCCTGCTGGGCGTGGCGCGCGTGGCGGCGTTCATCGGCGTGGGCGTGTTCAGCGCATTGATCGTGGCCGCCATCCGCGACGGCCGAGAGACTTCCGGGCTGATCGTGGGGCTGTTGATCGCCGCGCCGCTGGCCGCGCTGTTCCACTGGCTGGAATCGTGGCTGGCGCATGCCATGGCATACCAGCTGCTGGCCGACATGCGGGTCAAGCTTTACGACAAGCTGGAACGCCTGGCGCCCGCCTACCTGCTGCAACGCCGGTCCGGCGATCTGGTGGCGCTGGCGACGCAAGACGTCGAGATGGTCGAGTACTTCTATGCGCACACCATCGCACCCGCCATCGTGTCGGTGCTGGTGCCGCTGTCGGTGCTGGGTTTCCTGGGCGTATACAGCTGGCCGGTGGCCTTGGCGCTGCTGCCCTTCCTGGCCTATGCCCTGGTATCGCCGGTGCGCGGCCGCCGCCACATCGACGCGCTGGGCGACAAGGCCCGCCACGCCCTGGGCGAAATGAGCGCCCACACCACCGACACCATCCAGGGCCTGGCCGACCTGACGGCGTTCCAGGCCACGGGCCGCCGGCGCGACCAGTTCCTGAAAGTCGCCGACCACTACCGCATCCGCCGCCTGGACATCCTGCGCGACCTGTCCCGTCAGACCGCATGGTTCGAAGTGGCAATGGGACTGGGCGGCCTGGCGGTGGCCGTCGTCGGCGCATTGCAGGTGTCGGCCGGCACGCTGTCGGCCAGCATGCTGCCCCTGCTGGTGTTGATCGCGCTGGCGACCTTCCTGCCCGTCTCCGAAATCTCGCAGGTCAGCCGGCAACTGGCCGACACCATCGCCGCCACGCGCCGCCTGCACGTGGTCGCCAACGAACCGGAACCCGTCACCGACGGTCCGCTGGCGCCGCCGGTGGCGACGCACGGCCTGTCACTGGCGTTCGAACATGTCAGCTTCGCCTATCCGGGCAAGCAGGAAGATACGCTGAAAGACCTGAGCTTCAAGGCGCCCGCCGGCGCCACGGTCGCGGTGGTGGGCGCATCCGGCGCGGGCAAGAGCACGGTTGCCAGCCTGCTGCTGCGCTTCTGGGACCCGCGCCAGGGCGTCGTAAGGCTGGACGGCGTCGACGTGCGCCAACTGCAATTGGACGGCCTGCGCGAACGCGTGGCGCTGGTCACCCAGGACACCTATCTGTTCAACGACACGCTGGAAGGCAACATCCGGCTGGCGCGTCCCGAAGCCACGCCCGACGACCTGGCCCGCGCACTGGACCAGGCGGCGCTGACGGACTTCGTGCGCGCGCTGCCCGAAGGCCTGGCCACCCCCGTGGGCGAACGCGGCGTGCAGTTGTCGGGCGGGCAACGCCAGCGCATCTCGATCGCCCGGGCCTTCCTGAAGAATGCGCCGGTCCTGATCCTGGACGAGGCCACCTCGCACCTGGACACCTTGTCCGAGATGCAGGTGCGCGGCGCGCTGGACACCCTCATGCGCCATCGCACCACGCTGGTGATCGCGCACCGGCTGTCCACGATTCGCGATGCCGACCTGATCCTGGTGCTGGATCGCGGCACCTTGGCGGAGGCCGGCACGCATGACCAGTTGCTGAGAAAGCAAGGGGCCTATGCGCGCCTGGCCAGCCACCAGGGGGGCTACGCGGTCAATAGCGCAACGTCTCTACCGACGTAGCGTTGGCGCGTACCTCTGCGTCGGTGAACCAGACGCGCTTGTTGCCGAAACGGTTGTACAGGTCGAACTGGTCCCCGGCGTGGACGGACGGCGTGCCGTCCGGGGCGACGAAACCGCTTTGCCCTGGTGCGACCACGTCCACGGCACGCACGCCCTGGCCGTCGAACACCGTCATGTTGTTTTCGGTGCCGCGGTTCTGGGTGGCCGGATAACTCAGCACCGCCTTGCCGTCCGCCTGCGGCACGCCCAGGAAGTTCTTGGGCGCGAACACCATCGGCGGCGCGGGGATGCGCCACGCCGCGGGGTCCGGACCATACGCTTTCTGCAAGACGGCCACGGCCTCGTCCAGGGCGGCCAGGCTGACGGCTTCCGGGCGGCGCCCGTTGAAGAAGTCGTATTGCTGTGGCACCCCGGCGCCTGGGCCCGCCAGCGCATTGAACAGCACCTTGACGCCGACGGTCAGGTTGACCGAGCCGGTCGCGGGCGCGGCCGGCGTTGGGTAGCCCGTGGCGCTGTACCACTTGAAGAAGTCGGCCGGCATCTCGTCGGCCAGCGTCGCCTTCAGCATGGCGCGCAGCCATGCGTCCATCACCGCCGGGCCGGCATTGTCATAAAACCCGGGCTGCTCATCGCTGGTGCCCATCCCGTCCCACGATTGCAGGCCCGCGACCAGCTTTGCCCGGGGGTCATCGGTGGGCAGCCCCGCTACCGCCTGCTGCAGGAACGGCAGGAAATGGCGGCGATTGACGTCGGCATAGCTGGTGGTGCGGATCAGGTCCCACATCTGCTGCGGGCTGACTTTTCCGCCGTTGGCGGTCATGGCTTTCAGGCGCGTCTCGATCTCGGCGTAGCGGTCGGCCTGGCCCCAGACGATCGCGAACAGGTCGGTGGATGGATAGCCGCGCATGGGCTGGTTGTTCCAGTTGGCGATGAAGCCCTGGCGCGGGTTGTAGACCTGCGGGTTGGTCGCGAAGGGCAGCATGCCGTCCCAGTCCATTTCCCCCGTGCCAGGCACGGGCAGGCGCGGATCGTGCCCCGGCCTGCGCTTGGGATAGAAGCCCGTGTGTGCGTAGCCGATGTTGCCGCGGTCGTCCGCGTAATACCAGTTGATGGTCAGCGCGTGGCGTGCGGCCTGCTGCTTCCATTGGTCCCAGTTGCGCGATTGCGCCTTGTGCGTCCAGGCCATCAACGATTGCAGTTCGTAGCCCTCCCAGGCGCGCGCCTTGGCATAGGCCACATGCTGCGTGTCGTCGAACTTGGTGACAATGCCGTGCACGGTGCGGTAGACGTCCATCAGGACCGGCTCACCGCCCTTGACCGCAATCAGCTCGGTGCGCTTTTCCATCGTCTTCCACTCGCCATTGTGAAAGTACCGCGTGCGGTCGGCCGGATCGAGCTTTTCGGCATAGATGTCCACGTCGTCGCCAAAGCCCGCCGTCGAACCCCAGGTGACGTGCGCGTTGTGGCCGAACAAGATACTGGGATAGGCGAAGGGCGTATTGCCCACCACATCGAAACCCGCGCCATGCAGGCCGATGCCATAGGTGTAGGCGGGATTCCACCAGCCGAACTGCGGACCATTCAAGAGGATCGAGCGCGCGTCCTTGGCGTGGTCGCGGCCCACGATCCACATGTTGCTGGTGGTGGGAAAGCCGGCGATACCGGGCTGGCCCGATTCCGCGAACTGCGCCAGCACGCGCGCCCGGGCATCGGCGGGCGCCTCGTCCAGCACACCGCGCGTTTGCGGGTCGCGCGCCACGCGTTCCAGCATCGGCGGCGTGCCGTCATAGCGCGGCAACGCGTAGGACAGTTTTGCGGGGCCGCGCGCCGCGGCGTCCGTGCCGGGCTGGTACACGCCCTCTTCCTCGGGCACCGTCGTGGGCGCGCGGCTGTCGGTCATCCAGCGCAGCTGGTTGAATATCTGCATCGCGCGCGCGTCGCCGTGCTTGTCCTTCAGCGCGGTCAGCAGCGCCAGGTTATCGACCTCGCTGTTGGCGTCCGAAAACCGGTTGGCCATGGTGCCCACGAAGACCATCGCCACATCGTAAGGTGTCCAGTCGGACGGCTGGAATTGCAAGTCGTTGAATTCCTTAGGCATCAGGCTGCCCGGCCTGTTGCGTATCTGCGCGATCCAGGCATTCATACCCGCTGCGTAGCCGTCCAGGATCTGGCGTTCGGAGGCCGGCAGCGCGGCCAGCTGGCGCTGGATGCGTTCAGGCGAGAAATTGCCGCGGATCGACTCGTCGAATGCCACCATCTTTTCGCCCAGCACTTCGGCCACTTGGCCCTGCGTACTGCGGCGCGCCATCTCCATCTGGAACAGGCGGTCCTGCGCGACGGCGTAGCCATACCCGTAAAAGAGGCCGTACACGGTACCGGCATAAACGTGGGGCATGCCGTATTCGTCGCGCCGGATCGTGACCTGTCCGCTGGTGACGCGCGGTGCGCGGACTTCTTCGCGGGCGGGTACGGCGGGTGCGGAGGAGTTGGGTTGGGGTTGGGCCTGGGCGGCGCCCGCGCCGGCGCAGACCGCCAGGATGGCGGCCGACAACAAGTGCTGCTTCATGTGAATCTGTCTCCGTTTCTATAGGCCGCGCCGCGTTGCGAGTCCCGGGCGCGGGGCGCGGCGCCTCTTGCGGGCACCGTCTACGGACCATGATACGAAGCGCCTAACTATAATTCCAATGCATTTATTTCATAGCTTTCATGCGCTTCAAACATGGACCTTCAGAAACTCAAGCACCTGCTGGCCGTCGTCGAGCACGGCACGTTCTCGCGCGCGGCGGAAAAAGTGAACCTGTCGCAGCCAGCGCTCAGCCGCAGCATCCAGGCGCTGGAAGCCGAACTTGGCTTGCCGTTGCTGGACCGCGGCACGCGTCAGGTTCGCCTGACGCCCTATGGCGCCTGCGTGGCCGAACGCGCCCGGCGCATGCGCTTCGAAGAAGCGGAGCTGCAACGGGAATTGAAAACGCTGCACAGCGGCGAATCGGGCACGCTGACTATCGGCCTGAGCCCCACGCCGGCGTCCCTGCTGCTGTCGCCTTTCCTGACCCACATGGCGGCCAATCATCCCCAGGTGCGCGTGGGGATCGAACTGGGCGCGACCGCGGCGCTGCTCGAAATGCTACGCGGCGAACACATCGACGCGATGGTCTGCGACGCGCGCATGCTGTACGACGCGACCGATATCGACACGCGTCCGCTCGCGCCGTTGCGCGCCGGCATGGTGTGCCGCAAGGGCCATCCCATCCTGGCGCACAAGCGAGTCGGCATCGAACAGATCCGCCAGTATCCGGTGGCCTCCAGCACCCTCAGCCCGGAGGTCTCGCTGCGGCTGGCCGAAACGTTGGGCCCGGGCGGTGCACCGGAATCGATGGTGACGACGCGCTGCGAGAACCTGGACCCGCTGGTGGACCTGGCGTTGCATACCGACACGCTGCTGCTGGGCGTGATCTGCGTCACCCGCCATGAACAGGCCGCCGGCAAACTGGTGGAGGTGCCGATTCCGCCCGACCGACAACGACAGGGCCACTACGTGCTGGCGCGCCTGGCCGGGCGGACGCCCCTGACGGCGCAAGACGCGCTGTACGCCTTCACGCAGCAATGCTGGACGGGATTCGCGGCGGTTAATCCGGCACGGCGACCGTATAGTTCAGCGCCAGCCGCCCCCCGTCGACGTACACCGTCTGCCCGGTGACGTAGCTGGCGTCGTCGCCCGCCAGGAACACGGCCACCTTCGCCACTTCGTCCGTCTGCCCCAGGCGCTGCATCGGAATCCGGGACAAGACGGTGCGCCGGGCGACGGGGTCGCTGGTGATCGTGGCCAGGATCTCGGTGTCGATGCTGCCGGGCCCGATGGCGTTCACCCGAATTCCGTGGGGCGCCAGCGACAAGGCCATCGATTTCGTCATCTGCCGGACAGCGCCCTTGCTGGCCCCGTAGGCCAATTGGTCCGGCATGGCCAGCTCCGCAGTCATCGACGACAGCGTCACGATCGCGCCGTTGCGCCGGCCGCCCGCCACCATCGCGCGCGCCGCGGCCTGGGCCACCAGGAAGGTGCCGCGCACATTGACGTTCATGACGGCATCCAGGTCTTCAAGCGTCAGGTCCAGGAAATCCGCCGCGCGGATCACGCCGGCATTGCAGACGCAGATGTCCAGGCCGCCCCAGCGTGCCACGCAATCGTCCGCCAGCGCCTGGGCTGCCGCCGGATCGGTCACGTCGGCCACGCTTGCCGCCGCGCGTTCACCCAGGGCGCGCGCGGCCGCCGTCAATTCGGCAGTTTTGCGGTCGGCCAGCAGCACGTAGGCGCCCTCGTCCACGAACCGCCGCGCAATCGCCAGCCCGATGCCGCCCGCTGCGCCGGTCACCAGCGCCACTTTGTCCCGCAGTTTCATTTCAGACTCCCACATAAGCGGCCACCAGATCGGGCCGCGCGGACAATTCCGCCGAACTGCCGCGCCACGCCGTGGTGCCCTTGTCCAGGATGACGTTCCGGTCGGACAGGCGCAGCAGCGCCGTGGTGTTCTTGTCCACCACGATCATCGACAGCCCTTCGGCTTTCAGTTGCGCCAGCACGCGCCAGATCTCGGCCCGCACGACGGGCGCCAGGCCTTCGGTGGCTTCGTCCAGCACCAGCAGGCTGGGGTTGGTCATCAGCGCGCGTCCCAGCGCCAGCATCTGCTGTTCGCCGCCCGACAGCTGGGTGCCCAGATTGGTGCGCCGTTCCTGCAACCGGGGAAACAGCGCGTAGACGCGGGACAGCGTCCAGGCCGGCGCACGCCCCCGGCCGCTGGCGGTGGCCACCAGATTCTCTTCGACGGTAAGCGTGGGGAAGATCTGGCGCCCTTCCGGCACCAGCGACAAGCCCAGCCGCCCGATCCGGTACGGCGCCATGCCGCGCAACGACCGGTTGCCGTACTGAATGCTGCCCTGGCTGGCGGGCAGCAGGCCAAACAGGCATTTGATGACCGTGCTGCGGCCCATTCCATTGCGGCCGATCAGGCCCACCACTTCACCTTGCCCGACGTCCAGGTCCACGCCGAACAGCGCCTGGCAGTGGCCGTAGCCCGCCGTCAATCCGCGTATCGTCAACATCGCGGCTCTCCTTCAAGCGTCGGCGTCGTCGCCCAGATAGGCGCGGCGCACGTCGGGGTGGTTGCGGATCGCGTCGGCGGTGCCGGTCGCGATGACCTTGCCGTAGACCAGCACGCTGATGCGGTCGGCCAGCGCGAAGACGGCGTTCATGTCGTGTTCCACCAGCACGATCGTGTAGCGGCCCTTCAGGCTTTGCAGCAAGGCGATGACCCCCGCGCTTTCGGCCGCGCTCATGCCCGCCATCGGCTCATCCAGCAGCAGGACCGACGGCTGGCCCGCCAGCGCCATGGCGATCTCCAGCTGGCGCCGCTGGCCGTAGGCCAGGCTTTCCACCGGCGACTCGGCCACCGCGTCCAGCTGGCAGGCGCGCAGGGCTTCGCGCGCCACCTCCACCACGTCGGCGCAGTCGCGTAGCGCGGTCCAGGCCGACAGCCCGCGCCGGCACTTGCGCAGCGCCGCCAGGCAGGCGTTCTCCAGCACCGTGTAGCTATCGAAGACCGAGGTCACCTGATACGAGCGCAGCATGCCCAACGCGACGCGTTCCTGGACAGTCGCCCGCGAGACATCCGCCGCACCCAGGCTGACCGAGCCGCCGTCGGGCCGCAGTTCGCCGGACAGCAGGTTGATCAGCGTGGTCTTGCCAGCGCCATTGGGGCCGATCAACGCGTGCAGCTCGCCCGGCGCGACATCCAGTGACACGCCATCCGTGGCGGCCAGCCCGCCGAAGCGGCGGACCAGATCGCGAGTGGCCAGCGCGGCCGGCGCGCTCATCGCGGCGGTCGTCATACCGAGGCCTCGTTGATTTGCGCCTTCTTGACTTGCGCCTTCTTGACTTGCGCCTTCTTGACTTGCGACGCGTGGTGGGGCGAAGCGGCCGCCGAAGCGGGCGTTACCGTCCGCGCATCGGCCGGCGCCGGCCGCGGCCCCCGC
>NZ_JBHFII010000065.1:52262-76498 GCF_057334215.1 Achromobacter maghribensis | reverse complement strand
CAGCCACGCCAGCGACCGGCCGTAGCCGCCCCGGGCCAGCATCGCGATCACCACCACCACCGGCCCCATCAGCAGCATCCAATGCTGGGTCACGCTCTTGAAGGCCTCTTCCAGCAGCAGGTACGCCACCGCGCCGAAGATCGGACCCAGCACATTGCCCAGGCCCCCGATCACCACCATGACGATCAGTTCGCCGGACACCGGCCACGACATATAGCTGGGCGACGCGAACGCGGTCAGGTTGGCCAGCAGCAGGCCCGCGATGCCCGTCAGCACGCCCGAGGCCACATAGGCCGCCAGCCGCACGCCGAACACCGAATAGCCCAGCGCGTCGACCCGCCGCGGATTGGCGTGCGTGGCCCGCAGGATCATGCCGAAAGGCGATCGCCGCAATCGCAGCATCGCCAGGCTGGCCGCCAGCAGCAGCGCCCAGGCCGCCCAATACACGGGCTGGCTGCCGCCCAGGTCGAACAGGCCGAACGCGCTGGCCTCATAGATGTTCAGTCCGTCGTCGCCGCCGTACTCGCGCAGGCTGACCGCCAGGAAATAGAACATCTGCGCAAAGGCCAGCGTGATCATGATGAAACCGATGCCCGAAGTACGCAGGCACACCGTCCCGACCACCAGGGCGACCAGCGCGCAGACCCCGATGCAAACGGCCAACTGCACCCAGCCATTGCCGACGCCGTAGAAGCTCAGGATGCCCACCGCATAACAGCCCAGGCCCAGGAACATGGCGTGGCCGAAGCTCACCAGGCCGGCAAAGCCCAGCACCAGGTTCAGCGCCAGCGCCGCCAACGCGTAGATCAGGATGCGCGCGCCCAGCGTCACGTAAAAGGGTTCGCCCAGCCACTGCGCCACGAACGGAACGGCGGCCAGGACCAGAAACAGCAGCGGCAGCGCCCAGCGCCGGCCAATAGGTTCTTGCATGATCGATTGCCCCTGTGCAGTGGCGCGCGGCTTAGCGGCGCGCCGAAAAGACCAGGCCTTGCGGGCGGACCGCCAGCACCACGGCCATGAGTACGTAGATCAGCATCGACGCCAGCGCCGGCCCCACCGCATTGGCGACCGGCGCGTCGAACACGGCGCGCAGCAGGTCCGGCAGGAAGGCGCGTCCCAGCGTGTCGATCATCGCGATCAGCAACGCGGCGATCAGCGTGCCGCGCACCGAACCGATGCCGCCCACCACGATCACCACCAACGCCAGGATCAGCACCGGTTCGCCCATGCCCGACTGCACCGACAGGATCGGCCCCGCCAGCGCGCCCGCCACGCCGGCCAGCACCGCCCCCAGCAGAAACAGCAGCGTTTTCAACAGGTCGACGTTGGCGCCCAGCACGCTGGCGATGGGCGCGTTGCTGGCCCCGGCGCGGATCAGCATGCCGAAGCGCGTGCGCTGAATCAGAAACCACGCCCCCACGGCCACCAGCGCGCCGATCCCGATGATCATCAGCCGGTACACCGGATAATCGCTGCCGAACAGACTGACGGCGCCCTCCAGCCCCTGCGGGATCGCGGCGTAGTACGGCCGGCTGCCCCAGATGACCGAAGCCAGCTCATTGAAGAACATCATCAGCCCGAACGTGGCCAGCACCTGGTACAGATGGTCGTGCCGGTACAGCGGCCGCGCGATCAGCCGTTCCAGCACCACCCCGACGAACGCGCTTCCCGCCACGGCGGCCAGGATCGAGAACGCGAACGAACCGCTGGCGTTATAGGCCGTGGCCCCCAGGAAGGCGCCGATCATGTAGAGGGAACCGTGCGCCAGGTTGATGAAATTCATGATGCCGAAGATCAGGGTCAGCCCCGACGACATCAGGAACAGCAACGCACCCAGTTGCAGGCCATTCAGCAATTGCGACAACAGCAGCGATCCATTCATCGGACGTCTCCCGAGGGCCGCGGGCCCTTCACTTCAGCGGGCAGTCCGCCACGTAGGCGTCCTGATGATCCGTCAACACCGTGGCAAGCTGTTTCAAGCCGATGCCGTCGCCTTCCTTCACCACCTGGTAGGCATACAGGTTCTG
Organism: Achromobacter maghribensis; assembly: GCF_057334215.1. Classification (NCBI taxonomy): domain Bacteria; kingdom Pseudomonadati; phylum Pseudomonadota; class Betaproteobacteria; order Burkholderiales; family Alcaligenaceae; genus Achromobacter; species Achromobacter maghribensis. The sequence goes on along the minus strand of NZ_JBHFII010000065.1, from coordinate 74,471 downwards.
CACCGGCATGTTGTTGGTGTTGAAGCGGAACTTGCCGCGCACCGATGGAAACGTGGCGCCCGCCGCCTTCACGGCGGCCGCCAGCGATTTGCTGTCGCCCACTTTTCCGCCCTGCGCGCGCACGGCCGCATCCAGCAGGTAGGCCGCGTCGTAGCCGCCCACGGCATACTCCGACGGCAGGCGGCCGTACCTGGCCTTGAAGGACTCGACGAATTTCCGGTTCTGCGGGTTGTCCAGCGTGGTGGCCCACGGCGTGCCGTAGATGGCGCCCACGGCCTGCTCCTTCAACGCGGTCAGGGTGTTGGAATCGATCAGGCTTTCCGAAAAGAACGGCAGCTTTTCCATCAACCCGGCCTGGCGCAGCTGGCGCACGAAGTTCACGCCCACGCCACCGGTATAGAAGGCGAACAGCGCATCGGGGCCGGCCGACTGCATGCGCGAGATCTCGGCCGAATAGTCCAGTTGCCCCAGCTGCGTATAGACCTCGTCGGCCGGCGACGCGCCGTAGAAACGCTTGAAGCCCGCCAGCTTGTCCTTGCCCGCCTGGTAATTCGCCGACATCAGATACGCGCGCTTGTAGCCCTGGTCTTTCACGTACTTGCCCATGGCCTCCGACATGCTGTCGTTCTGCCACCCCAGCACGAACAGATTCGGCAGACACATGCGGCCGGCGATCGGCGCCGGACCGGCATTGGTGGACAGCGCCACCACGCCGGACTCCTTGATGCGCCGCAGCTCGGCCATCAGCACATTCGAAAAGCCCAGCCCGACCATCACGTCGACCTTGTCCTTTTCGATGAATTTCTGCACGATCTGCGCGCCCACATCGGGCTTGAGCTGATCGTCGTCGCGGATCACCACCGCCTTTTGTCCGCCCAGGCTGCCGCCCAGCTGTTCGATGCCCAGCATCAGTCCGTCGTACTGGTCCTGGCCCAGCGCCGCTTGCGGTCCGGACAGCACGCCCGTGAAGCCGATGCGTATGTCGGCGCGCGCCGGTTGCGGCGCCACCACGGTCAGGGCCGCCGCCGCAGCCAGCGCGGCCAGGCTGCTTGGGATTGCTTGCATGAAATGTCTCCTTGGGGTTTGGGCGGCGGCGCCGTTCTGCGCGGCGCCTGCCTTGACGCGTCAGCGCTTCACGCAGACATTGCGCAGCTCGGTGTAGAACTCCAGCGAATGCACGCCGCCTTCGCGGCCGATGCCCGATTGCTTGGCCCCGCCGAACGCCGTGCGCAGGTCGCGCAGGAACCACGAATTGATCCAGCAGATGCCCACGTCCAGCGCCGCGCCTAGCCGGTGGGCCGTGCCGACATTGCTTGTCCATACGGTCGCGGCCAGGCCGTAAGGCGTGGCGTTGGCCAGGGCGATGGCTTCTTCTTCCGTATCGAACGGCGCGATGTGGCAACACGGCCCGAAGATCTCCTGCTGGATGACCGCCGACGATTCCGGCAGGCCGGTCCAGACGGTGGGCTGGATCCACGCGCCGGCGGCCAGGCCGTCCGGCATGTCCGGCACGCCGCCGCCCGCCACCACGTTTGCGCCTTCTTCCTTGGCGCGGGCGTAAAAGCCCAGCACCTTGTCGCGATGGCGCTGCGAAATCAGGGGCCCCAGGTTCACGCCCGGGTCCTTGGGCCGGCCCAGCTTGAAGCCGCGCGCCTGCGCGCCCAGCGCCGCGACGAAACGCTCGAAGATGGGGCGCTGCACGTAAACGCGCTCGGTGCCCAGGCAGACCTGCCCCGTGTTGTCGAACGCCGCCCGGGCGATGCCCGCCACGGCGCGGTCGAAATCGGCGTCCGCGAATACGATGCCCGCGTTCTTGCCGCCCAGCTCGAACGACACCGGCCGCACGCCCACCGCCGCCGCCTGCATGATGGCTTCGCCGGTGCGGGTCTCGCCGGTGAACGTGATGCCATCCACCAAGGGATGGCGGCTGAGCTTTTCGCCCGCCGAGCCCGGCCCGAACCCATGGACCACGTTGTAGACGCCGGCCGGCACCCCGACGTCGTTCATGACTTCGCCCAGCAAGGTGGCGGTGCCCGGCGTGTCTTCGGACGGCTTGACCACGACCGTATTGCCGCAGGCCAGCGCCGGCCCGACCTTCCAGGTCATCAGCAGCAACGGCAGGTTCCACGGACAGATCACCCCGATGACCCCGCGCGGCACGCGCACGCCGTAGTTCAGCGCATGGCCGCCGTCAGGCGTTTCCAGGTCGAAGGTCTCGTTGGGAACGTTGCGGATCAGGTCCGCGAAGATCTTGAAATTGGCCGCCCCGCGCGGAATGTCCAGATGGCTGGCCAGGTCGTATGGCTTGCCGGTGTCGGCGATCTCGGCGTCGACGAAATCATCGAAGCGGCGGGTGATGCCGTCGGCCACCGCATGCAGCAGTTCCACCCGCTGCTGGGTTTTCAGCTGGCCCCAAGGGCCGCGTAGCGCCGCCTTGGCCGCCCGCGCCGCGGCGTCGCCTTCTGCGTCGCCCGCCTCGTGCACCCGCCCGATCAGCCGGTTGTCGACCGGATCGCGGTTATCAAAGGTCTTTCCCGTTTCGACCCAGCGGCCGTCGATGAAATTGCGGAAATCGGTCATTGCGCTCTCGGTTGTGACAGGTCGGCCAGCGCGCCCTCGGGGTCGCCGGCGGTCAGGAATTCCCACATGCGTTCATAGATGCGTCCCGTGCCCACCGCGCGGACAGCGGCCTCTTCGGGCGACAGCACGGGCGCCCCGTCGGCCAGCCCTGCGGCGCGCAACTGCCATTCGATGCGGGCGGCGTCTTCCAGATACCAGGTCAGCACGGTGGCATGCATCAACGACTCGGCCGCCACCACGGCGCCGTTGCCGCGCATCGCGATCGCGCTGGCGGCGCCCAGCGTCTGGGCCACGCCACGCGCCTGCGCATCGGTACGCACCAGTTGAGGGTCGTCCCACAGCGGCACGGCGGGCGAGAAATAAGCGCCCATGCCGTGGCGTGGCGCGGGCGTGACGCGCGCCGAAGACAGGGTCATCACCGTGGGCGGCATGGAACGCACCACGCCCCCGACATCGGGACGCAAACGATAGATGTGCTGATGGATGCGCACTTCGCCCAGCACGCCGTCGGGCAACTCCCCGTGCACCGGCACCACCGTGCCCGCCTCGCCGGGCGTGATCAGCCCCATGGGCCGCGCCGCGCACACCAGGAAATGGCCCGCATCCAGCCGGCTGCTGCAATGCCCGTAGGCGTGGACCAGATCGGCCCGCGCCAGCGCGCGCGCGGCGACGCGCACCAGCGCCTCCTGCCCGCCGCTGGCGTCCTTGCGCACCGCGCTCATGTCTTGAACTCCGGGATATCGGGCTTGGCGCCCCACATGCAGAACGATGACGGCACCGCCGGGAAGCTGCGGGGCCGGTGGGTCTTTTCCTCTTCGGCGCTGATCAGCCGCACGCCGGTGGAGTATTCGTAGATCATTCCGTCCGGGCCGTCGAAATACAGAAACATCGCGCCCGAGGTCGGATGGCGGCCGGGGCCAAAGCGGATTGGCACGTTCCATTCGCGCAGCTGATACCAGGCGCGCATGATGTCGTCGATGCTCTCGACCTGATGGTTGATGTGCTGCACGCCCGGATACGTCGACGGGAACAACGCGATCTTGTGATGGACTTCATCGATGCGCAGCAGTGGCGCCTCGCCGATACGGTCACTGACGCGGGCGGATAGCAGCCCCGTCCAGAAGGCTTCATCGCGCCGCGGGTCCAGGGTGCGCAACCCGATGTGCGAGAACCCTGTGACGCCGGCGTCGCGGCCAGGGAAATATCGCCGGCCGCTGTGGTGCGGCGCCAGCACCAGTTCGATGCGGTTGCCGGACGGGTCGGTGAATTGCAGGAAATCGCGCACATAGCGCTGCTCGGCGTCTTCACGGCGCCCGGCGGCCACCAGATAACCGCTGCGTTCCAGCACGGCGCCGGCGCGCTCCAGCTCTTCCGGCGAATCCACCTCGAACGCGGCCGTATGGTCGCGCGGATCACCTTCGAAATAGCAAAGGGTGTGGTCGCGGGAATCGGACTTGAAGTACGCCGCCCCATGTTCCTTGCGGGCAAGCTCCAGCCCCAGCACCGTGGTCGCGTAGCGCACCGCGGCCTCCAGATCACGGGTGCCCAGCCGGACGTACCGGATGTCATGTAGCCGTATCACTGCTTGTCTCCTGGTGCGCCTGCCGCCGGCTGGTGCCGGGGGAATTTTTCCGCAGGATGGCGGCGCTTTTTTCTACGATAGGCAGCGCAAATCTCGAAGTCAACAATTTTTATCGAGATTTTTTCGGCGTAGTGCTACAGTGTTCTTCATGTCAGACGGCACCCCGCTCCCCTCGCTTGCCCATACCGCGTCGGCCAACACGCTGGTGGGCACGGCCTATGTCAACCTGCGACGCGACATCATCCAGGGCAAGCATCCGCCGGGTTCGCGCCTGCGCGTCGAACACCTGAAGGACGACTACGGCGTGGGCGCGGGCACGCTGCGTGAAGCGCTGGCGTTGCTGGTGTCCGATGCGCTGGTCATCGCACAGGGACAGCGCGGCTTTCACGTCACCCCCATTTCGCTGGACGACTTCCGCGACATCACCGAAAACCGGGTGTTGCTGGAAACCGAAGCGTTGCGCCAGTCGATCGCCGTGGGCGACGACACCTGGGAAAGCGCGGTGCTGGGCGCCTTCCATCGCCTCAGCAAAGCGGAACAGCGCCTGGCGGCCGATCCCGAGGCCCGCTTCGAAGAATGGGAGCAACGCAACCGCGAGTTCCACCGCGAATTGATCAGCGCCTGTCCGTCGCGCTGGATGCACCACTTCCTGGGCATCCTGTATCAACAGGCCGAGCGCTACCGCCGCCTGACAGTCACGCGCAAGCCCATCGCGCGCGATCTGCACGATGAGCACCAGGGCATTCTTGACGCCACGTTGGCGCGCGATGCCGACCAGGCCTGCACGCTACTGGCGGCCCACATCCGCCTGACTTACGAGGCCGTCGCGCAACTGCCCGCGGACCTGTTCACGTCGGCGTGATCCGCCGAATGCCAAGTTGAAAAAAACCCACACTCGGCATGGCGTGGGCGCCGCCCCCGTTGATTCGCCTACATCACTTCTATAGAATCAGCAATACGGGCCTTTGCTCATTTCCTTTTTTCGTCCACTCAAATCACCGACAGGGAGGCTGCATGATGACTCACCCCATGCTCAACGCCGTCCCGCGCGTGTCCCCGCGACGCCATTAAGTCGTCGCCCGCGCGGATCCATCGCTAGACCGTTACCTGGCGACTGGTCCTCCGTGCCCGCTCCAAACCCCTGAACGCAGTTGCCGGTGCCTTGAGCATCCGGCTTGTTATCCCCTCTTTCCTCACAAGGACATCCTGGCGTGTCTTGTGCCGCCGGGCCATTGTTATGGCTAGAAAAAAAATAGACTTTCGAGGACAGGCCTTTAAGGATGTCCTGGGCTTTACCTTCCGCCACTGGAGGCTGCAACCCTGGCGCACGCTTGTCATCGTGCTGCTGGCGCTGCTGTCGGCCGTGGCCGATATCCTGACCCCGATGTACGCGGGCCGACTGGTCGACGCCGTCGCTTCGGGCTCAAGCGGCAACGACCTGGCGTGGAACGCCGCCATCACGGCCTTCTGGCTGCTGGTGGCGCTGGGCGTGGGCGGCACCCTGCTGCGCCAGGCCGTGTTCCAGAACATCATCACCTTCACGTTGAAGATGATGAACGGCATTGTGTCCAACGCCTTCTACCGCGTGCAGCGCTTTTCCACCGACTGGCATGCCAACAGCTTCGCCGGATCCACGGTGCGCAAGATCACGCGCGGCATGTGGGCCGTCGACATCCTGAACGACACGCTGCTGGTCGCGCTGCTGCCGTCCATCGTGATGCTGGTGGGCGCCACCGCGTTGCTGGGCGCGCACTGGCCGCTGATGGGCCTGGTGGTGGGCCTGGGTTCGGTGCTGTACATCGCCGTCACCGCCGCGCTGTCGCTCGGCTTCGTGGCGCCGGCCGCGCGCCTGGGCAACGCCTGGGATACCCGCATGGGCGGCGCGCTGGCCGACGCCGTCAGCTGCAACGCGGTCGTCAAGGCCTTCGGCGCGGAAACGCGCGAGGAAGTCCGGCTGGACCGCGTGGTCAACAAATGGCGCAACCGCACGCGGCGCACCTGGGTGCGCGCCACGCTGAACGGCGGTATCCAGGGCGCGATGCTGGTGGCGATGCAAGCGGCCATCCTGGGCGCGTCGCTGCTGCTGTGGTCGCGCAACCAGGCGACCGTGGGCGACATCACCTTCACGTTGACGATGTTCTTCGTGCTGCAAGGCTATCTGCGCGACGTGGGCATGCACATCCGCAACCTGCAGCGCTCGGTCAACGACATGGAGGAACTGGTGGCGATGGAACGCCAGCCTCTCGGCGTGTCCGACCAGCCCGGCGCAGGCGCGATCCGGATCACCGCCGGCGAAATCCGCTTCGAAGACGTGACCTTCCGTTATGGTTCGCACAACACCGCGCTGTACGACAAATTCTCCGCGCGCATCGCGCCGGGCGAACGCGTCGGGCTGGTGGGCCATTCGGGTTCGGGCAAGACCACGTTCATCAAGCTGATCCAGCGTCTGTATGACGTGAACGACGGCCGCATCACCATCGACGGGCAGGATATTGCCCGGGTGAAGCAGGCGTCGCTGCGCAGCCAGATCGCCATCGTGCAGCAGGATCCGGTGCTGTTCCACCGCACGCTGGCGGAGAACATCGCCTACGCGCGGCCGGGCGCCACCCAGGCCCAGATCGAGCAAGCGGCCAGGCTGGCCAGCGCGCACGACTTCATCATGTCGCTGCCCAAGGGCTACGACACGCTGGTGGGTGAGCGCGGCGTGAAACTGTCGGGCGGCGAACGCCAGCGCGTGGCCATCGCGCGGGCGTTCCTGGCGGATTCGCCCATCCTGATCCTGGACGAGGCGACCTCTAGCCTGGACAGTGAAAGCGAAGTGCTGATCCAGCAAGCCATGGACCGGCTGATGGAAGGCCGCACCACGCTGGTGGTGGCGCACCGCCTGTCGACCGTGCGCGCGCTGGACCGCCTGCTGGTGATGGATCGTGGCCGCATCATCGAAGAAGGCAGCCACGATGCGCTGATCCGCTTGAAGGGCGGCCTGTACCGGCGCCTGTTCGAACGCCAGGCGCTGGAATTGACCAAGGGCATGACGCCGGCGGAAATGTTGCAGGACGGCGCCACGCCGCCTGCCGTCAAGGAAGAAGACCTGGACGAAGACGCCTACGCGTTCGGCAAGTAAGCGGCCTGGCCGCTTTGGAAAAGGGCCTGCCGCGGCGACGCGTCAGGCCCTTTGTTCATGCTGGCAAGCACCACCCCTATGCGCTTCAGGCAGGGCGTTGCGCGAAGGTCAGCCGCAAGCCGAAGCCAATCAGCGCGGTGCCAAAGACCACGCTCTGCACCTTCTGTGCGCGCGGGCTGGACGACATCCAGCGCCCCACCGCTCCGCCCGCCAACGCGCACACGACGTCGAACGCCAACCCGAGACTGACCAGGATGACGCCCAGCAACGCGAACTGCGGGCCGATCGGCCCGTGGGCCGGCGACACGAACTGCGGCAGCAGCACCGAGCAGAACAGCAACGCCTTGGGGTTGAGCACGTTGGTCAGCACGCCGGCAAGCAGCGCGCCGCCCCAGCCGGCCCCGCGCGGCGGCTCCTGGCCGGCGGCATCGAATGCGACGGGTCCGGCGCGCAGCAGCCGCACGCCCAGCCACATCAGATAAACGCCGCCCACCGTGCGCGCGGCGTCGAACGCCCAGGGGTGGGTCTTGAACAAGGCAGCCAGCCCCAGCGCTGCCAGCGTCACATGGGCGGCGCGCGCGATGGCCAGCCCGGCGGCCACCGCCAACGCCTGTCCGCGGCCACGCAACACCCCGGTTTCCAGCAACAGGATCATGTCCGGCCCAGGCACCACGTAGACAATCAGCAACGCCCCAAGAAACATCGCCATATCGGCCATCACCGCGCTCCCACGCATGCTCGTCAAGGCGATCATTCTAGGAAAATCGGGCTGGCATGTGCTTGCGATTCATGCCAATCCCGCTACCATGATTGGCATATTCAACTTACACGCCACTGATTTTTCCAAATCCATGCCAAAACACGTGCTGGACGCCTATGACAGGCGCATTCTCGAGGCATTGCAGCAGAATGGTCGCCTGACCAATGTCGAGCTTGCCGAACAGATCGGCCTGTCGCCCTCGCCGTGCCTGCGCCGCGTGCGCATGCTGGAAGAAGCCGGCGTGATCCAGGGCTACGAAGCCCGGCTGGCGCCGGACGAAGTCGGTCTGGGACTGACCGTCTTCGTCGGCGTCAAGGTGGAACGGCACCACGAACGCGACGCCGAACAGTTTCGCAAGGAGGTCAGCGCGCTGCCGGAAGTGATCGCCGCGCATCTGGTGTCCGGTGAGTCCGACTTCCTGTTGCAAGTCGTGGTGCCGGACCTGCGCGGCTACGAACGCTTTCTGTTGGGCACGCTTCTGAAGCTGCCTGGCGTGAAGGACATCCGCAGCAATTTCGCCATCCAGACCGTCAAGCCCCAAAGCCCGCTGCCGCTGGATCACCTGGGCAAATAGCGCGCCGCGGCCTACGGCATGGCCGCCGCGGCCTGCTCCACCGCGGCCCGCCGCCGCTCGAAGCGCGCCTGCGACCGCTCCAGGTAGCGCTCGACCACGGCCGGCTCCGACGTTTTGGGCGTACCGCCGGGAAACGGCGGCTTGGGGTCGTATTCGATCTGCAGCTGGATCAGCTTGGCCACGTCGTCGCCACATAGCGCCGCCACCACTTTCAGCCCCATGTCGATGCCCGACGTCACGCCGCCCGCGGTATAGAGGTTGCCGTCCACGCACAGGCGTTCTTCGCTGGGCGTGGCGCCAAAGTACGAGAGCAGTTCGCGCGCCCGCCAATGGCTGGATGCCCGCTTGCCGCGCAAGAGGCCCGCCGCGCCCAACAGCAGCGACCCCGTGCAAATGCCGAACAGATATTGCGCGCCCAAGCCCTGCCGCCGCGTGAACGCCACCCACTCGGGGTCGACAATGGCATCATCCGTGCCCGGCCCGCCCGGCACGACAAGCAGATCGCAGGGCGGCGCGGAGGCCAGCGTCTGGGTGGGCACGAATTGCAATCCGCGGTCGCAACGCACCGGATCGCGCGTTTTTGCGACAAAATCCACGGTGAAGCCCGGCGCATTCGCCAGGACCTCATAGGGACCGGTCATATCCAACTGGGTCAGCCCTTCGAACAAGAGAAAATTCACATGCATGACGATGCTCCCTCAAGAACGCCAGTGCCCAGCATAGGCGGACGCGCCCGCTCCGTTGCGCCACAAATGCCGGAAAATGCGCCACGGCGCGTGCTGTTCATGCTGTTCGACGGCTTTCAGCCGCTGGACCTGGCCGGCCCCTGGCAGGCATTCAGTTCCGCCAACGAAGAGGCGGGAAAGCCCCTCTACCAGTTGAACACCATCGCTGCCACCCCCGTCGTCAGCACCTGGGAGCAAGGGCTGCGCATGCAGGTGGACGGCACCTTCGAGGATGATGGCGACGCCCCGATCGACATGCTGGTGGTGCCGGGCGGCCCGGGTGTCGACCGCGCCAGCGCCCACGGGGAAACGCGCGCCTGGTTGCGCCGCCGCGACGCTGGCGCGGCGCGCACGTGCAGCGTCTGCACCGGTGCGTTCATCCTGGCCGCGGCAGACCTGCTCCACGGCCTGGCCGTCACCACGCATTGGCGCTCGGCGGACCGGCTGCGCCAGCGGTACCCCACCCTGCGCGTGCAGGACGACCGCATTTTCATCGAAAGCGGCAAGTACTGGACCTCCGCGGGCGTCACCGCGGGCATCGACCTGGCCTTGGCGCTGATCGAACGCGACCATGGCGCGGCGCTGGCACAGCAAGTGGCGCGCCGGCTGGTCGTCTTCATGCGCCGCGACGGCGACCAGCGCCAATACAGCCAGACATTGCGCCTGCAGGATCGCGTGGCTGCGCCGTTCCGCGATCTGGTTGAAAAGATCGAAGCCCGCCTGTCGGCACGCTGGTCGGTGGACGACATGGCGGATGCCTGCCATATGTCGCGGCGCACGTTCCAGCGTAAATTCGCGGCGCATTTCGGCGTGGCCCCCACCGAAGTGCTGCGGCGCCTGCGCGAAGAACGGGCCGGCGCGCTGCAAAGCGCCGGAAAAATGCCGCGCAAGGCGGTCGAACGCCATGTAGGCCGGTTCCACGACCGGCCGGATACGCGGGCCTGACATGCCGATCACCGACACCCCCTGCCCGGAATGCGGCCATCCCCAGGCGTCCCGCACGCAGGGCATGAGCCTGATCGCGGAATGCGTGCATTGCGGCTGGATGGTGGCCACGACCAACCCGTACCACCCCTTCCATGACCGCACGCCCTACACCGTGCGCGCACGTCCCCTGGACATCACGCGGACCACGGCCATCGCCCGCCTGTCGGCGACGTTGGGCATCGGCATCCACGCGGCGCGCGCCATCCTCGACCACGACTCGCCCGTGGCGGAAAACGTCTACGCCTTTGATGTGATCCGGCTGCACAAGCTGCTATGGCCGCAAGGCCTGTCGCTGCAGATCACGCCGGCATTCACCTGGGAACTGGACGACAGCCTTTAGCCGGCCAGTCCCACGGATATGCCGCCGCACACGTACAGCAACTGCCCCGTGATGAAGCCCGCACGCGGGTCCAGGAACATGGCGACGCTGTGCGCCACCTCTTCCGGCCGCCCGACGCGGCCCACGGGGATGGACGCTTCCAGCGCCAGCGTCCTGGGCTGGCCCGGCGGATTCGACTGATTGAACAGTTCGGTCGCGATCGGCCCCGGCGACACGGTGTTCACGGTAATCCCGTCGGCCGCCAGCTCCAGCGCCCAGGTGCGCGTCATGCCGGCCAGCCCGGCCTTGGACGCCCCGTAGGCCGTCCGGCCGCCTTTGCCCAGCGCGGCACGGCTGCCGATGTTGACCACTCGGCCATAACCTGCCTGACGCATGCCGGGCAACAACGCCTGCAACAGCAGCACCGGCGCCGTGAGGTTCAAGGCCATGGTGCGCAGCAGGTCTTCTTCCGACACCTCATCGATGTTGGCAACCTGGATCATCCCGGCGTTGTTGACCAGATGCAGCACGGGCCGCTCGGCCGCCAGCTCGCGGGCCGCCTGGCGGGTCGCGGTCGCATCGCCCAGGTCGACCGAACGGAACGTTTCGCCGGGCAACGCCTCGTCGGGCGGCCGGCGGCTGAAATTGACGACCTGATAGCCGTCCTGAAGCAGCCGCGCCACGATGGCGCGGCCGATGCCCCGGCTGCCGCCGGTGACCAGTGCGATGGGGGTGTTCATTGCGCGGTGATTCCTTTTTCCTTGATGAGGCCGCCCCATTTCTTGCGTTCGTCGCGTTCGAAGGCGGCCAGGTCGCTGCCGAAAAGCGTACCGGGTTTGGCGCCCATGGTGGCGAACTGGGTCGCCACGGCGGGACTTTGCAAGCCGCTGCGGGCCGCGTCGATCAATTGCTTGACTACCGGCGCCGGCGTATCGCGCGGGGCGTACAGGGCGAACCAGGCCGTGACGTCGAAACCCGGCAGGCCGGATTCGGCGACGGTGGGCAGATTCGGCACGGAAGGGTCGCGCTGGCCGGAGGTGACCGCCACGCCACGCACCAGACCGCCGTCCTTGATCTGCGCGAGCGCGCCCGGCAGGTTATCGAACAGCAGGTCCACCTGGCCGCCGGCCACGGCCGGCAAGGATGCCGACGTGCCCTTGAACGGCACATGCAGCATCGTCACCCCTGCCATGGACTCGAAATACGCGCCCGTCAGATGGACCGACGAGCCGATGCCCGGCGACGCGTAGGTCAGTTTCTTGTCCGGCGATTGCTTGGCCGCCTTGATGACGTCGGCCACCGTCTTGTACGGCGACTTGGCGCTGACGGCGATCACGTTGGGCGTCGTGGACACCAGCGCGATCGGCACCAGATCGCGTTCGGGGTCGAACGGCATGTTGCTGTAGAGAAACGGGTTGATGGTTTGCGTGCCGATCGTGCCCAGGCCCAGCGTATAGCCGTCCGCCTTGGCCCGGGCCACGTAGGCCATGCCGATGTTGCCACCCGCGCCCGGCTTGTTTTCCACCAGCACCGTTTGCTTCAGGCCGGGCTGCAAGGCATTGGCGATGGCGCGGCCGAACATGTCCGCGCCGCCGCCCGGCGGATACGGCACGACGACGGTGACGGGATGGTCGGGATAGCCGGCGGCATGGGCCGCGGGCAGCGCCGCGGCGGCCAGGGCGGCAGTGGCCAGCCAGCGCCGCGCGGCGCGCGGATGCTCGGATTGCGTCATGGATTTGTCTCCTATCGAACCCGCTGATTGCGGATTTCTTCTTAAGGCTTTCGAGGATACTCAAAGTACGTAAATACGTACTATAGTTATAAAAACACAGAAAACGGATAGGAGACAAGCAAATGAAACGCTGGACGCAACGCCCTGAAGGATCCACCTGGGGCGACTTCGGGCCGGATGACGAACTTGGCCGGTTGAACCTGCTGACGGAAGAAAAGGTGCTGCAGGCGGTGCGCGAAGTGCGCGCGGGCAAGGTGTTCTGCCTGTCGCTGCCGCTGGACCTGCCGGGGGGCAATGTGCTGAATCCGCGCCGGCACGCGCCCACGCTCAAGCCGACGTTCCGCGAAGGCACGCCCTATCTGAACTTTGCGATGTCCCAGGTGCAGCCCGAGGCCGTCGACGTGCTGTCGGACGACCAGGTGACCCTGTCCATGCAGTACTCCACGCAATGGGACGGCCTGTGCCACGTGGGCGCCCTGTTCGACATCCAGGGCGACGGTGAACCCCGCCGCGTCTACTACAACGGCTACGCCGCCGGCGTGGACGTATTCGGCGGCGCAGACCCCGACCCTTCCAGTGACGCCTGCTGCCCGCCGGGCGGCTCGTACGCCCGCAAGCTCAGCGTCAGCCGCTATGCTGAAAAGGGCATGCAGGGCCGTGGCGTGCTGGTAGACCTGGCGCGGGCGTTCGGCACCGGCCGCACGCTGGTGGGCCACGAGCAATTGCAGGCCGCGATGCGCGACCAGAACGTAGTCGTCGAGCCCGGCGACATGCTGGTGCTGCGCACGGGTTTCGCCGAAAGCCTCGTCGCCATGAACGGCCAGCCGGACCCGCACGCGCTTGAACAGACCGGTGCCGTGCTGGATGGCGCAGACGCCGCCTTGCTGGCCTGGATCACGGCCAGCGGCGTGGCCGCCCTGTGCGCGGACAACTATGCGGTGGAATCCTACCCGGCGCGCACGTCCGGCCCCGGCCATTCGATCCTTCCGTTGCATCACCATTGCCTGTTCAAGCTGGGCGTGCCGCTGGCGGAACTCTGGTATTTGAAGGACCTGGCCGATTGGCTGCATGCGCAGGGACGCAACCGCTTCCTGCTGACCGCACCGCCCTTGCGCATGCCCGGCGCCGTGGGCTCCCCCGTGACGCCGATCGCCACGGTGTAAGCCATGCACATGCCGATCTCGACATTCTCCGGCCATCTGGACGGGCTGGCCGCACGCCGCCCCGACGCAACCCTGCTGATCGACCAGGACCAGCGGATCAGCGCCGCGCAACTGCGCGCGCGCAGCCGGGGACTGGCCGCCGGGCTGGCCCGCATCGGCGTGCAGCCCGGCCACCGCGTGGCGGTCTGGTTGCCCAACGGCGCCGCCTGGGTGGAATCGTTTCTGGCCTGCGCGCACCTGGGCGCCCTGGTGCTGGCCGTCAACACGCGTTTCCGGGCATTGGAAGTGGCCGACATCCTGGGCCGCGGACAAGCAGACTGGCTGGTGTTCTGGCCCGGGTTCAAAGGCATCGATTTCCAGGGCATTCTTGACGGCGTCGACCCCGGCCAATTGACGCGCCTGCAAGGCGTGGTGGCGCTGACCGAGGCGGATGAACCTACCCCCGCCACCATCGCGGGCAAACCGGCGCACCGCTATGCGGACGTGCTGGCCACGGCCGCCCCGCCGCCGGCCGCGCACGGCAACGCGGGCGTGCTGTGCTTCACCACGTCGGGCACCACCTCCAAACCAAAGTTCGTCCTGCATGACCAGCAGACCCTGTTGCGCCACGGCGCGGCGGTGGCGCAGGCATTCGGCTACGACGACGGCAGCTGCGTGCTGGCCAGCGCGCCGTTTTGCGGCGCATTCGGCTTTGCGACACTGGTGGGCGGCCTGGCCCAAGGGGTGCCCGTCGTCTGCGCGCCGGTGTTCAACGCGGCGCAGTCGGCCGAGGCCGTGGACCGCTACGCCGTCACGCATACCTACGCCAACAACGAGGCGCTGGTGGGCATGATGCAGGCCGCGCCGCCGGGCGCCTTCGCCTCGGCGCGCCTGTTCGGCTTCGCCAGCTTCACGCCCGCGCTGGACAACATGCTGGATCTGGCCCGCGAGGCCGACGTGCCGCTGACAGGCCTGTACGGGTCCAGCGAGCTGATCGCGCTGGTGGCAGGCCAGCCGCGCGACCCGGCCGACGGCGACGTGTCGGCGCGGCACCAGCCCGGAGGCAAGCTGGTCTACCCCGAAGCCCGCGTGCGCGCCCGCGATCCCGAATCGGGGCAGGTGCTGCCCCACGGCGAGTCCGGCGAAATCGAGATCCTGTCGCCCAGCCTGATGCAAGGCTATCTGGACAACCCCGAGGCCACCCGCAACGCCGTCACGGACGACGGCTATTTCAAGACCGGCGACCTGGGCTATACGCTGACGCCACGCCAGTTCGTGTTCCAGACGCGCATGGGCGATTCCCTGCGGCTGTCCGGCTTCCTGGTGAACCCGGTTGAAATCGAACAGGTGGTCGAGACCCTGCCCGGCGTGCGCGCCTGCCAGGTGGTGGGTGCCATGCGCCACGGCAAGACCGTGCCCTACGCATTCGTGCTGCTGCAGGAAGGCGCCACGGCCGACCCCGAGGGCTGGACGGCCGCCTGCAAAGCCGCCATGGCCGGTTTCAAGGCGCCTGTGGGCTTCACCGTCCTGGACGCGTTCCCGTCGGTGGAAAGCGCCAACTCGGTGAAGATACAGAAGCACCGCCTGCGCGACATGGCGGAGGCTATGCTCTCGGATTCTTCACCGCCGCCTGCCCCCTGACCATGTCCGCCCGCAAGCTTTTCTCGCACAGCCCCCAGCCGCTTTATCTGCAAGCGGCGGCGCTGTTCCGCAGCCATATCCAGAACCGCACGTGGCGGCCGGGCCAGCAGATCCCGCCGCTGGAATCGCTGATGGAAACCTATGGCATCTCGCGGGCGACCATCCGGCAGGCGTTCGGCCTGCTGGAGCAAGACGGGCTGATCCGGCGGTCGCGCGGGTCGGGCACGTTCGTCAATGCCGAACTGCCTGAAACCCCGACGCTGCTGATCCCCAAGACCTGGGCCGAAACGGTGGAACTGAGCAATCAGCTGGGCACCGTGTCGCTGGTGGAATCCAGCGCCGATTCCCCACTGCCGGACACGCTGGGCATGCCTTGCGGCGCGGACCGCGGCGGCAGCTTCCAGTACCTGCGGCGCGTGCACACCACCGACGCGGGCCCCTTTTGCTATAGCGAGGTATTCCTGGAAAGCGGCCTGTTCCGCAAGCACCGCGCCCGCATCCAGAAAAGCACCGTCGCACCCGTGCTGGACCAGTTCTACGGCGCCCGCATCACGGAAGCGCGCCAGGTGCTGAACGTCATCGAAGCCGGCCAGGAATCCGCGGAATCGCTGCGGATCCCCGTTTCGTCGCCGGTGGCCGAACTGCGTCGCTATGCCTGCATCGACGGCCGCGTGGTCTATTTCGCGCGGCTGGAGTTCCCCTTCCGCAAGGTGCGGATGGAATTCGACCTGCTGACCCAGCGTTGACCCCGCCACCCCAATCCCGACCACCCAAGGAGCCCATCCCGCCACCACGCCCCCGTTTCGCGGCCAGACCCAAATAGAGCGCGGCATCACGCCATCAAGCGCCAGCAGGTTCCAGACAGATCCGGCACAAGAGGAGACAACCATGGCTAACGCCAACACGCCCCGGATTTCATTGCATTGCCGCAGCACGCTTACCCGCTTGTTCACCACCACCGCCCTGGCGGC
This sequence comes from Achromobacter maghribensis, assembly GCF_057334215.1. Lineage (NCBI taxonomy): Bacteria > Pseudomonadati > Pseudomonadota > Betaproteobacteria > Burkholderiales > Alcaligenaceae > Achromobacter > Achromobacter maghribensis. Next base: position 58,334 of record NZ_JBHFII010000065.1, on the reverse strand, counting down.
CGGCATTGCCGCGGCCATGACGGCCCCGGCAACCGCCCAGCCTGCCGCCATCTCTGACGACATCGTCCGGCTGGGCCTGATCCTGGACATGAGCGGCGTCTACGCCGACGTGACCGGCAAGGGCAGCGCCACGGCCGCTGAAATGGCCATCGCCGACTTCGGCGGCACGGTGCTGGGCAAGAAGATCGACCTGATGGTGGTGGACCACCAGAACAAAGCCGACATCGCCGCCGCCAAGGCGCGCGAATGGTACGACACCCAAAAGGTGGATGCCGTCATGGACGTGGCAGGGTCGGCGCCCGCGCTGGCCGTGCTGGAAGTCGCCCGCGAGAAGAAGAGAATCGTCGTCTTCAGCGGCCCCGGCACGGAACGCATCACCAACGACCTGTGTTCGCCCTATTCCGTCCACTACACCTACGACACCTGGTCGCTGGCCAACACCACCGCGCGCGCCACCGTCGAAAAAGGCGGCAAGACCTGGTACTTCCTGACGGCGGACTACGCTTTCGGGCACACCCTGCAGGCTTCCGCCACCGAAGTCGTCAAGGCCAACGGCGGCACGGTGCTGGGCGCCTCGCGCCATCCGCTCGGGTCCAGCGATTTCGCGTCCTACCTGTTGCAGGCGCAGTCCAGCAAGGCCCAGGTCATCGGGCTGGCGAACGCGGGCGGCGACACGGTGAACGCCATCAAGGCGGCCAGTGAATTCGGCCTGACCAAGGGCGGCCAGAAAATGGCGGGATTGCTCTTGTACATCAACGACATCCACGCCATCGGCCTGGAAGCCGCCGCCGGCCTGACCCTGACCGAAGCCTTCTATTGGGACATGAACGACCAGACCCGCGCCTGGTCGCAGCGCTACTACGACAAGCTGAAGAAGATGCCCAACATGAGTCAGGCGGGCACGTATTCATCGGTGATGCACTACCTGAAGGCGGTGCAGGCGGCCGGCACCGACGAGCCCACCGCCGTGATGAAGCAGATGAAGTCCCTGCCCATCAACGACTTCTTCGCCACCAACGGCCGCATCCGCGAAGACGGCCGCATGGTGCACGACATGTACCTGTTTGAAGTCAAGCAGCCGTCTGAATCCAAACGGCCGTGGGACTACTACAAGCTGGTGGCGACGCTGCCGGGCGACCAGGCGTTCATGCCCCTGTCGAAGTCGACCTGCCCGCTGGTGAAGAAGTAAGGGGCGACGGGGCGAGGGTTTCCTCCAGCATGTCCAGCCGGTCCTGCCCCCAGAAAACCTCGCCCCGGAACACGTAGGACGGCGATCCGAAGACGCCGGCCTTGACCGCGTCGTCCGTGTTGCGGCGATACGCGGCGTCGATGGCGGGGGCCTGCGCCGCCGTCAGCAAGCGGTCGGCCGGCAGACCCAGCCGTTCCAGCACGCCACGCAAGACGGCGGGGTCGGAGATGTCCTGTTCGTCCACCCACTGCGCTTTCAGGATCGCCTTGTACAGCGCCGGCACCGGCGTGTCGGCAAGGTCCGCCGCGATGACGATGCGCGAGGCCAGCCCCGCATCCGGACACATGTGCGCCGGCTGCGGGTTCACGTGAACGCCCAGCTTGCGGCACCAGCGCGCCAGCTCCGCCACGCGGTAGGCCTGCCGTTCGGGCGAGCGCTGCCCCAGCAGCACGCCGCCCGTGCGCGAATAGACATCAGGCAGGTCCACGGGCAGGTATCGGATCACCGCCTGCTGCCGGGCGGCGAGCGCTTCAAGCCGGTCGGCGCCCAGATAGGCCCAGTCGGAGTTCATCCAGAAGTAATAGTCGATCGTCTTCATGGCGTTCTCAGGTCCTTGCCGCCGAAGGCACGCGCAGCGCGGGATGCGCGGCGGCCTCGCCCTGCATGCGCCAGGCGCTGATAAAAGCGACCACGCCCAAGGCGCTCAGGTACCAGACCACGTACTTGGGATCGCCGCCGCCCTTGGCCAGCAGCCACGTCGCGACGATGGGCGCCAGGCCGCCCCCGATGGCGCCGGACACCTGCACCGCCAGCGAAATGCCGGTGTACCGCACGTGCGCCGGGAACTGGCTGGAGAACAGCGTGCCCTCGGGCCCGTACAGGCAGGCGTACACCAGCCCCACCGCCAGGCAAACCGCCACGATGATCCCGCCTTTGTCACCCGATCCCAGCAAGTTGAAAAACAGCGGCGCGCAGATCAGGATGCCCACCGTGCCCGCCATGAACACCCACTTGTGGCCGATCTTGTCGCCCAGCACGCCGAACAGCGGCATCGTGAACAACGCAAGCGCCGCTCCCCAGATCGTGGCGTCCAGCATGACCGAACGCGGGATGCCCAACGTACCGGTGGCGTAGGCCAGCGAAAACGTCACGACCGTGTAGAACCACGTCACCTCGGCCAACCGCGCGCCCACCACCACCAGCAGCGCGCGGCGATGGTGCTTCAGCACTTCGGCCACCGGCACCTCGACCTTGGCGCCCTTTTCGCGCATCTGCTCGAAATCGGGCGACTCGGCCACTTTCACGCGGATGAACCATCCCACCAGCAGCAGCACCACACTGGCCAGGAACGGCAGGCGCCACCCCCAGGCCAGCATGTCCTCTTCCGGCAGCGCGGCCACCGCGCCCATCGCCAGCGACGACAAAATCAGGCCGGGCGCCACGCCGGCTTGCGGCAGGCTGCCGAAAAATCCCTTCTTGCCCTCGGGCGCATGCTCCACCGCCATCAGCACCGCGCCGCCCCATTCGCCGCCCACCGCGATGCCTTGCAGGAAACGCATCAGCACCAGCAGCACGGCGGCCCAATAGCCGATCTGCTCATACGACGGGATCAGCCCGATCAGGATGGTGGGCACGCCCATCAGCAGCAACGTGATCAGCAGCATGGACTTGCGGCCGATCTTGTCGCCGTAATGGCCGAAGATCACGCCGCCCAGCGGCCGCGCGAAAAAGCCCACCGAATACGTGGCAAAGGCCGCCAGCGTGCCCGTCAACGGGTCGAAAGCGGGAAAGAAGATCTTGTTGAAAATCAATGCGGCAGCCGTGCCGTACAGGAAGAAGTCATACCACTCGATCGTGGTGCCCATCATGCTGGCAAGGCCAGCCGTCACATAATCGCGGCGCGAGCGCGCAGCCGCAGGCTTGGTCGTCATCATCGTGACTCCCCTTGAAAAAGTCTTGATCGGATCGTCGGCGGAATCAGGCTTGGGGCTGCGGCAGCGGCGCGATGCCGTGCGTCTGCCTGGCCCAGTAGTTGAACGTGGCGCGCACGATCGACGGCTTGAGCAGGTAGTCGTGCGCCTCGCGGGCCAGGGCGTCATCCACCGGCGTCAACGGTCCGAAAGCCTGGGCGCGGATCTGCATGCGCGCCGCGCGCTCCAGGTACACCGACAGATACGTTGCTTCCTCGCAGGAAGCGGCCGCCGTCAGATAACCATGGTGCGCCAGGATGATGGCGCGCTTGCGCCCCAGCGCCTCCGAGATGATCACCCCTTCCTGATCCGCGATCGGCACCCCGGGCCATTCGCCCAGGAACGCGCAATCATCGTGCAGCGGCGTCATATCCATCTGCGAGATCACCAACGGCTGGCGCGCCGCGGCCAGCGCGGACGCCCAGGGCGAATGCGTGTGGATGATGGACTGCACGTCGGGCCGCGCTTCGTAGACCCACAGGTGGAAACGGGTGGCCGGGTTGGGCATGCCGTCGCCCGTCAGGGTGTGCAGGTCGCGGTCGACTTCGATGAAGTCGGCGGGCGTCGCCTCATCGAATCCCAGGCCGAAGCGCAGGGTCCAGTACGCGCCCGGCCGATCCGAGCGCACGCTGATCTGCCCGGCCAGGCCCGCTTCCTGCTCGGTCATCGCCAGGATGCGGCAGGCGTAGGCCATGGTTTCCTGCGTGCTGCGGGGCACGGCCTGTAGATGGCGCGCCATTTCCTGCGTGGCGCGGGTGTCGAAATACGTTTTTTCTCGCAATGCGGTTGTCATGGGTTCCCCTTGATGTCCTTTGCTTTCGGCGTCGATGGACGCCGCGCAAGGTCAGGACAGTATGGAAACCACCGCGCCATAGAGCCATGCAGCCAGGCTCATAGCTGCTATTCGGCCAGCTGCGGCGAAGCCAGCCGCTAGGCCGCGGCGATGCGGTGCGCGCAGGCCAGCAGCTCGGCGACCAGCGGCAGCGGCTGGCGCTGGCCCGGGGTGATCGCCACCACCCGCCGGCGCAGGACCGGGCTGCGGATGCCCACCTTGCGCAAGCCGTAGTCGGTCAGCAGCTTATCGGGGATGCGCGACGGCAGAATACAGGCGCCCACGCCCGAAGACACCAGCTTGAGCATGGCGTCGATGGTTTCGGCCTCGGCCATGAATTCGGGCTGCAGGCCCGCGCTGTGGATCATCTTGCGCAGCGCGTAATGGGGCGGAAAGCCGACCAGCCGCAATGGCATGCCGCCCAGATCGACCGCGTCGGCCAGCGGCACGTCCTGGCGCACGATCAGGCACATCTCGTCGTCGAACAACGGCGTGGACGTCACCGTGTCCGACGCTACCGCCGCGTCATAGACGAAGCCCACATCGGCCTTGCCGCTTTCCACCAGCGCCACCACATCCGGCGAGCTGCGGCCCATCACGGACAGGTTCACGTGTTCGTGGCTGCTGACGAAGCGGGCGACGACCTCGGCCATGAAGTAGTAGCTGAGCGTGTGCACGGTGGCAAGGCGCACGGTGCCGTGGGTCACGCCTTCGCGCTGGCGCACCGTGTCGACGACGCGGTCGATGCTCTGGTAGGCGGGCTGGATGCCGTCCAGCAGGCGGCTGCCCGCCTCGGTCAGTTCCACGCCGCGGCCCGTCCGCGTGAACAGCGGCTTGCCGACATGCGCTTCCAGCGCAGCCAGTTGCCGGCTCAGGCCGGATTGCGTCTGGTCCAGGTCTTCGGCGGCGCGCGACAGGGATTTCAGTTCCGCGATCCGCACGAAATAACGTAACTGCCGGTCCGGCGTGTCCATGGCGCTGCCCCTATATTCTGATCCGACGCGCTCGTCTCAAGCGCGGCTACAGTGTGCCCAAGGAAGCCGTCCGGCACCACGGGGATTTGCGCTAAATGACAGGAAGCGTACCCTTTCAAGCTATCCCCACGCCGGAACGCCGCATGACCGCTCCCATTACCCCACCCATCGCCCGCCCCATTCCCGCCACCATCGCCGCCGTCATCCGCGACGGCCACGTGCTGCTGGTGCGCCGCGCCAACCCGCCCGACGAAAACTGCTGGGCTTTTCCCGGCGGCAAGATCGATGCCGGCGAAGCCATCGAAGCTGCGACCGTGCGCGAACTGTTGGAAGAAACCGGCGTGGTCGCCGAACCGCTGCATGTGTTCGACGCGGTGGACGTCTTCGACCGCGACGAAACCGGCGCCTTGCGCCGCCACTTCATCCTGATCGCGGTCCTGTGCCGCTGGCAGTCCGGCGAACCGGTCGCGGGCGACGACGCGCGCGACGCCCGCTGGGTACCGCTGGCGGAACTGGAAGGGCACGAGCTGGCCATGAGCTTCGGCGTGGCCAGGCTGGCGCGCAAGGCGGCGGCGCTGATGGCCGCGATGTGACGCGGCGGCCCACGCCCCCGTGAACCCTCAACCGCCAACCGGCAGGGGCCTGGCCTTGATCCACAAGAACATCGGCAGCCGGGTCCATTGCCGCCACTGCGCCGTTGGCGCCTGGTCCGGCTGCGGTTCACGCAGCGATACGATGGCCAGGCCCGCCGCTTCCAGCGCCGCCATGTAGTCCTGCAACGGCAGCGACCAGCCCGCGAAATGCATGCTCAGGCCGTCACGCGTTTCCTTGCCATCGAAGTGTTCGCGCCCGTAGTACGTGCCGTCCACCACGAACGGCGCGTCGGCCTCCGGCCCTGCGAAGCGGCCACGGTCGCGGAAGGGGTGGACGATGGAAATGAACAGCGTGCCGCCCGGCTTGAGCACCCGGCGCGCTTCGCGCAAGGCGGCCGGCACGTCGTCCACATCCATCAGCACGTTGTAGGCGATCACCAGGTCGAACTCGCCGTCCGCGTAGGGCAGCGAGTGCGCGGGCGCCACATCGTAATGGTCGGCGGAATCCGCGGCG
>NZ_JBHFII010000065.1:40517-52203 GCF_057334215.1 Achromobacter maghribensis | reverse complement strand
CGCGGCGTCGACCATCGCGGCCACCGCATCGCTCGCGGTGACGTGATAGCCCAGCGCCCGGACCTCGCGGCTGATGCGGCCTTCGCCACAGCCGATTTCCAGGGCGCGGCCCTGGCCCGCACCCAGATAGGCCGCGAAGCCCTCGCGGTACGCCCAGAAGGCGTCATGCCCGGGGGTGCCTGCCCAAGCAATCCATTGATCGGCCACGGCGGTCCAATGCGCCTGGTCCGGTTGCGATTCGGTCATTCTTGATCCTCCATGATGTCGCCGCCGGACATGGCCCCGGCTTCGGACTCGAACCAGTGGCCCGGCGGCAGGCCCTACTATATACAGCCCGGCAACCTCCCCCCTGTTCCCATGTTCGACGCCTACCTGACCCGTTGGAATCTCGTGCCCGACGGCGCGCCCATCGCGACCCCCGCCGCGCGCTTGCTGCCGGTCACGCAGGACGGCGCGCCGGCCATGCTGAAGGTGTCGATCGAAGAAGACGAACGGCAAGGCGGCGTGCTGATGACATGGTGGGACGGCCAGGGCGCGGCCCGCGTGCTGGCGCACGACGACCACGCCATTCTGCTGGAACGCGCCACCGGCACGCGCTCGCTGGCCGCTTACGCCCGCACCGGCCGCGACGACGAGGCCACGCGCATTCTGTGCGGCGTGCTGAAGGCCCTGCACGCCCCGCGCGCCAAACCGCTGCCCGCGTTGCGCAGCCTGGAAGAATGGTTCGTGGAACTGTGGCCCATGGCCCGATCGCAAGGCGGCATCCTGGCGCACAGCGCCCGCCACGCCCGCGCGCTGCTGGATGCCCCCCGCGACGTTGCGGTGCTGCATGGCGATGTCCACCACGACAACGTGCTGGACTTCGGCGAACGCGGCTGGCTGGTCATCGACCCCAAGCGCCTTTACGGCGAACGCGCGTTCGACTACGCCAACATCTTCTGCAACCCCGACCTTGCCGACCCCGTGCCGCCCGTGGCCATCGTGCCCGGCTGCTTCGAGCGCCGGCTGGAGCTGATCGTGGCCGAGTCTGGCCTGGAACGCCGCCGTCTGCTGCAATGGATCGTGGCGTGGTGCGGGCTGTCCGCCGCCTGGTACCTGGGCGACGGCGATGACGCCGCCATCGACCTGAACATCGCCCGCCAGGCCCAGGCATTGCTGGACGCCTGAGCTGACACGCGTCACGAAGGCGCCGGTTCGATGGGGTAAGGTGTAGCCCCTGCACCCCTTATCTCTTCATTCCTGGAGTACCGAATGACCGGATTGTTCATCGTGGTGGCGGCGCTGGCATTTCTGATGCTGGCGGCGTATCGGGGCTACAGCGTGATCCTGTGCGCACCCATCGCAGCCATGGGCGCGGTGCTGCTGACGGATCCTTCCGCGCTGGCCCCCGTGTTCTCAGGCATTTTCATGGAACGCATGGCGGGTTTCGCCAAGCTCTACTTTCCCGTGTTCCTGCTGGGCGCCGTATTCGGCAAGCTGATCGAACTGTCGGGCTTTTCCCGCGCGATCGTGCAGGCGGTGCTGCGCATGATCGGCGCCGAACGCGCCATTGTCGCCATCGTGCTGGTGTGCGCGGTGCTTACCTACGGCGGCGTGTCGCTCTTCGTCGTGGTGTTCGCGGTGTATCCGTTCGCCGCCGAGATGTTCCGCCAGGGTGGCATCCCGAAGCGGCTGATGCCGGGCGCCATCGCGCTGGGCGCGTTCACGTTCACGATGACGGCGCTGCCCGGCACGCCGCAGATCCAGAACATCATCCCCACCACCTTTTTCGAGACCACCACGTGGGCCGCCCCCTGGCTGGGCCTGATAGGCGCGGCGTTCACGTTGACGACGGGCGTCACCTACCTGGAATGGCGGCGCAAGCGCGCGGCCGCCGCAGGCGAGGCCTATGGCACCGAACTGCGCAACGAACCCACCACGCCGCCCACCGAACGCGACCATCATCCACTGATCGCGCTGCTGCCGCTGGTAGTGGTGGGCGTGGTCAACTTCCTGCTGACGCGCTGGATTCCCGGCTGGTATCCGGCCGGCGCCGAAGTGAACCTGCCCGGCCTGCCCAAGCCCATGCCCGTGAACGCCGCCGACCAGGTCGCGCTGTGGGCGGTGATGGGCGCGCTGATCGCCGGCATCTTCATCATCCTGCTGTTCTCGTTCCGCGGCATCAAGGCGCACTTTGCCGAAGGCAGCAAAAGCGCCGTGTCGGGCGCGCTGCTGGCGTCGATGAACACGGCGGCCGAATACGGCTTTGGCGGCGTCATCGCCGCGCTGCCGGGCTTCCTGCTGGTGGCCGAGGCGCTGAAAACCATTCCCGACCCGCTGGTGGGCGAAGCCATCGCCGTGACCTCGTTGGCGGGCATCACCGGATCGGCCTCGGGCGGCATGAGCATCGCGCTGGCCGCGATGGCGCAAACCTTCATCGACGGCGCGGTCGCGGCGGGCATCCCCATGGACGTGCTGCATCGCGTCGCCGCCATGGCCAGCGGCGGCATGGACACGCTGCCGCACAACGGCGCGGTGATCACGTTGCTGGCGGTCACCGGCCTGACCCATCGGCAATCGTATGGCGACATCTTCGCCATTACGCTGATATCGACGATGTCGGTGTTCGTGGTGATCGCGGTGTACTACCTGACCGGCATCGTCTGATCGAAGGCCGTGGCGAACACGTCGGCCAGCCACTGCGTGAACACGCGCACCCGGGCCGACACCTGCCGGTTCTGCGGATACAGCACCGACACCGGCATGGGCGCGGGCGGGGTGTGGGGCAGCACGATGCGCAGATGCCCCGCCGCCAGTTCCCGCTCTACCCGATAGCGCGGCACCTGCGCCAGCCCCAGGCCGGCCAGCGCCGCGCCGGTATAGAGTTCGGCGCCCGTCACGCTGATCACCGACGCGGGACGCACCAGCACGCGGCGTCCGTCCACCATGAAGTCCAGCGGCATGCTGCGCCCGGTCGCGCTGGACAGGTAATCCACCGCGCGGTGCCCCTGCAGCGCTTCCAGGCTGGCGGGAGTGCCGAAGCGCGCCAGGTAGGCGGGGCTGGCCACCGTCACTTGCGGCATCAGCGCGATCTGCCGGCCCACCAGCGAAGAATCCTGCAAGGCGCCCGCGCGCAGCACGCAATCGACGCCCTCGCGCACCATATCCACCAGACGGTCGTCTTCGCCCAAGTGCAGGACGATGTCGGGATAGCGCTCCAGAAAGCCCGGCAGGCCCGGCATCACGAAATATTTGGCCAGCGTGCCCTGGGCGTTGACCCGCAGCAGCCCCTTGGGCGCCGTGTTCAGGAACGCGCCGTCGGCCTCTTCCAGATCCGCCAGCAGGCGCACGCAGCGCTGGTAATAGGCCTCGCCGTCCTGGGTCAGGCGCACCTGGCGGGTCGTGCGTTCCAACAGTCGGGCGCCCAGGCGCTTTTCCATGCGCTTGATCAGGTTGGTGACGGTCGCGCGGGGAATCTGCAGGTCTTCCGCCGCCAGGGAAAAGCTGCGCCGTTCGGCGATGCGCACAAACACCTGCATTTCCTGGAAACGATCCATGCCAACCCGCCGATTATTAACGAAAATGGAATTATGTTCGCGAATATAGGGTAATTATCTTCGGTTTGGAATAGTTCATGATGCATCTCACCCCTTCCCCTCACGGAGACCCAACATGACATCCCAAGCCTCTCAATCGACCCCGCAACGCGTCGCCCTGGTCACCGGCGGATCGCGTGGCATCGGCGCCGCCATCGTGCGCCGCCTGGCCCGCGACGGCTACGCGGTGGGCATCAACTACGCATCCCGTGCGGATGAGGCCGACGCGCTGGCCAACGACATCCGCCAGGCGGGCGGCCGCGCCGTGGCGGTGCAAGCCGACGTGTCCAAAGCCGCCGACGTGCGCGCCCTGTTCGGCAAGGTGGAATCCGAGCTGGGGCGCATCAACGCGCTGGTCAACAGCGCGGGCGTCCTGAAGGTGCAGCCGCTGGCCGACACCTCCGACGAGGACTATGCCCAGGCCTTCGACATCAATACGCGCGGCACCTTCAACACGCTGCGCGAAGCGGCCACGCGGCTGGCCGACGGCGGCAGCATCGTCAACGTGTCCAGCACCACCATCGCGCTGAACTTGCCCGGCTATGCGATCTACATCGCCAGCAAGGCCGCGGTCGAGAGCTTCACCCATGTGTTTTCCAAGGAACTGCGTGGCCGCCGGATCACCGTGAACGCGGTGGCGCCTGGCCCGGTCGCCACCGAGCTCTTCCTGAAAGGGAAAAGCCCCGAACTGATCGAACACTTCGCCAAGATGCCGCCGCTGGAACGCCTGGGCCAGCCGGACGACATCGCGGGCGTGGTGTCGTTCCTGACCGGGCCGGACAGCGGCTGGGTCAACGGCCAGATCCTGCGCGCCAACGGCGGGGTTGCCTGAAATCGGTGCAAAGCGGGGCGCGCGCCGGCCTTGCCTGGCGCGCCTCCGTCATCCGAACGCATGAGTTCCGCCGTCCCAACGGCGTTTTGCGCACCGCCCGGATCCGCGCGAATTTGCGAGGGTCCTCATCCGTAGCACCGATGCGCGCCTCGGCCGAGCGGCCGATCCCGCGCCTCAATTCGCAATAGTCCTGCATTGTTCACTCGCGCTTTCGACTTACGGACAAGTCTGGCCAAGCGGACGAGGTTTGCATGAGACGGTAGCCGGAAGGTCTGTATTAGGCTGACCCGGCAGTACACCGACTCACCTTGACCGATTGGACGAAAGCAAATGAATCAACTCATTCATCCAGACTGCCACCCCTTTACCGCAGCAGGCAACATGAAGCAGATTTCAGCGTTTTACGAGGAGGGACGCCGTGTCATGTGGATGATGCTCCGTGCGCAGCCGCGGCCTTGCTTCAATCACGAACTCATCGATGAAATCATGACGCTGGCGCGCGCCGCCAAGGACTCGGGCCTGCCCATCGACTTCTGGGTCACGGGCTCGCTGGTCCCGCAGATCTACAACGTGGGCGGCGATCTGAACTTCTTCGCCGAGGCCATCCGGACGGGCAAGCGCGAGGCCCTGCGAGCCTACGCAAGAGCGTGCGTGGACTGCGTGCATGCCGCCTCGCGCGGGTTCGACACCGGCGCGATCTCGCTCGCCATGATCGAGGGCACGGCGCTGGGCGGCGGCTTCGAGGCCGCCCTGGCCCATCACTTCGTGCTGGCGCAGAACAATGCCCGCATGGGCTTCCCGGAAATGGCGTTCAACCTGTTCCCTGGCATGGGCGGCTACTCGCTTGTGGCGCGCCGGTCGGGCATGAAGCTGGCCGAAGAACTGATCAGCACGGGGGAATCGCATACCGCCGAATGGTTCCACGGCAAAGGGCTGGTGGACACGCTGTTCGAGCCGGGCGAAGCGTACCGCGCCACGCGCACCTTCATCGACGTGATGCGTCCCAAGCTCAACGGCATGCGCGCGATGCTGCGCGCGCGCCAGCGCGTGCTGAACCTGTCACGCTCTGAGTTGATGGACATCACCGAGGACTGGGTCGAAGCCGCCTTCTCGATCGATCCGAAGGACCGCGCCTACATGGAACGCCTGGTGATGGCGCAGAACCGCCGCACCGCCGCCAGCCCCGACTCGGTGCAGGAAGCCACCATGCACTAATCCGCTGCACGAGGGCGCCGGCTGTATCAGGCGATCAGATGCAGCCGGCGGCGCTGGGCCAGCCACGTGACGAATTCGGCCGCGGGCATGGGTTTGGCGTACAGATAGCCTTGTTTGGCATCCACGCCCAGCGTGTCCAGGAACGAAGTTTCTTCCAACGTCTCGACCCCTTCCGCGATCACCTTCAGTTCCAACGTGCGCGCCACGGCCACGATGGCTCGCGCCAGCGCCTGCGACACCGGATTCTCGTTCACGCCGCGCACGAAGCTGGCGTCCAGCTTGATCGCGTCCAACGGAATGCGCGCCAATTGCGACAACGACGAATAGCCGGTGCCGAAGTCGTCCAGGTGGACGCGTGCCCCTAATTGGCGGAACTGCTTGATCAGGTCGATCGCCGCGCCTTCGTCTTCGATCAGGCAGCTTTCCGTCAGCTCGATGTCCAGCAGGCACGGGTCCAGCTCGGCGTCGCCAAGGGCGCTCATGAAGTCGCTGACCACGCCCTTGTCGTCCAATTGGCGCGCCGACATGTTGATCGCGATCCGGATGTTCAGGCCATCGCGCTTCCAGGCGGCCGCCTGGCGGGCGGCCTCGCGCATGACCCAGACACCCAGCGGCGAAATCAGGCCGGATTCCTCGGCGTACGGAATGAAGACGCTGGGGCAGACCATGCCACGCTCGGGCGAGCGCCAGCGCAACAGCGCTTCGACGCCGTCGACTTCGCCGGTGCGGCCCACAAGCTTGGGCTGGTAATACAGCATCAGGTGGTTTTCGGCCAACGCCTTGCGCAGGTTCGTGTCCAGCCAGACATAGTCCGCGTTGCGCCGGTCCATGTCGGGCTGGAAGACGCGGTAGGTATGGCGCCCCGCTTCCTTGGCCACGTACATGGCGATGTCGGCGCTGCGCACGACGCTGTCCAGGTCGGCGCCGTGGTCGGGGTACATCGCGATGCCGATCGAGCAACTGGTGTAGACCTCGATCAGTCCCTGGCGGAAAGGCTCGCGCAGGCGTTCGATGATGCGTTCCGCGGTGGCTTCCAGTTGCCACGCCTGCGCCTCTTCCTGCAGCACGATGAACTCGTCGCCGCCCAGCCGCGCCAGCGTCTGCCCGTCGGACAGGCAGGTCGAAATTGCCACCGACACCGCCTTGAGCAGGCGGTCGCCGAAGCCGTGTCCGTAGTGGTCGTTGATGCGCTTGAAGTTGTCCAGGTCCAGGAACAGCACGCCGCCCCGCCCTTCCTTGCCCGCCGCCAGCGCCGCCTTGAGCCGCGCGGTAATCGAATGGCGGTTGGGCAGGTTGGTCAGGGTGTCGGTGTTGGCCAGCACGCGCAGGCGTTCTTGCGCCTGGCGCTCTTCGGTGATGTCGGTGCCCGAGCAGATCAGGTAGACGCGTTTTTCGCCGCTGCCGCTGGTGACGAACTTGTTCCGGAACAGGAACAGCCGGGGCCCCTTGACCGTGTTGATCAGCCGTTCGGCCTCGTAGGACTGACCACGCTTGTAGAACTCTGCGATATTACGGCGCGAGGCCATGGCCTCTTCTCGCGTCATGAACATCTCAAACACGCTGCGCCCGACGATGTCCTGCTCGCGCTTGCCGGTGTATTCCTCGCTGAGCTTGTTGAAGCGCTGCACCCGGCCGTTCTGGTCGACGATGACAATCACGGAGTTGGCTTCGGACACCACGGTCTCGGCAAAGGACAGGCCTTCGACCAGATCCTTTGCAACGGCCTCGGTGTCGGAATGCGCCGACGCCGTGCCGGCCCATTCATTGGGGTTGATCTTGCGGCCCACCAGATGCAGCCGCAGCGCGTCCCCGTAGAGCGTGAGGTCGATGCGCAGGCTGGAGGTGATGCCCGTCAGGGAACGGATGGCGTCGGCCTGATCCGGGCGTAGCGCCATCGCGATATTGGCCGCGCCCTTGACGGCGGCGAGCTCAAAGGCGTCGCTATCGGCCGACAAACGCCAATAGGGACTATGCGTACCGAAATGCGTATGCAGGATCGACCTTTCGTCCTGATTCTCTGTCATCGTGGTATCCCCCCACTGTCCTACGGCTGGTTCACGCTAACAAGGCGTCCTTTAGGATGAACAGCCCTAGTCGGACCGAAAAGTACATTACGGCCTAGCCTGGACGGGGTCAATACCCCGTTGCGGCGCGATATTCCCAGTATTGCGGATTGTTGCAACGCCTATCACGGGCAAGCGGGGAGTTCTCTCGTTCCCGGTGGCTTTAATGCGCCGCCACGCCCAAGCGCGATCACCTTGTTGCGTCAGCCCCCCACTGCAATGCAGAAACAAAATCGCCGAAGATTTCGTGAAGAAATCTTCGGCGTGTCGCATCAACCGCGCGACCGGAGGATCAAACCGGCGGATCAAACCGGCCGGTCAGTCTCCTTTCACCCCCGCTTCGTCGATCACCTTGGTCCAACGCGCCACTTCCGCCGACACGCGGGCGCGGGCATCGGCCGGCGTCGTCCAGGTGGCGATGGCGCCTTGGTTCAGCAGCGACGCCTTCACTTCCGGCTTGGCCAGGATCTTCTTCAGCTCGCCGTTCAGGCGATCGATCACCGGCGCCGGCGTATTGGCGGGCGCGACGATGCCGAACATCGAACTGACTTCAAAGTCCTTCAACCCCGCTTCCGCGGCGGTCGGCACATCGGGCAGCGTCTCGACGCGCGCCGGAGACGTCACCGCCAAGGCACGCAGCTTGCCCGCCTTGATATTGCCCTGCGCCGCAGGCACGGTTTCGATCATGCTCAGCACCTGACCGCCCATCAGGTCGGTCATGGCGGGGCCGCTGCCCTTGTAGGGGACATGCAGGATGTCCACGCCGGCCGAACGCTTGAACATTTCGCCGGCCAGATGCTGGGGCGATCCGTTGCCGGCCGACGCCATGGTGATGTAGCCGGGCTTGGACTTGGCCAGCGCGATGAACTCGGACAGCGTCTTGGCCTGCACCGACGGGTTCACCACGAATACCAGCGGCACCGTGCCCACGATGGACACCGGGGCGAAGCTCTTTTCCACGTCATACGTGACGCGGCCGCGGTACAGGGCGGCGTTGATGGAATGGCTGGTCAGCGCGCCCATCAGCAGGGTGTAGCCGTCGGGCTGCGCCTTGGCGACCTGGTCCGCGCCAATGTTGCCGGCAGCGCCCGCGCGGTTTTCAACGATCACCGACTGGCCCAGCGCGCTCGTCAGCTCCTGCGCCAGCACGCGGCCGATCACGTCGGTCGCGCCTCCGGGCGGATACGGCACGATCATGCGGATGGGCTTGTCGGGGTAGGCGTCGGCCGACATCGCCGGGGCGGAAACGCCGGCACAGAGGGCCAAAAGGGTAAGCAGGACGGCACGGCGCGGCCGCAGACGCAGGTCTGACATGGGGTCTCTCCAGCCGGGATGAGTATAGGAATGGACGGACGCCCGGCTCGTCAACGAGCGCCAGTGTAGGAGTCCGAACTTGATAGAAGAATCAGAATTTTTCTATCGACTGATCTAATAAACAGATCAATATATCGACGTGCACAAAGCGCTTGCCGGCGACTGCAAAGGCTGGATATGATCTTGCCCCTGGATTATCAATAATATTATCGGGACTGAACATGACGGACGAGACCAAAGGCGGCAAGCCCGCAGCAGGACCTTTCGACAGCGACAGCGCAACCGCCCAGGGCGTGGCGCGCGGCCTGACCAACTATGGCGACAAGGGCTTCTCGCTGTTCCTGCGCAAGGCGTTCATCAAGGGCGCCGGTCTCTCCGACGACGCGCTGGCCCGTCCGATCATCGGCATCGTCAACACCGGCAGCAGCTACAACCCGTGTCATGGCAACGCGCCCCAGCTGATCGAAGCCGTCAAGCGCGGCGTGATGCTGGCGGGCGGCCTGCCGATGGACTTCCCGACCATCTCGGTGCACGAAAGCTTCTCGCAGCCGACCAGCATGTACCTGCGCAACCTCATGTCCATGGACACCGAGGAGATGATCCGCGCGCAGCCCATGGATGCCGTCGTGCTGATCGGCGGCTGCGACAAGACCGTGCCGGCCCAACTGATGGGCGCCGCCTCGGCCGGCGTGCCCGCCATCCAGCTGGTCACCGGATCGATGCTGACCGGCTCGCACCGCGGTGAACGCGTGGGCGCCTGCACCGACTGCCGCCGCTACTGGGGCCGCTATCGCGCCGACGAGATCGACGCGCCGGAAATCGCCGACGTCAACAATCAGCTGGTCGCCAGCGTGGGCACCTGTTCCGTCATGGGCACCGCCAGCACCATGGCGTGCATCACCGAAGCCCTGGGCATGATGGTGGCGGGCGGCGCATCGGCCCCGGCCGTCACCGCCGACCGCGTGCGCGTGGCCGAACGGACCGGCGCCACCGCCGTGGCCATGGCGGCGTCGCGGCTGACGCCCGACCAGATCATCAACGGCAAGTCCATTGAAAATGCCTTGCGCGTGCTGCTGTCCATCGGCGGGTCTACCAACGGCATCGTCCACCTGACCGCCATCGCGGGCCGCCTGGGCATCGACATCGACCTGGCGGGCCTGGACCGCATCAGCCGCGAAACCCCCGTCCTGGTCGACCTGAAACCGTCCGGCCAGCACTATATGGAAGACTTCCACGACGCGGGCGGCATGCTGGCGCTGCTGCGCGAACTGCGGCCTTACCTGCACCTGGATGTGATGACCGTATCGGGCCGCACCCTGGGCCAGGAACTGGATGACGCGCCCGCCGCCTTCGCGCAGGACGTGATCCGCACCGCCGAGGCTCCCATTTATCCGATGGGCGGCCTGGCCGTGCTGCGCGGCAACCTGGCTCCGGGCGGCGCCATCATCAAGCAGTCGGCCGCCAACCCCAAGCTGATGGAGCACGAAGGCCGGGCGGTGGTATTCGAAGATGCCGAAGACATGGCGCGCCGCATCGACGACGACGCGCTGGACGTGACGGCGGACGACATCCTGGTGCTCAAGCGCATCGGCCCGACCGGCGCGCCCGGCATGCCGGAAGCCGGCTACATGCCGATCCCGAAAAAGCTGGCGCGCGCGGGCGTCAAAGACATGGTCCGCATTTCGGACGGCCGCATGAGCGGCACGGCGGCGGGCACCATCGTGCTGCATGTCACGCCCGAGGCCGCCATTGGCGGACCGCTGGCTTACGTGCAGAATGGCGACCGCATCCGCTTGTCGGTGGCGCAGCGTGAAATCGCGCTGCTGGTGGACGATGCCGAGCTGGCGCGCCGCGCCGCGGCACAGCCCATCACCCGGCCCACCGCCGACCGCGGCTATCGCAAGCTGTTCCTGCAAACCGTGACGCAGGCCGACCAGGGCGTCGATTTCGATTTCCTGCGCGCCGGCGTCACCCACGACACCGTGCCCAAGAAGTAAGCGCCTGCCATGAACGCCATCACGCCCGACGCCCTGCAAGCCGAGGCCCCCGACGCCACGCAGCGCGCGGTGGCTGCCCTGGAAGAAGACATCGTCTTCGGCCGGCTGCACCCGCGCGAACGCCTGACCGAGGACGAGCTGATGGCGCGCTTCTCCATGAAGCGCCACGCCGTGCGGCAAGTGCTGGCCGAACTTGAGCTATTGGGCGTCGTGGAGAAAAAGCGCAACATCGGCGCCGTCGTGCGGGCGTTTTCCACCCGTGAAGTGATGGAACTGTATGCGCTGCGCGAAGTCCTGGAAGTGCATGCCGCCAGCCAGATGCCGCTGCCCGTGCCCGAAGCGCGGCTGGCGGCGCTGGTGTCGGTGCAGCGGGAACACGACGCGGCCGTCGCCGATGGCGACGCGCGGCGCGTGTTCCGCAGCAACCAGCGTTTCCACCACGAATTCTTCGGACTGCTGGACAACGCCGTGCTGGGCCAGGCCATCGAGGAATACGCCCGGCGCACCCACCCCATCCGCTTCGGCACGTTGGTGGCGGCCGGTTACCGCGAACGCGCCCGCCAGGAGCACTGGGCCATGATCCAGGCGCTGCGCGACGGCGACCGGGCCGCATTGATGACGGTGTGCCGCGACCACCTGCTGCCCTCGCGCGATGCCTACCTGGCGTCCGAGCTGGCGCGGCCGGGGCGC
>NZ_JBHFII010000065.1:24105-40497 GCF_057334215.1 Achromobacter maghribensis | reverse complement strand
CCCCGGGGCTGCCGCCCGCCCCGCCCTGCCCCGGCTACTTGAACGGATCGGAATCGGCGCCATAGGCCCCGCCCCCATACGCCCCGCCCACTTCCAGCGACACCGAACCGGGATCGACCACCGACGCGTCGCTCTTGTAGTGCATCACCATGCCCGGGAAGGCCATCACCGCGGCCACCATCAGCAGCTGGATCACGATGAACGGCACCGACCCCCAATAGATCTGCCCGGTGGTGACCGGCTCGATCATCTTCCCGGTGACCCGGTCCTTGTAGCGGTCCCGCGGGGCCACGGACCGCAGGTAGAACAGCGCGAAGCCGAAGGGCGGATGCATGAACGACGTCTGCATGTTGACGGCCAGGATCACGCCGAACCAGATCAAGTCGATGCCCAGCTTGTCGGCCACCGGCCCCAGCAACGGCACGATGATGAAGGCCAGTTCGAAGAAGTCCAGGAAGAAGGCCAGCACGAAGGTCAGGACACTGACGACGATAAGGAAGCCCCATTGTCCGCCGGGCAGGCCGGTCAGCAGGTGTTCGACCCAGAGGTCGCCGTTGACGGCGCGGAACGTCAGGCCGAACACGGTCGACCCCACCAGAATGAACACCACGAAGCAGGACAACTTGGTCGTCGTGTCCATCGCCTGCTTCATCAGGTCCAGCGTCAGACGGCGGCGGATCAGGGCCATCAGGATGGCGCCCACCGCCCCCATGGCGCCGCCTTCCGTCGGCGTCGCCACGCCAATGAAGATCGTGCCCAGCACCAGGAAGATCAGCGCCAGCGGCGGAATCATCACGAACGTGACCCGCTCGGCCAGCGCCGACAGCAGGCCCAGCCGCAATACCTTGTTGATCAGCGCGATGACGAAGGCCGTGGCGCCCCAGAACAGCAGCGCCACCACGATGCGCTCGTCGACCGGCGCGGTGTTGTTTTCGACCCAGCGCCCCAGGAAGTACGCCGACACCGCGGAAATAAGCATCAGCACCAGCAACGAACGCCCGCCGCGCGTGCCGTTCGGTTCCTGGAAGCGGCGCGCCTCTTCGGGCAGCGCGGGCGCCGAAGCCGGTTTCAGCAGGCTCATGACGACCACATAGACGATGTACACGCCAGCCAGCACGAAGCCCGGCACCATCGCCGCCCGGTACATGTCGCCGATCGAGCGGCCAAGCTGGTCGGCCAGGATGATCAGCACTAGCGACGGCGGGATGATCTGCGACAGCGTGCCCGACGCCGCGATCACGCCGCTGGCCAGTTTCCGGTCATAGCCGTTGCGCAGCATGATCGGCAGCGAGATCAGCCCCATCGAAATGACCGAGGCCGACACCACGCCCGTGGTCGCGGCCAGCATCGCGCCCACGAACACCACCGCGATGGCCAGCCCGCCCCGGACCGAGCCGAACAGTTGCCCGATCGTCTCAAGCAGGTCCTCGGCCATGCCTGACCGCTCAAGCACCAGGCCCATCAGCGTGAAGAACGGCACCGCCAGCAGCGTGTCGTTGGAAATGATGCCGAACACCCGCTGCGGCAATGCCTGGAACAGCGAGGAATTGAGCAACCCCAGTTCCATCCCCACCAGGCCGAACAGGATGCCGTTGGCCGCCAGCGCGAACGCGACGGGAAAGCCCATCAGCAGGAAGATGATCAGCGTCGCGAACATGATCGGCGCCAGATTGGCAATGAAGAACTCCATGATCAGCCGCCCTTGTTGTTCAGTTCACGCAGTGCGGCCGCTTCGCGCGCTTGCGCTTCACGGGCGATTTCTTCGGCCAATTCCGCTTCCGCGCTCTTGGCGCCCTCGCGTTCACGCGGGTCGCGGCAACGCCCCATCAGGAAGCCGATGCACTTGATCAGGTGCGACAGGCCGGCCAGCACCAGCAACGCGAACCCCACCGGTATCAGCAGTTTGACGGGCCAGCGGATCAGGCCGCCCGAGTTGGAGGACTGCTCGTTGCTCAGGTAGGAATCCATGAACACCGGCCAGGACAGCATCATGATCAGCACGCACGCCGGCAGCAGGAAGCACAGCACGCCGAAGATCTCGATCCAGACCTGGGCGCGCCGCGACAGGCGCGAGGCGATGATGTCCACGCGCACATGGTCGTTCTTCAGCAGCGTGTAGCCCGCCGTCAGCAGGAACATGGCGCCGAACATGTACCACTGCAATTCCAGCCAGGCGTTGGAGCTGTAGTGAAAAACCTTGCGCACGATGGCGTTGCCGGCGCTGACCAGGACGACCAGCAGCGTCACCCAGGACACCAACCGGCCCATCCGCAGGTTGATCGCGTCTATGCCGCGCGACAAGGCAAGTAATGCTTGCATCTGTTTTCCCCAGAATTGTTTTTTGACCACACGTTTTTGATCACACGTTTGCCCGGGCCCGGCATGGCTTACCACCCCGTGCCGGGAAACCGCCTCAGCCGTCTTCGCGGTGATGCGCCAGCCACGGCGTCGACCGGCGTTCCAGCCACGCCAACAGCGCGAACAGCAACATGCCCATCAGCGCCAGCACGAAGATCGCGGCAAATACCCTTACGGTGTCGAAGGTGCCCTGCGCGCTCATGATCACGTAGCCCAGGCCGCGCTGCGACGACACGAACTCTCCGACGATGGCGCCCACCAGCGCCAGCGATATCGACACCTTCATACCCGCCAGGATCGAGGGCAGCGCGCTGGGCAGCCGCACCTTGAAGAAGAAATCGCGCCGCGAACCCTTCAGCACCCGTCCCAGGTCCAGCACGTCTTGCGGCACCGAACGCAGGCCATGGACGGTGTCCACGATGATTGCGAACACGGCGATCAGGAACGCGATGGCGATCTTGGGTTCGGCGCCCGTACCCATCCAGATCACGAACAAGGGCGCGATGGCGACCTTCGGCACGCTGTTCAGCGCCACGATCAAGGGGTAGATGAAGCGTTCGAACCAGCGCGACCCGACCAGCATGATGGCGATCGCCACGCCGCCCGCCACCGCCAGCGCAAAGCCGGCAAGCGTCGTCATCAAGGTGTAGGCGGCGTGACCGGCGTACCAGCGCCACTCGGACGCCAGTTCCAGCACCACCTGCCCGGGCAGCGGCAGCATGATGGGGCGCACGTGGAATACCCGCGCGGCGAACTCCCAGAACAGCAGGAACACGGCCACCGACAGCAGGCCCGCCATCCGGCGGGCCGTTCCACGCAATAGCCGGATCATCGGACTGTCTCCACGCGCGCGTCGGCCCGGGCGCCCTCGTCAATCAGGCCCATTTTCTGGAACAGCCCCCGAATGTGCCGCACGTATTCGCCGAAAGCCGGCGTTTCGCGCAGCGCCAGCGGCCGGGGCCGCGGCAGGTCGATATCGATGGTCTCGAGGATGCGGCCGGGACGCGGCGAAAACACCATCACCACGTCACCCAGGAACACCGCCTCGGCGATGCCGTGGGTCACGAACAACACCGTGTTGCGCGTTTCCATCCAGATCCGCTGCAGCTCTACGTTCATCTGGTCGCGAGTCAGCGCGTCCAACGCGCCGAAAGGCTCGTCCATCAGAAGCAGTTGCGGGTCGTCGACCAGGGCGCGGCAGATCGCGGCGCGCTGGCGCATGCCGCCGGACAGTTCGCGCGGATAGCTCTGGGCAAACGATTCCAGGCCGGTCAGGGCCAGCAGCCCGCGCACCTTGTCCTCGTATGCCGCCACGGGCTTGTGCGCGAATTCAATCGGCAGCAGGATGTTGCGCCAGACATTGCGCCATTCCAGTAGCGCATCGCGCTGGAACACCATGCCCATGCCTTGTGGCGGCCCCTGCACCGGCACGCCCGCCACGCTCAGCTCGCCGCTGGAGATCGTTTCCAGGCCGGCCACGCAGCGCAGGAACGTGCTCTTGCCACAACCGCTAGGCCCCAGGATGCTGACGAAGCGGCCTGACGGCACCTCGACCGATACCGAGGCCAGCGCCTCCACGCCCGATGCCCCGGGATAACGTTTGCGCACATTCCGCGCGTCGACGGCCCACGGCATCATGGTTGCACCAGGTTGTCGTAGCGCTCCGGGTGCGCCAGGTCCGGCACGTAGAACGAAGCGGGCTCGGCGCCCGCGCCAACCAGGCCCACGGAAGACAGCGTCTTGACCGCCTCCGTCCAGTCCTGCGGCACGATGGCGCCCAGCCGCGCGCCGGGCACGGGCTGTCCGAAGTACGGCTGCAGCGCATCGATCTGGCCACGCAGCACCTTCTTGTCCAGCCGGGCCTGCGGCCGTTGCGCCAGAATGGCGGCCACCGCCTCGTCCTGATGCCCGGCGTAGATGTACTCCCAGGCGCGCGCCGTCACGCCGGCAAATCGCGCGATGGCCTCGCCCCGCTGCGCCAGCTTGGATTCGTTGGCAAACAGGCCGAAGCTGGGCATATTCAAGCCGAAGTCGGCAAAACGCACCGCGCTGGACGGCCGGTTCTGCGAGACGACGGGCAGGAAGAACGGAATCGTGGAGAACGCCGCATCGGCGCGCCCCACGGCATAGGTGGAGGCTTTGCCGGCGGCGTCCACGTTGATCAGTTCAAGGTCGCTCTTCTTGAGCTTGCCCGCGGCCAGGAAGGCATCGATGAACGGCGCTTCCAGCGAACCGGCGGTGTACGCCACCTTCTTGCCCTTCAGTTGGGCGGGCCCGGTGATGCCAGCGTCGGCGGGAACCAGCAACCCGATATCGCTCTGGCGCGCGAACACCGCCACCGCCTTGACGGGCATGCCCTTCTCGCGGGCAATCATCATCGAGGCCAACGCGGCGTGCCCCACGTCGAAACTGTCGCCCGCCCCGACGATCTGCACCGTCGTGACCGACCCATTGCCGTCTTCCAGCGATACGTCCAGCCCGGCCTGCTTGTACCAGCCCTTTTGCTGGGCCAGGTGAAACGCGCCGTGCACGCCCCATGGCGTCCAGTCCAACCGCACCTTCAGCGGCTCTGGCGCCTGCGCCCAGGCCGATGCGCTCAACCCGGCCGCCGCCAGGCCCAATACCGCTTTGCGCCACCCTCTTGCGAATACCGCGTGCATGGTTTTCCCCGTCATTCGTCGACACTGTGCGGCCGCCTTTGCGGCGGCCCTTCCCCGTTCGAGCTCAGCCGCCGCGGCCGAACCAACGCTTGATGCGCGCCCACAGCACGCCGAAGAACATGGCCGTGGGATTGAAACTGGCTTGAACCAGGGGTTCACCCTGGCCGGCCGGCTGACGCAGCCGGGCCGTCACGTTGTTGCCAAAGTCGGCGATCATGCGGCGCACGAAATCCTGCACCAGTCCCGACCGTGAAAACTGCGCCAGCGGCCCCTGCAGCGAATACAGCAGGTTCACGTTGACCCGCGTCTCGGTCGGCGACAGCGCTTCAAGCTGATAGGTGATATCGCCATTGGCGCGCGACTGGCTGAGCGAATCCTGCCCGGCGCCCCGGAACACCGCCCGCATGGCGGCGTCGTCCCGTTCCAGCCGGGCCGCGCCGTTGAAGGCCGCGGCCATCGGACCGAACTTGATGGCGACGCGGCCTTTGACGCGATCGCCCTCGTGCGATTCGATCGAGGCGCCTGGCAGGCAACTGGCCAGGGCGGGCAAGTCGACCATGAACGCCCAGACGTCCGCCGCCGGGAACGGCACCTGGAAGCCGCCGTCGATCTGGCTGCCCCGGCCCTCTTTCTTGCCGGCCGGGGCGGCAGGCTTGGCGGAGTTGGCGGCGGAGTTGGCCGCGGGGTCGGTGGATTGGGTCGCGCTATCCGCAGTCGGCGTGAAGCCGGCGAACGCCAAGGGTTTCTCCACCGCTGGCGCCGCGCCGCGCCCCTGCGCCTGGGCCGTGCGCAATGCCTCGACGGCGGCGTCGGGCTGCGCCCGCAAGTCCGCCAGCACCGACATCACCGCGGCGACGATGCCCATGTAGCCGGTGCAGCGGCAAAGGTTGCCGGACAGCTCCACCCGGACCCGGCTCTCATCGGCCTGCGGCAGCCGCAGCACGATATCGCGCGAGGTCGCCAGCATGCCCGGCGTGCAATAACCGCATTGCAATGCATGGTGCTTCGTGAAGGCCGCGCGCAGACGCTGCATAACAGGATCGGCGTCATAGCCTTCGATGGTCGTCACCTGCCGGCCTTCGCAAGCCACCGCGAACGAAATACAGGACCGCACCGGCGCGCCGTCCACCAGTACCGTGCATGCACCGCAAACGCCATGCTCGCAACCGAGGTGAGTGCCGGTCAGGCGCGCCTGATCCCGCAGGAAATCCCCCAGATGCATCCGCGCGGGCGCCTCGTGCGACACGCGCTTGCCATTCACTTCCAATGTCACCTGAACCATGGTTATTCCTGTCAACCCAATGCCTGAGCCAGGCAGCGCGCCACCGCCGTCCCGTGCAACTTGCGGTGGTGTTCGTCCTTGTCCGGCATCACGCCGGCCAGTTCATCGGCCAGCAGCGTCTCGTCCAGGCCCGCCAGCCCCTGCTGCGCGACGCGCGCCGCCAACCGGGGCAGCAGCTGGGGCGCGCCGTCCAGGGCACCCACGGCAATGCGCGCGGCACCCGTCGCCGGATCAAACCAGGCGGCGCAACTGGCCTCGGCGAACTCGCCCGTCTTGCGGCAGAATTTGTAGTAGCCCCAGCGCGCCTGCGGGCTGGCAACCGGCACGTGCACCGCGGCGATCAACTCGTCGTCGCGCAGTCCCGTCGTGTAGGCGCCTTGCATGTAGCCCTCCGCGGGCAGCATGCGCACACCGTCCGGGCCGGTGATTTCCAGCGTCGCCCCCAGCCCGACCACGGTCAATACCCAGTCGGCCGCCGGATCGGCATGCGCCAGGCTGCCGCCCAGGGTCCCGCGGTTGCGGATGGCGCGGTAGGCGATGCCCGGGGCCACCTGCTGCAACGGCGTCCCGCGCAAGAGTTCGTGCACGCCGTCTTCGATTTCAGCGTGCGTCACGGCCGCGCCCACGCGCAGCATGCCGCCTTGCCGGGTGACGGTCCGCAACTCGTCCAAGCCTGAAATGTCGATCACCACGGGCGGCCGTGCCAGACGCAGGTTCAGCATCGGTCCCAGCGATTGGCCGCCGGCCATCAGCTTGGCGCGGCCATCGTGACCGCGCAGCGCGCCCAGGGCTTCCTGCACCGTGCCGGGGCGCGCGTATTCGAATGCGGCGGCCTTCATGCCATCACCTCGGCGGCGGCCTGAACGGGCTGCTTGCCCTGCGCAATGGCGGCCAGCACCCGCGTGGGCGACAAGGGCGTGCGCAACAGCTCCGCCGCGCCAAGCGGACGCAGCGCGTCGTTGACCGCGTTGAACAGCACGGCAGGCGGCGCAATCGCGCCCCCCTCGCCCATGCCCTTGGCGCCGAATTCGGTATGCGGCGACGGTGTCTCGAAATGATGCAGGCGCATGTTGGGCACTTCCGTGGCGCCCGGCAGCATGTAGTCCGCCAGGGTCGACGCCAGGGGCTGGCCGTTCTCGTCGTAAGGCGTCTCTTCATAGAAGGCGGTGCCGATGCCCTGGGCCACGCCGCCGATGGTCTGGCCTTCGACCACCATGGGATTGATCATGGTCCCGCAATCCTCCACCACCACGTAGTCCAGGATCTCGACGCCGCCCGTGCCGGGATCGACCGCGACCACCGCCGCGTGGGTCGCATACGTGAAGCAACCCGTATCGACCTTGGGCTTGTAGCCCACCGTGACCTCCAGGCCGCTGGGGTCGACATCGGGCGGCAACAGTTGCGGCCGCAGATACCAGGCGTCGGCCACGTCCTTCACCGACACCGACTTGCCGTTCGCCTCCAGCCGGTCCTGGTTCCAGGACACGCTCGCGGGATCGGCCTGCAGCAAGTGCGCGCCGATGTGCGTCAACCGGGGCAGCAAGCGCTTACAGGCCTGCGACACCGCGCCCCCCGACATCACGAGCGAACGCGACGCGTAGGTGCCCGTGGAAAATGGCGTCTGCCCCGTGTCGCCGTGCAGCAGCTTGATGCTGCCCACGTCCACGCCCAGGATTTCGTTGGCGATCTGGGCGAAAGTGGTCTCCATGCCCTGCCCGTGGGAATGCACGCCCACCCGCAGTTCCAGACCGCCGTCGGGAGTCACCCGCGCCGTTGCCTGGTCGAAGCCCGGGATCACGGGGGTGCCCCAGGCGGCGAACACGGATGTGCCATGCGCGGCCTGCTCGGTATAGGTCGCCAGGCCCACGCCGATCAAGCGGCCGTCGGCTTCGCCGCGCCGCTGGCGTTCGCGCACCGCGTCCACGCCAATCATGTCCATGGCCTGTTGCAGGCTGGCGGGATAGTCGCCGCTGTCCAGGTGCTTGCCGGTGACGTTGACGAACGGCATCTGGTCGCCCTGCACCAGGTTTTCCTGGCGGACTTCCCAAGGCTCGCGCCCGACTTCACGCGCAATCGCGTCCATCGTCAATTCCATGGCGAAGCACACGCCGGTGCGCGCCACGCCGCGATAAGGCACGAATCCGGGCTTGTTGGTGGCCACCGCCCGCGTGACGCAGCGGTATCCCTTGAAGGCGTAAGGACCGGGCAGGTTTCCGATGGCTTGGCCCGGTTCCAGGCCGATGGTGAACGGCCAGACCGAATAGGCGCCGCCGTCGATGGTGATCCTGGCGTCCAGCGCCAGCAGTTTGCCGCGGCGGTCGGCGTAGGCCACCATCTCGTAATGGTGCTCGCGCGAATTGGCGCCCGCGGTCAGGTGTTCACGGCGGTCCTCGATGAAGCGGAACGGCCGCTTGAACGTCTTGGCCAGCCAGGCCACGCACAGTTCTTCCTGCTGCAAGACGCACTTGTACCCAAAGGCGCCGCCCACATCGGGCGACACCACCCGCACGCGGCCCTGCTCCAGGTCCAGGCACTGCGCCAGCACGCTGCGGATCATATGCGGCACTTGCGTGGCGCTGACCACCACCAGTTGGTCGGCCTGGTGGTCCCAGTACGCCAGCACCGCCTTGCCTTCCATGGGCACCATGCATTGGCGCGCCAGGTCGATCTTGCGCCGGACCACCACGTCGGCCTGCGCCGCGTAGTCGTCAAACTCCTTGTCGGCGTTGAGCGTGACGAAGACGTTGTCGCGCCACTGCTCGTGCAGCAGATCGCCGGTAGCGGCCTGCGCGCTGTCGACGTCGGCATACACCGGCAGGTCGTCGTAGTCGACTTCGATCAGTTCCGCATAGTCCTCGGCTTCGGCGCGGGTCGGTGCAAACACCATGGCGACGGGCTCTCCCACGAAACGCACCTTGCCCGACGCCAGTGGCGGCTGGGCCGACGCCTGATAGGTGGGCAGCGTGGAATCGGCCACGATATCGCGCGCATCGGGCATCGACTGGCGCAGGAACACATTGCCGGCAACCGCGTCGGCCACGCGCACCGCCGAAATGCGCGCATGCGCGAGCGGGCTGCGCAGGAACGCGACTTCGCTCAAACCCGGCATGGCCATGTCGGCCACGAAATTCCCCTTGCCGTGCAGGTGCCGCGCGTCTTCCTTGCGCGGCACGCGCGCGCCCACTCCCTGCGGCTTGCCCGGCCGGCCGTGCGCATTGGCGTGTTCTGTCGTCATGACTGCCTTTCGCCTCCCCGGGTCACTTGGCCTGCGCCTTCGCCACCGCGGCGAAGGTGTAGTTGTCCAGCGGGCTTTCGGCCACCCGGAACCAGCCGGCCTGATCCACCTGGAATTTTTTCCAATCCGGATAGATCGCGGCAAAGTCCGGGTTCTTGGCCGACAGTTCCACCCACAGTTCCTGCGACGCGTTATAGGCGGCGTCCATCACTTCCTTCGGGAAGAAACTGACTTTGGCGCCGCCAGCGATCAGCTTGCGCAGCGCATTGGGATTGCGCGCGTCGTAGTTGGCCAGCATGCGCATGGTCTGCTCGCCTGCAGCGGCTTCGAACGCGGCCTGGTAGGCCGGGGGCAAGGCATCCCATGCCTTGTCGTGCACCATGCTGGTGATCGAGGCGCTGCCTTCGAACCAGCCCGGTGAATAGTAGTAAGGCGCCACCTTGTTGAAGCCCAGCTTCTCGTCGTCGTACGGCCCGATCCACTCCGCCGCGTCGATGGTGCCCTTTTCCAGCGCCGGGTAGATATCGCCAGGCGGAATCTGCTGCGGCACCGCGCCCAACTTGGACAACACCATGCCGCCGATGCCGCCGATCCGCATGTTCAGGCCTTTCAAATCGGCGACCGACTTGATTTCCTTGCGATACCAGCCGCCCATCTGCACGCCGACGTTGCCACAGACGTGGTTCACGATGTTGTATTTCTTATAGAGCGCCCGCAGCATCTTCAGGCCGCCACCGGAATGGACCCACGCGTTGTGCTGGCGCGCGCTCAACCCGAACGACAGGCCGGTATCGAAAGTCAGCGCCGTGTTCTTGCCGATATAGGCCGTGCTAAGCACGTGGTTGCATTCGACCGTCCCGTTGCTGACCGCGTCCATGTTCTGCGCGGCCGGCACCAGTTCGCCACCCGGAAACGCGCGGATCTCGAACTTGCCTTCGGTCAACTGCGCCACGCGCTTGCAAAGTTCTTCGGCCGAACCATAGATGGTGTCCAGGCTCTTGGGCCAACTGGTCGACATGCGCCAGCGCACCGCCGGCGCGGACTGCGCGATGGCGGGCATGCCGACAGTGGCAAGTCCTGCGCCGGCGGCGCCAGCGGCTTGTGCGAGGAAACGGCGTCGTTGCATGTAGTGCTCCCGATCTGATTCGATTGAGTCCCCTTGGACCCGCCTCAACCCATGCCAACGCCGCATTTTCAAGACCCAAAAAAACGTTAGCACACTGAATTGTTAGTCAGCATACTGACAGTAATTTTGAGTGTCAACAAGGTTAATCCCCACTTCGAAACGCGCGAAAACCCTGCGTTTCCAGCTGCTTACGAGCGCGCTGCAAGCCGCTCGCTTTCATCGCGTCGGGGAAATCCCTAGCTCCTGAGTTGATTTTTTGGGCAGTACACTGACCACATTACTCAGCATACTGATTAGAGAGCCAATATGAACTGGATCCGCATTGCCTCCACCGACCAGCTCACCGATGACGACGAAGTCATTCCCGTCGCGGCCGGCGAGAAACAGCTTGCGCTATATCGTAGCGAAGGTGAATTCTTCGCATCGGACAACGTCTGTACGCACGCCTACGCGCTGCTGTCCGACGGCTACCTGGAAGATGGCTGCATCGAATGCCCGCTGCACCAGGCCAGGTTCGATATCCGTACCGGCGAAGCCAAGTGCGCCCCGGCCACCAGCGGCATCCGTGTTTACCCGGTCAAAGTGGAAGGCCAGGACATCTACGCGGATGTGCAGGGCTGACCATGGCTGACGCCGACTCGATTCTCATCATCGGCGCCGGGCAGTCCGGCGCGGTTGCGGCGGCGGCCCTGCGCGACTTGGGTCATGAAGGCCCCATCACGCTGGTCGGCCGCGAGACGCATGCTCCCTATGAACGCCCGCCGCTGTCCAAGGCCGTGCTGCAAGCGGCCGACGCGCATGCGCAGACAGCCGTTCATCCCAAGGGCTTTTATGAAGCGCGGCGCATCGCGTTGCTGACCGGCGCCGAAGCCGTCCGGCTGGATCCCGCAGGCCATCTGGTTCACCTGGCCGACGGGCGTCAGTTGCACTACCGTCGTTGCCTGCTTGCCACCGGCGGCCGGGCGCGCGAACTGCCCAACCTGCCCCGCGGCACGCCCGGCGTGCATTACATCAGGACGTTGGATGACGCGGCGGCGCTGCGCGCCGGCCTGACGCCGGACGCGCGCGTCGCCGTCATCGGCGGCGGCTTTCTTGGCCTGGAAGTGGCGTCCACTGCGCGCGGCCTGGGCGCGCGCGTGACCGTGCTGGAAAGCGCGGCGCGCCTGCTGGAACGCGTGCTGCCGCCGGCCTTGTCCGATTGGCTGGCCGAACGCGCCCGTCACGCCGGCGTGACGCTGCGCCTGGACGCGCGCATTGCACGCTGCGCCTGGCAACCCCTTCCCGATGACGCCGTCCGGCATCGGGCCCGCTTCACGATCGAATTGCACGACGCCACCGTGATCGACGCCGACGTGGTGGTCGTCGCCATCGGCTTGTCGCCCGAGGTGTCGCTGGCCGCCAACGCCGGCCTGGCGCTGGACCCGGCCAACGGCGGCATCGCGATCGACGCCGACTGCCGCAGCAGCGACCCCGACATCTACGCCGCGGGCGATTGCGCCAGCCAGCACCGGCGTCATCTGAACATGGCGCTGCGGCTGGAGTCGTGGCAGAACGCCAATGAACAGGCGCGCGCCGCTGCCGCCGCCATGCTGGGGCAGCCGGCCCCCGGGGAACCCTATCCGTGGTTCTGGACGGACCAGTTCGGCTGCAACGTGCAGATGCTGGGCCTGCCGCAGCCGGGGCTGGCCTATACCTGCCGCGGCACGCCTCAAAGCGAATCCGACGCGCCGAAGTTCATCTGGCTGGGCCACCGCGACGGCGTGCCGGTCCACGCCATCGCCATCAACGCGGGCGGCGACCTGCGCCAGTTGCGCGTGCTGTTCGAACAAGGCCTGCGTATCGATCCGCAGCGCTACGCCGACGAGACCGTGGCGCTCAAGCCGCTGGTGAAAGCCTGCCAGCAACTTGCCGTCGCCACCCCCTGAATTCCATTGTTGCCCCGCCTCGACAGGAGCTTTTCATGTATCAATCACAAACCGTCATCGGCCGCACGGTAGCCTCGAAAGACGCCGCCCTGGCCGACTGTGTCTGGCCGGAGGACGCGCTGCACTACATCCCCGACTGGGTCTATACCAGCAGCGCCGTGTACGACCAGGAGATCGAGAAGATCTTCCATGGCAAGACGTGGAACTATGTGGCGCTTGAGGCCGAACTGCCGAACCCGGGCGACTACAAGCGCTCTTACGTCGGACCGACGCCAGTGGTGGTCTCGCGCGCCGAGGACGGTTCGGTCAACGTATTCGAGAACCGCTGCGCCCACCGTGGCGCGGAGTTCTGCCGCCATAGCCAGGGCAACGCGAAGGAATTCGTCTGCCCGTACCATCAGTGGTCATACGACCTGAAAGGCAACCTGCAAGGCATTCCCTTCAAGCGCGGCGTGAACCGCGAAGGCGGCATGCCCAAGGACTTCAAGAATGACGAGCACGGCCTGCGCAAGCTCCACGTGACCACGCGCCACGGCGTCGTTTTCGCGTCGTACAGCGCCGACGTCGAACCCATCGACGAGTATCTGACGCCCGAGATCCTGGCCGATTTCGACACCGTCTTTCCCGGCAAGAAGCTGAAGATTCACGGCTACTACCGCAACGAGCTGCCGTGCAACTGGAAGATGTACCACGAGAACCTGAAGGATCCGTACCACGCGACCCTGCTGCATTCGTTCCTGGTCGTGTTCGGGCTGCTGGTGGCCGGCAACAAATCCGCCATGCTCGTGGACTCCGTGCACGGCCGCCATGGCACCATGGCGTCGGCCAAGAGCGAAGACAAATACGCCACCGTCAGCGAAGAGAACAAGAAGGAAATGCGCTCTTTCCATGACGGCCTGCACCTGCAGGACGACCGCTTCCTGGAATTCGTGAAAGAGTTCGACTCGCCCTGGTCGGTCACGATGCAGACCGTGTGGCCCAACCTGATTGTCCAGCGCGAGATGAACACGCTGGGCGTGCGCCAGATCGTGCCCAACGGACCCGACAGCATGATCATGCAATGGACCATGTTCGGGTACGAAGACGATACGCCCGACATGGAACGCCACCGCCTGCGCCAGGGCAACCTGATGGGCCCGGCCGGGTTCCTGGGGCTGGAAGACAATGAAGCCATGAAGTTCGTGCAGGAAGGCGTGCGGCGCGCCAGCACGGACGTCAACGTGCTGAAGCTGGAATCCGGCAAGCAAGGCACGTCGAACACGCTGATTTCGGAGGCCGCGATCCGCTCGATGTACAGCTACTACCGCGGCGTGATGGGCTTCTGAGGCGGAACCAAGACACATGAGAACCCGATTCGAATTTTCCCCCCGCAAGATCGATCCGGCGCGCGCCATCGCGCTGCGCCAGGAAATCGATGAATTCCACGCCGACTACTGCGCAACGCTGGACGCCGGCCTGGTCGAAGCCTGGCCCGGCTTCTTCACCGAAGACGGCCTGTACCGCGTGACGGCGCGCGAGAACGCCGAGCTGGGCCTGCCGGTCGGGCTGGTCTACTCGGAAGGCCGCGCCATGATGCACGACCGCGCGGTTGCCATCTCCCGCACCCAGATGTTCGCCCCGCGATACATGCTGCACCTGGTCAGCAACACCCGCGTAACCTGCGAATCGCCTGAAGGCGAGATCGAATCGCAGGCCGCCTTCATGCTGATGCAGACCCTGGTGGAAGGCCCCACGACCCTGCATCTGGCAGGTACCTACTATGACCGCTTCACCCGGGAAGACGGCGTGCTCAAGCTGAAAGAGCGCCAAGTGGTGTACGACACCACCATCCTGGCCAATGACCTGGTCTACCCGGTGTAGGCAAGCGCCCGTCTACATGAAAAAAGGGGTTGCGCCGGCAAGGCGCAACCCCTTTTCCGTTGGCAACCCCTTTTCCGTTGGCGGGCCGTCCGCGTCTTCAGGCCAGCGTCGCGCGCATGGCTTCTTCGCGCGTCAGCACCGTGGCGTACTTCTGGCGCATGTCGAACAGATTCGCCTCGTGCGGGCCGATGGCGCGGTCCCCCACGCAGTCGGACACCACCAGCGGCCGAAAGCCGTACTGCATCGCGTCCACGACGCTTGCGCGCACGCAGCCGCTGGTAACCGCGCCCGCCACCAGCAGCGTCTGCACTCCGCGCTGCGTCAACCATGCCGCCAGGCCGGTGCCGAAGAACGCCGAAGGCACCGTCTTGCGCACCACCAGTTCCCCCGCGGCGGGCGTCAACTGAGGCACGATCGCGCTGTGGGGGTGCGCTTCCTTCAGCGTCAGCATGCCCGGAACTTTCAGCGTGAAGATGTTGTGGTCGGCGTCGTCGTCGGCGAACACGATGCGGCTGTGCGCCACCGGCCAGCCCTGGCTGCGCGCATGCGCCAGCAGATGCGTCGTCTGGGCGATGGCCGGGGCGATGTTGCCCCCGCCGAACACGGCCGGGTCGGCAAAGCCGTTGACCAGGTCCACGATCAGCAGGCCATAGGGCGGCTTGGGGGTCATCGTGGCGCCAAAGCCCTGGCGCTCGTAGGCAGAGATGTCGTCATGCATGAAGCGGGTTCCTTGATCGATGGTTGTTGGACGCCATGGCCTATTGCTGCGGGGCGGCGCCATCCAGCACCCTGCCCTGGCGCACCACGTCCTCGCCGTCCAGCCGTACGGTGCAGCCGCGCAACGGGATATCGATATGGCACGTGGTGGTGCGGCTGCCGCCCGCCTCGTTGTTCGGGCCCAGCGAGAACAGGAAGTTGCCCTCGTACGCCCGCGCATCCATGCCGATGGTGGCCTCGCGGTCATACAGGCCCAGCGTGGTCCAGTGCGCGCGCGGCTGCAAGCCCCAGCCGATATGCGAAATCGCGTACGCCTCGGGATCCTGGAACGACGCCACGTATTCGCGCAACAGTTCCGCGTCGACCCCGCCTTCGATGCGGGTGGCGAAACCGTCCTCGACCGTAAGCGTGATCGGCGAACGCACGTACAGCTTTTGCGGCAGCAGGATGTCGCCCGCGTCAATCACGATCCTGCCGTTGGCGCCGCGTTCGTTCGGCCAGGTCAGCACAAAGCCGCTGGGCCAATGGTCCCATCGCCCGGGCTCGTCCACGAAGCCGTATTCGCTGATCGCCGGAAACTCGCCCAACGGGCAGCGCAAGTCCGTGCCGGCCGCCGACACCACGCTCATCTCGCGTGCCGCGCCAATGCGCGCGGCCGCGGCTTTCACGCGGGTCCGGTCCGCCTCGGAAGGGACCAGTCGCGCCAGCACCTCGGGCGGTTCGACCGCCAACAGGATCTTGGTGCCGGTGGCCAGGATCTCGTGCTGCTCCGGCGAAAACAGCAGCGTCATCAGGTCCAGCACCAGGTCGCTTTCCTTCAGCGCCGCAATCGCGGGCTTGTTCCCGGTCAGCGGCGTGGTGCCCAGGTAGGCCAGCGAATCGCGGCTTAACGCCTTTTCGCCGTTGACGGGCGGCAAGTCCAGCCGGTTGACCACCGCCCCCATCGATTGCGCCGCGATCAGCGCCGTCGACAGCGTTTGGGGGTGGGTCGCGGCGCTGGTCAGCACCGTGACCGACTGGCCGGCTTGCAGCTTCGACAAGGTCAGCACCTGCTGCCAGGCCTTCACCAGTTCATAGTCGCTTACAGGCATGATTTTCTCCCTTGCTTGACGGCCCGGCGGTTCAGGCCCGCGCCAGCGGCGCGCCCAGGAAATCACCGAAGGCCGCGTAGAAGCCTTCCTCGTTGTCCCACGGAATCATGTGGCCGGCCGTCGGCACGCGGTGATGCC
>NZ_JBHFII010000065.1:10165-24071 GCF_057334215.1 Achromobacter maghribensis | reverse complement strand
GTGATGCCGGGTGCCCGGCGCCAAGCGCGCGATTTCCGCCGCGTCGTCGTCCAGCACCACGTCGCCCTTTTCGGCCGTCACCAGCAGAACCGGCACGTTCAAAAGCGGCAGGTCGGCGTGGATATCGTCGGTCTGGAAGGCGTCGAAACTTTGGACAATGGCGCGCTCGTCGCAGGTGTGCAGCCATTGCGCGCGCAGTTGGCGCTGCGCGTCCGTCCAGGTCGGGCAGAAGGCGCGCATGGCCTCGGCGTCCATCCCGTGGCGGGCTTGCGCCATGGAATCGACATACCAGGGCAGCTTGGCCGGATAAGGGCGGCGGCCGGGGCCGGAGACCGGTGGATCGACCAGCACCAGGCGGCGCAACCCGGCAGGCTGGGTCCGGCCCGCGCGCACGCCGATTCGCCCGCCCATGGAATGGCCGACCAGGCTGTAGCGCGCGAGCCCCAGCGCTTCTGCGAAAGCCAGCACGTCGGCCGCTTGCGCGTCCAGGCTGTAGTCCAGCGCCGCGCCGGCTTCCGACAGGCCGCGGCCGCGCACGTCAAGCAGGTAGGTGTCGAACGTCTTGCCGAACCGCTCGCCAACGAAGCCCCACGTTGCCGCAGGGCTGGTGATGCCCGGCACGATCACGACCGCATCGCGGCCCGCCGTGTGCGCGCCACCATAGCGCAGGTAGTGCTGGCGGATGCCATTGGCATGGACGTTGCCGCCATAGAGATAGGTGCTCATGGCTGCGTTCCTCAGTAGGCGCCCGACAGCAGCGCGCCAGCGCCGGGGACCACCGGTTCCAGGTCCAGCGACTTCAGGATGGCGTAGGTCGTGGCCACGGCGGCGGTGATCACCGGCTTGCCCGTCTGCGCCTCGACCTTGGCGATGGCCGGCAGCGACGGCATCTGCACGCAGGCCGACAGCACGATGGCGTCGACATCACGGGTGTCCATCTGCGCAACGATCTCCGGCAAGCGTGCCGGGTCGTGCCGGCCCACGTCCAGATTGTCCGGAATTTCCAGCGCGCGGTAATCCACCACCTCGAAGCCCTCGTTGCGGATGTAGTCCACCACCAGCTCGGTCAACGGTTTCATGTACGGGGCGACCACCACGATACGGCGCGCGCCGATCACTTTCAACGCGTCCACCAGCGCGCCCGCGCTGGTGATCACGGGCGCATCCGCGCCGTTGGCGGCCGTGTGGGCCTGCAGGCGCTTTTCCGAGACCCGGTGATAACCATGGCCCATTGCCATGATCGCCACCAGGCAGGCGTATCCCAGCACGTCCACCCGTGCGTCGCTCAGTTCCACCGCGCAGCGGTCGGACTCGCCGTCCATCGCCGCCAGCTCCTCCTTCACCACTTTCTTCATGCGCATCCGGCTGGAGTGGAATGTGAAACGCTCCGGCCGGATCTGCTGGCGCGCCAGCAGCATCGCGGGGATTTCGGTTTCCATCGTCGTGTTCGAGCTCGGCACGATCTGGCCGATACGGAAGGGTCTTTGCATGGTTGCTCCTTTTTCCGGAGGGATCAGAGTTTGAACAGGCGGCGCGCGTTGCCGTGGCAGACCAGATCGCGGGTGGCGTCATCCATCGGCGTCCGTTCGATGAATTCGGCGGCAAGCGCCGTCGATTCGTAGGGGTAATCCACCGAGAACATCACGGCTTCGCGGCCCATTTCGGCGATGGCAGCCATCAACGTGGGCGGCGAACAGACGCCGGACGTCGTGATGACGATGTTGCTGCCCAGGTATTCCGACGGCGCGCGCGCCAGTTTGATGCCGTGCGAATACACCGCGAAGCGGCTGTCGAAGCGCCACCGTTGGAACGGCAGGCCCTCGCCCATGTGCCCCAGGATGAGCTTCACGCCGGGATAGCGGTCGAACACACCGCCGAACAACAGTCGCAGCGCGTGCGTGGCGGTCTCGACGCCCCAGCCCCACGACGCGCCCACCAGTTCGGGATGGCCGGAATAGGCTTGCGGAATCACATAGGGGTCGCTCGGATGCAGGTAAATCGGCACATCCAGTTCCTGCACCTGCTCCCAGAAGGGGTCATAGGCACGACCGTCGTAGTACACGCCGTTGGTGTGGCCGTTGATCAGCGCGCCCTTGAAGCCCAGCTGCTTCACGCAACGCGTCAGTTCCGCCGCCGCCACGAGGGGATCGTGCATCGGCAAGGTGGCGAAGCCGCCATACCGAGTGGGATGCCGGGCGATCTGGCTGACCAGGAAATCGTTGTTTTCCTTGGCGCGATTGAGCGCCACCGCGGCATCGGCTTCCGCCTGTACGCCGGGCCCGGTCTGCGACAGAATGACGAAGTCAATGCCGGCGCGGTCCATTTCGCCCAGCCGGACTTCATCGAAATCCACCAGCCGCGCCGCCAGGTCGGCCAGCACGGCGGGATCGATATGCTGCGCGAAGCTCTTTGAATAGTCCTTGAATCCGACCGCGGTGTAGTGCTCCTCGAACGCGATCTTGCGCACTTTGCTCATTCCCCTGCTCCCAATGTGATGGCGCGGCGCCTGCCCCGCCCCGGCATGCCAGCGTCTATTATCAGTACACTGACTATTTGATTGGAACAACCGGAACAACGCACGGCATC
Source organism: Achromobacter maghribensis (assembly GCF_057334215.1). Lineage (NCBI taxonomy): Bacteria > Pseudomonadati > Pseudomonadota > Betaproteobacteria > Burkholderiales > Alcaligenaceae > Achromobacter > Achromobacter maghribensis. Next base: position 21,485 of record NZ_JBHFII010000065.1, on the reverse strand, counting down.
TCCATGAGGGAGGATCCGCGCCGTCCGGCTTCCGAATTTACGTCAGTATACTGACTTTATAGTCAGCGTACTGACCAATTAGGGAAATCCCGAGGCGCGATACGGCCTGCGGATCAAGCTCGAAAAAAGGCGCGAAAATAGTAGGGATAGACACTAGAGACATCGCCCCGACTCATCAGTACAGTGAACATATGCCGTGCCCGCGGCCTTCTTCCGCGGACCCGCCTCAGTGAGAAGCCGATGAACGCCCTTGACCTTGACGTACTGCAATTTGCCCGCGACTGGGTCGCCGCCGGCAGCCGCGTGCACCTGATCACCGTTGTGCAGACCTGGGGCTCGGCGCCCCGACAGGCGGGCGCCATGCTGGCCGTGCGCGACGACGGCCGGGTAGCCGGTTCGGTTTCCGGCGGGTGCATCGAAGACGATCTGATCGCAAGAGCCCGCGCCGGCGAGCTTGAAGACGCCCCTGCCCGCCTGACCTACGGCGTCACGCGGGACGAGGCTGCGCGCTTTGGCCTGCCTTGCGGCGGCACGCTGCGCCTGATCAGCGAACGGCTGCGCGACACGGTGTGGCTGGACCGCGTGCTGGCGTCGATCCGCGAGCACCGCCTGATCCAGCGCACCGTGGACCTGCTGGACGGCCACACGTCCGTGTCGCCCGCCGGCCCCGCCGATGGACCGGATTTCGACGGCCGCATCTTCCGCAGCGTGTATGGGCCGCGTTGGCGGCTGCTGATCATCGGCGCGAACCAGACGGCCCGCGTGTTGGCGGACATCGCCGCGACGCTGGAATTCCACGTCACGGTGTGCGACCCGCGCGAAGAGTTCTTCACCGATTGGAGCGCGTCCCAGGCCACGCTGCTGACCAGCATGCCGGACGACGCGGTGCTGGAAATTGGCACCGACGAGCGCACCGCGATCGTCGCCGTCACCCATGACCCCAAGCTGGACGACATGGCGCTGCTGGAAGCGTTGAAGTCCCGCGCGTTCTACGTCGGCGCGCTGGGTTCGCGCGCCAACCAGGAAAAGCGGCGCGAGCGGCTGCGGTTGTTCGACCTGGACGACAGCCAGATCGCCCGCCTGCATGGCCCGGTGGGCCTGGGCATCGCCAGCAAGACGCCGGCCGAGATCGCGGTGGCGATCGCCGCCGAACTGATCTGGGTGCGCAACACGCTGGGCGATGGGCAGGCTGCCCGCGGCGTGGCGCGGATGAATGCGCTGAAGAGCTGAACGCGAAAAGGCGCGCGCCGTGGGCGCGGCGCCTGCGCCTGCGCCTTACATCGGCTTCAGGGTCGTGCGGCTGTACTGGTTGTTGGCTTCCACCAGCGTGGAAAGCAGCTTCATGAAGATTTCCTGATTACGCGTGGACAAGGGTTCCAGCAAGCGCTGCTGCGCCCGGGCCATGCCTTCCTGCAGCAGCCCCATGATGCGCAAGCCTTCCGGGGTAATCACCGCCTGGCGCGAACGCTTGTCGGTAGGATTGACCCGGCGTTCCACCAAGCCGCGCTCCTGCAGCCGCTTGACGACATCGGCGGTAGTGGTGCGGTCCAGGCCCAGTTCCATGCCGATGGCGGTCTGGTCCAGCCACGGACTGAGCGACAGCGCGGTCAGCACACCGTACTGCACAGGCGTCACGTTCTGCGTCTTGCACTCTTCGTAGAACATGGCGTAGTGGATCTGGTTCAGGCGCCGCACCAGATAGCCGGGCCGCGACCACAGCACCTGCTTTGCCGGATCGAAAATGTTGTTGTCTGTCTTCTGAGTTGCGACGCGCTTCTGGGACGTCGTCTTTTTCTGTACATCCGGCACGTTGAGGCAGCTCCGATATTAGTTAGTGTACTGAGAATAATACCACCGGCTGCTCCGTGTCGACTGCCATTGCGCGGCCGTTTGCGGGAAATCAAAAGCGCCGTGACGCCCTTGGCGAAAGGCTACCGCGGATGCGCGGCCAAATACGTTTTCAGAGTCTGCACCAGCGCCGCCGCGGCCGGTGAAAGGCTGCGGTTGCGCGAGGTGACCAGGCCGATCGAACGCTCTGCCACCGGCCCGGTCAGCGGCCGCTGGACGATGGCGGTCTGCGATACCGCGCCCGCCGCGATCTCGGGCAAGGCGGCCACGCCGAAGCCGCACTCGACCATGGCCACGATGGTCGTCAGATGCTCGGCTTCGAACGCCGGCGTGAAGCGGATGCGGTTCTGCAAGAAGGCCCATTCCGTGTACTGGCGCACGCTGCTGGGCTGCACCATCGACACGTGCGCGGCGGTCGCGGTGTCGGCCCAGCGTAGCGGGCCCCGCGTCTTGGCCAGCGGATGCGATTCGGGGATCAGCAGCAGGAAGCTGTCGGATAGCAGCGGCACGTAATGCAAGTCGGCGTGCTGGGGGTCGGCGGCGGTCAGCGCGAAGTCCACCTCGCCGGCGCGCACCAGGTCGAAGGCCGGGCCCGACAGCGTGTCGCGCACTTTCAGCGCGACGTGCGGGTGCGCCTGGCGGTAGGCCATCAGCACGCGCGGCAGCAGCCGGGCCGCCAGCGACGGCAGCGCGGCGACCGACACCTGGCCCCGCTCTGCGCTGGTGATGCCGCTGACCGCCGCGATCGCGTCGCGGAACGCCACCTGCAGGGTTGCGGCCTGCTGCATGAAGACTTCGCCCGCCGCCGTCAGCCGCACCGTGCGGGTGGTGCGGTCGAACAGCCGCACGCCCAGGGCCTCTTCGATGCGCTGGACCTGCGTCGACAGCGCCGATTGCGACAGGTGCAACTGCGCCGCCGCCTGCCGGAAATTCAGTGTGCGGCCCAGCACCAGCGTGGTGTCGATATCGCGCATCGAAAGATTGATCTGCATGATGCCTTGCCTGTCTCCATTGATCTGTTTTAACGATCATTCTATCCAAAAAATCTGATTCATCAATCAAAGCGGCTTCTCTACACTCGCCCCCAACGACGATGCAAGAAAGGAGCAAACCATGCAGACGGACGCAACTGCGCTGCCCAATCCGGGCGCGGCGCATGCAGTGGTAGTGGGCGGCGGCACGATGGGCGCGGACGTGGCCGTAGTGCTGACCCGCGCGGCCTGCCGGACGACCGTGATCGAATCCAACCCGGAACGCGCGGCCGGCCTGCCCGCCCGCGTGGCCGAAAACCTGAAGACCATCGGCCGCGAAGCCAATGCCACGCTGCTGGCTACCGCCCCCAGCCTGGACGCTGTGGACTGGTCCACCGTGGATCTCGTCATCGAGTGCATTCCTGAACGCCTGGACATCAAGCAGGCGCTATTCGCGGACCTGGCCCGGCGCGCCCGTCCGGACGCCATCCTGGCCAGCAACAGTTCCAGCTTCCCCATCAGCGCCATCAGCCAGGGCCTGGACACGCGAGGCCGCATGCTGGGCCTGCACTTCTTCATGCCCGCGCACCTGGTGCCGCTGGTGGAAGTCGTGCTGGGCGAGGCCAGCGACAATGCCTGCGCGGATTCCCTCATCGCCTTCATGCGCCGCTGCGGCAGCGTGCCAGTGAAGGTCAAGCAGGACCTGCCCGGCTTCCTGGCCAACCGCTTGCAACACGCGCTGTCGCGCGAAGCGTTCGACCTGATCGACCGCGGCATCGCCTCGCCGGAAGACGTGGACGCGGCCGTGCGCTTCGGCTTTGGTTTCCGTTTCCTGGCGGCCGGCCCCGTCATGCAACGCGACCACGCGGGCATTGACGTGCACGCGGCCGCGGGCGCGACCATGTACCCGACCTTCTGCAATGCGGACCATCCCGCGCGCTGCCTGACCGAACGCGCGGCCGCCGGCCGCTACGGCATGAAAGCGGGCGAAGGCTTCTACGCCTGGACGCCCGAGACCATTGCCGCCGAGCGCGCACGCTACGACCGCCTGCTGCGCGCCGGCCTCGACCTGATCAGCGCCGAACTGCCGGAGATCCAGCCTTGAACGCATCCGTCCTGCCGCGCGCCGCGCTGGCCCAGTCCCCCGTCATCATCACCGTGGCGCCCAACGGCGCCTACAAGAAAGCCGCCGACCACCCTGCCGTGCCGATGACGCCCGATGCGTTGGCGCTTGAAGCGCGCGCCTGCCTGGACGCAGGTGCCGGCATGATGCACATGCACGTGCGCAAGCCCGACGGCAGCCACTTGCTGGACGCGCATGCCTACCGCGAAGCGCTGGCGGCCGTCGACCGCGCCGTGGGCCGCGAGTTGCTGGTGCAGGTCACCAGCGAAGCCGCGGGGGTCTACAAGGCGGCCGAGCAGATCGCGCTGGTGCGCGAGCTGCAACCCGAGGCCGTATCCATGGGCCTGCGCGAAATCGCCGTGCCGGAGATCCCCGAAACGGAACTGGCGGCGTTTTTTGCGTGGGTCGCGGAACGCCGCATCATGGCCCAGATCATTCTGTACGACGAAGGCGATGTGCAGCGCTGGCAGTCGCTGCGCGCGCGTGGGCTGGTGCCCCCGGGCGCCTGGTCGGTGCTGTTCGTGCTGGGCCGCTATAGCGTGGGCCAGACGTCTTCGGCCTACGACCTGCTGCCCTTCCTGGCGGCGTACGACCACACGCTGCCCTGGGCGATCTGCGCGTTCGGCGCCGAGGAAAACGCTTGCGTCACGACGGCGGCGGCGTTCGGCGGCCACATGCGCGTAGGTTTCGAGAACAACTTGAAGCTGCGCGACGGCAGCATCGCGCCGGGCAATGCGGCGCTTGTCCGGCAGGCCGCCGAAGGCGCTCGCGCGCTGGGCCGGCCCTTGGCCACCGCGGAAGACGCGCGGCGCATCTACGGCGCCATCGCCTAATCATCAACGCGAATCAGTATCAAGTGCCTGACGCTTTTCGGAAAAGCGTCAGGCACTTTCGTATACAGCGCCGTGGCGCGATTGTTTCGCCGTGATGCAACATTGACGGCATGTAAAAGCACTGCTAAAAAGTCCGACATCCGCACGTTCAATGCAATACCCCAACTGTCATAGTGAGGTGGTGTGTGCAAAACGAGTCTGATGGCTATACCAAGCCTCAGGAGCTACGAAGTTTTCTGTTCCTGACGGCTGTCATGGCCCCCGTCCTGACGGTGGTCATCGTGGCGGGCTACGGTTTCATCGTCTGGTTCTATCAGTTGATCGCCGGACCCCCGGGCAGCTGATGCCACGCGCCGGAACCCCCATGTCCGCGCCTTCCTTTCCCGCGCCGTCCCCCACACCGCCCGAGCTGCATATCGCCAGCCTAGTCGTGCATGCCTTGCCCAAACGCCTGCCCGACGTCCGCGCCGCCATCCTGGCCGTCGCGGGCTCTGAAATCCATGGCGCGTCCGACACCGGGAAACTGGTGGTCACGCTGGAAGCGCCATCCACCGACGACATGATGGCGCGGATCTCGCAGATCCAGCGCCTGGATGGCGTGCTGGCCTCGGCGCTGGTCTACCAGCACGCCGACACGCTTGCCGCGATGAACGAGGAGATTGGCGATGTCCATGGCTCGTAGAGACTTCATCAAGCAATCCGCCGCCGCGGCCGCCGCCACGGTGGCGGGTATCCCCATCGTCGGATACACGCAGAACATCGTGACGGAATCCGAGGCGGCCAAGCTGAAATGGTCCAAGGCGCCCTGTAGATTCTGCGGGACCGGCTGCGGCGTGAACGTCGCGGTGAAGGACAACCAGGTCGTGGCCACGCACGGCGATTTCAACGCCGAGGTCAACAAGGGCCTGAACTGCGTCAAGGGCTACTTTTTGTCCAAGATCATGTACGGCAACGACCGGCTGACCACGCCGCTCTTGCGCATGAAAGACGGCAAGTACGCCAAGGACGGAGAGTTCGCGCCGGTGTCCTGGGACCAGGCGTTCGACGTGATGGCCGAACAGTTCAAGCGGGTGCTGAAGGACAAGGGGCCGACCGCCGTCGGCATGTTCGGGTCGGGACAATGGACCGTTTGGGAAGGCTATGCCGCGCTGAAGCTGATGAAGGCGGGCTTCCGGTCGAACAACCTGGATCCGAACGCGCGGCACTGCATGGCGTCGGCCGCCGTGGGGTTCATGCGGACCTTCGGCGCCGACGAGCCCATGGGCTGCTATGACGACATCGAGAACGCCGACGCCTTCGTGCTGTGGGGTTCGAACATGGCCGAAATGCACCCCATCCTGTGGACGCGCGTTACCGACCGCCGGCTGTCCGCGCCAAAAACCAAGGTAGCGGTGCTGTCGACCTTCGAGCATCGCTCTTACGAACTGGCCGACCTGACGCTGACCTTCACCCCGCAGACCGACCTGGCGATCTTGAACTACATCGCCAACTACATCATCCAGACCAAGCGCGTGAACCGCGACTTCGTCGACAAGCACACCGTGTTCCACGAAGGCAATACCGACATCGGCTATGGCTTGCGGCCCGACCACCCCTTGCAAAAGGCCGCCAAGAACGCCGACAAGGCCGGTGGCTCCAAGCCCATCACCTACGACGATTTCGCCAAGTTCGTCTCGAAGTACGACCTGGAATACACCTCCAAGCTGACGGGCGTGCCTCAGAAGCAGTTGCAGGACCTGGCCGAGCTCTACGCCGATCCGAAAATCCGCGTGACCTCGTTCTGGACCATGGGCTTCAACCAGCACACGCGCGGCGTGTGGGCCAACAACATGGTCTACAACATCCACCTGCTGACGGGCAAGATCTCGACGCCGGGCAACAGCCCGTTTTCGTTGACGGGGCAGCCCTCGGCCTGCGGCACGGCGCGCGAAGTGGGCACGTTTTCCCACCGCCTGCCCGCCGATCTGGTGGTAACCAACCCCAAGCACCGCGCGCACGCGGAAGACATCTGGCAACTGCCCGACGGCACCATCCCCGACAAGGTGGGCGCGCACGCCGTGCTGCAGAATCGCATGCTGAAGGACGGCAAGATCAACGCCTACTGGGTGATGGTCAACAACAACATGCAGGCCGCCGCCAACCTGATGAACGAAGGCCTGCCGGGCTACCGCAACCCCGACAATTTCATCGTGGTGTCGGACGCCTACCCCACCGTCACGACCATTTCGGCCGACCTGATTCTGCCCGCGGCCATGTGGGTGGAAAAGGAAGGCGCCTACGGCAATGCCGAACGGCGCACCCAGTTCTGGCATCAACTGGTGAATGCCCCGGGCGACGCGCGTTCCGACCTGTGGCAGCTGATGGAATTTTCCAAGCGCTTCAAGGTGGAAGAGGTCTGGCCCGCCGACCTGCTGGCCAAAAAGCCCGAGTACCGGGGCAAGACCCTGTTCGACGTCCTGTTTGCCAACGGAAAGGTCAACAAATACCCCAACAGCGAACTCAACGCGGAATACGAAAACCAGGAGGCGAAGGCCTTCGGCTTCTATGCGCAGAAGGGCTTGTTCGAGGAATATGCCGAATTCGGCCGTGGCCACGGCCACGACCTGGCCCCCTTCGATACGTACCACGAGGCGCGCGGCCTGCGCTGGCCCGTCGTCAACGGCAAGGAAACCCTGTGGCGCTACCGCGAAGGCAGCGATCCCTACGTGAAGGCGGGCGCCGGCTTCGAGTTCTATGGCAACCCGGATGGCCGCGCCGTCATCTACGCCCTGCCCTACGAACCGCCTCCGGAGTCGCCGGACAAGGAATATCCGTTCTGGCTATCCACCGGACGGGTCCTGGAACACTGGCATTCCGGATCCATGACGCGGCGGGTGCCCGAACTGTATCGGGCGTTTCCCAACGCGGTCTGTTTCATGCACCCCGACGACGCGCAGGCGATGGGCCTGCGGCGCGGCGTCGAAGTGGAAATCGAGTCGCGGCGCGGCAAGATGCGCACCCGGCTGGAGACCCGCGGACGCAATAAACCACCACGCGGCCTGGTCTTCGTGCCCTGGTTCGACGCCGGCCAGCTGATCAACAAGGTCACGCTGGACGCCACTGACCCGATCTCGTTCCAGACCGACTTCAAGAAGTGCGCGGTCAAGATCGTCAAGGTCTGAACGGCCCCCGGGAGACAGCCATGAAGCTACGCGCCGCCATCATCGCCATCGGCATCCTTCTGGGTTCGGCCGCCTGGGCCGCGCCGCCGCTAGAGGTCGAGGACCCCATGCGCGGGCCGACCCCGATCGCGGAAGAAGCGGATCCGCCCCTGATCAGCCCGATCGAGAACAAGGACATCAAGCGGATGCGCACCTATTCGATGCAGCCGCCGACGATTCCGCACAAGATCGACGGCTATCAGATCGACAAGAACTACAACCGCTGCCTGGCCTGCCACGCGCGGGTGAACACCGAGGAAACGCAGGCGCCGCCCCTGAGCGTGACGCACTACATGGACCGCGACAGCAACGTGTTGGCCGAGGTTTCGCCGCGGCGCTACTTCTGTGTGCAGTGCCACGTGCCGCAGGCCGAGGCCAAGCCGTTGGTGTCCAACACGTATCAGGACATCGACGTGATCCTCAAGCGCCTGACGGCCCCGGCCACCGGCAAGAAGTAAGGGATTGATGCCGCCATGTTCAAGCTCCTCAAGCGCTACTGGAACATCATCCGCCGCCCCAGCGTGCACTTCAGCCTGGGCTTTTTGACGATCGGCGGCTTCATCGGCGGCATCCTGTTCTGGGGCGCCTTCAACACCGCCATGGAACTGACCAACACGGAGAAATTCTGCACGGGCTGCCATGAAATGCGCGACAACGTGTATGCGGAATTGAAGAGCACCATCCATTTCACCAACCGTTCGGGCGTGCGCGCCCTGTGCTCGGACTGCCACGTCCCGCACAACTGGACGGACAAGATCGCCCGCAAGATGCAGGCGTCCAAGGAAGTGTGGGGCAAGATCTTCGGCACCATCGACACGCGGGAAAAGTTCGTGGACAAGCGGCTGGAACTTGCCCGGCACGAATGGGCGCGCTTCAAGGCCAACGACTCGCTGGAATGCCGCAACTGCCACAACTACGAATACATGGATTTCACGCGCCAGAGCGTGCGCGCGCAGAACATGCACTCCACCTACCTGGCGGACAAGACCAAGACCTGCATCGATTGCCACAAGGGCATTGCTCATACGCTGCCGCACATTCCGCCCGGCCAGACCTCTGACGCGACACCGCCGGCCGGAGGACCCAAAGAGGTGGCGAATGCGGCCCGCTGACGTACCGCTGCCGATGCTCGCGGCCAGCGGACTGCGCAGCCCGCGCGGCGGCCCGGAAGGCCAGCGCCCCGTTGACTTCGACCTGCATCGCGGCCAGCTCCTGCATGTGCAAGGCGCCAACGGCAGCGGCAAGACAAGCCTGCTGCGCATGCTGGCGGGCCTGCTGCGCCCGTTGGCCGGCGCGCTGCATTCGGAAGGCCAGGACGTGCGCCGCGATCCCGCCGCGTACTTCGCCCGCGTGGCGTTCCTGGGCCATGCCAATGGCCTGTGCGGCGAATTGACCGCGCTGGAAAACGTGCGCTACGCCCTGCATGTGGCGGGCACGCCGCAAGATGATGAGGCCATTGCCGTCGCCCTGCACCGCTGGCGGCTGGAAGGCTGTCTGCACCTGCCCGCGTCCCGGTTGTCCCAAGGCCAGGGGCGCCGCCTGGCGATGGCCGCCGTGGCGCTGGGCGGCAAGCCCCTGTGGTTGCTGGACGAACCCGATGCCGGTCTGGACGCGGCCAGCCTGGACCAATTGTGGCGGGCGCTGGACGCGCACCTGGACGCAGGTGGCGCGGCGGTGCTGGCGTCGCACCGGGCGCCGGGCACTGCTGCCTCCCGCACGCAAACCCTGAACATGGATGACTACGCGGATGCTGGCTACGCTGTCTCAGTTGGCGCTGCGTGACGTCCGGCTGGCCTGGAGGCGGCCCGCGGATACGCTGGGCGCGACGCTCTTCTTCATTGTCGCGGGTTCGCTCTTCCCGCTGGCGGTCGGCCCCGACCCCGCCTTGCTGCTGGCGATCGGGCCGGGCGTGCTGTGGGTCTGCGCGCTGCTGGGCATTCTGCTGAGCCTGCACCGCCCCTTTACGCAGGACCACGACAACGGCGCGCTGGAGCAGCTGCTGGTGTCGCCCCATCCGCTGCCGCTGCTGGTGGGCGTGAAGCTGGCCGCGCACTGGTTCAGCGCTTGCCTGCCGCTGATTCTTGCCAGCCCCGTGCTGGCCCTGCAATTCGGCCTGCCGCCGCAGGCGATTGGCGTGCTCGTTCTGTCCTTGCTGCTGGGCACGCCCACGCTGGCGTTGGTGGGCGGCCTGGGCGCGGCGCTGACGCTGGGCCTGCGCGGCGGCGCGCTGCTGCCCTTGCTGGTGCTGCCGCTCTACGTGCCGGTACTGTTCTTCGGCGCCGGCGCGGTATCCGCCACGCATGCGGGTCTGGGCGCTGGCCCGCAATTGTCATTGCTGGGCGCTTGCCTGTGCCTGGCGATCCTGTTGTGCCCCTGGAGCGCCTCCGCCGCGCTGCGCGTGGCGCTGGACTGAGAGGCCCCATGCATAAGCAACCCGCCTTCGATTCGCCTTACGCCGCCGGCCCGTCCGTGTCCGGCGGCGGCTGGATGCGTTACGCCTCGCCGGCCGTGTTCTATCCGCTGGCCGGCCGCCTGATCCCCGTGCTGGCGCTGGCCGCCGCGCTTTTCGCGTGCGCGGGCCTGTACGTGGGCCTGGCCGTGGCGCCCACCGACAGCCAGCAGGGCGAGGTCTACCGCATCCTGTTCATCCACGTGGCCGCGGCGTGGATGTCGATGTTCCTGTACCTGGTGATGGCGGGCTACGCCGCGCTGGGGCTGATCTACAACACGCGCCTGTCGTTCATGATGATGCGCGCGCTGGCGCCCACGGGCGCGCTCTTCACCTTCCTGACACTGTGGACCGGCGCCCTGTGGGGCAAGCCCACCTGGGGGGCGTGGTGGGTCTGGGATGCGCGGCTGACGTCGGAACTGATCCTGCTATTCCTGTACCTGGGTTTCATGGCCTTGCAGGCCGCCACCGACGACGTCCGCCGCGCCAACCGCGGCGGCGCCATCCTGCTGCTGGCCGGCGTGGTCAACGTGCCCATCATCTATTTCTCGGTGCGATGGTGGAGCACGCTGCATCAGGGCGCCTCCATCAACCTGACCTCGGCGCCCAGCATGGCCCGCATCATGGTCGCCGCCATGCTGCTGATGGTGGCCGCCTTCTGGCTGTACAGCGCCGCGGTGGCGTTGGCGCGCGTGCGCGGCCTCATCGCCGAACGCGAGCCCGCCGCGGCGCGCGCCGGCCGCTCCGCCCCGGAGGCCCCATGAGCTGGAACGCGCTGTTCTCGCTGCACGGCCACGGCCCCTACATCCTGGGTGCCTACGGCGTCACGCTGGCGCTGATGGGGCTGGAAGCCTTCGTGTTGTGGCGGCGCGCCCGTGCCCGGCGCGCCGCCGCGC
>NZ_JBHFII010000065.1:3398-10127 GCF_057334215.1 Achromobacter maghribensis | reverse complement strand
CCCCCGCGCGCGGGCACGCTGGCAAGGACCGCCCATGACGCCGCGCAAGCGCCGCATGTTCGCCATCGCGGGCGGGCTGGGCCTGCTGGCGCTGGCCACCGCGCTGGTGCTCAACGCCCTCCAATCGAATCTGGTGTTCTTCTTCAGCCCGACACAGGTGGTGGCGAAAGAAGCGCCTCGCAACGGCAGCTTCCGCGTGGGCGGGCTGGTGGAACAAGGCTCGGTGCGCCGCGAAGCCGACGGGCTGACCCTGCGGTTCATCGTGACCGACACCGCACACACCGTGCCGGTGACCTATCAAGGCCTGCTGCCGGACCTGTTCCGCGAGGGCAAGGGCGTGGTGGTCGCGGGCAAGCTGGACGCCAACGGTGTGTTCCGCGCCACCGAAGTGCTGGCCAAGCACGACGAGAACTACATGCCCCCGGAGGCCGCGGACGCGCTCAAACGCGCCGGCAAGACCACGGCCGCCAACACGATGCAGGCGGAGACGCGATGATTCCCGAGATCGGCCTGTTCAGCCTGATCCTGGCGCTGCTGACGGCGCTGGCGCAGACCATCCTGCCGCTGGTCGGCGCCGCCACCGGCTGGCAGGCCGGGCTACGCGTGGCGCGGCCCGCCGCCGTGGGCCAGTTCTGCCTGACCGTGCTGGCCTTCGGCTGTCTGGCGTGGTCCTTCGTGCACAACGATTTCTCGGTGCTGTACGTGGCCGGCAACTCCCACGCGGACCTGCCCGCGGCCTATCGCTTCGCGGCGGTCTGGGGCGGGCACGAAGGGTCGCTGCTGTTGTGGCTGCTGCTGCTGACTGCCTGGACCCTGGCCGTGGCCGTGTTCAGCCGCCGCCTGCCCCTGGCCTTCGCCGGCCGCGTGCTGGCGGTGATGGGAGGGATCAGCGTGGGCCTTCTGCTGTTCCTCTTGTTCCTGTCCAATCCGTTTGAACGGCTGATGCCGCCCGCCATGGCCGGCCGCGACCTGAACCCGTTGCTGCAAGACCCCGGCATGATCGTGCATCCCCCCATGCTCTACATGGGCTATGTCGGGTTTTCGGTGGCATTCGCCTTCGCGATCGCGGCCCTGTTGTCGGGCGAACTGGATGCGCTGTGGGCGCGCTGGGTCCGGCCCTGGACGCTGGTCGCCTGGACCTTCCTGACCGTCGGCATCCTGCTGGGCAGCGCCTGGGCCTACTACGTGCTGGGCTGGGGCGGCTGGTGGTTCTGGGACCCGGTGGAGAACGCTTCGTTCATGCCGTGGCTGGCGGGCACGGCACTGATCCACTCGCTGATCGTGACCGAGCGCCGCGGCGCTTTCCGCAGCTGGACCGTGCTGCTGGCGATTTGCACGTTTTCGCTCAGCATCCTGGGCACGTTCCTGGTCCGCTCCGGCGTGCTGACCTCCGTGCACGCCTTTGCGGTAGACCCCGGCCGCGGGCTATACATCCTGGCTTTCATGACCGTGATCGTCGGCGGATCCCTCGCCCTGTACGCCTGGCGCGCGCCGACGGTTGGCCTGGGCGGCGGATTTTCGCTGTTGTCGCGAGAATCCCTGCTGCTATCGAACAACGTTGTCTTGACCGTGGCCGCCGGCTCGGTGCTGCTGGGCACGCTCTATCCGGTGGTGCTGGACGTGCTGGACTGGGGCAAGATATCCATCGGCCCACCCTACTTCGAAGCCGTGTTCGTACCGCTGATGACCCCGGCCATCTTCCTGATGGGCGTGGGTCCCATAGCCCGTTGGAAACAGGCCGACATGCCCGATCTGGGCCGGCGGCTGCGCGTCGCGTTCGCGGTCAGCGTAGCGACGGCCGTGTTGTTGCCGCTGGCCATGCCGGGCGCGCCGCGGCTGGGCTCGCCCATGATCGTGCTGGGCCTGTGGCTGGCGGCATGGTCGGTCGCAAGCACTGCCGCGCACGCCGCACAGCGGTTGACGGACGGCGGCGGCCAATGGCTGCGCCGCCTGGGCCGCCAGCCGCGCGCCTGGTACGGCATGCTGCTGGCGCACGCCGGCATAGGCATCTTCATCGCCGGCGTCACGCTGGCCAATGGCTACGAGGTCAAACATGAACTGCGGATGGAACTGGGCGCCACGCAGGAAGCCGGTGGCTACCAGTTCACGTTCGCCAGCCTGGCGCCCACGACGGGCCCTAACTACACCGCGCAGCGCGCCGTGTTCCCCGTCACGCGCGACGGCAAACCCGTGGTGACGCTGTATCCCGAGAAGCGCCTGTACACCGTGCAGGACATGGCGCTCAGCCAGGCCGACATCGACAGCGGCTTCACCCGCGACCTGTTCGTGGCGCTGGGCGAGCCCGTGGGCGACACGGCGTGGACCGTGCGCATCCAGGTCAAGCCCTTCATGACCTGGATCTGGACCGGCTGCCTGCTGATGGCCCTGGGCGGCCTGCTGGCGGCAGGCGACAAGCGCTACCGACGCGCGCAGGATGTCGCGGCCCGCCTGCCCAAGGCCGACGCCGCCCCGTCCGCGCATGCCGCGCGAGGGGGGGCCTGATGCTGCGCTACCTGCTGCCGCTTGGCGCCTTCATGGCGATGGCCGTATTCCTGGCCATGGGCCTGTCGCGCGACCCGCGCGCGGTGCCGTCGGCCATGATCGACAAGCCCGCCCCGCCCATCGACCTGCCGCTGCTGCAGGCGCCTGCCCAGCGGCTGGATGTGCAATCGCTGCGGGGCCAGGTCTGGCTGCTGAACGTATGGGCGTCGTGGTGCGGCCCCTGCCGCGATGAACTGCCGGTGCTGCGCGACGTCGCCCAGCGCCACGGCATTCCGCTGTATGGCTTGAACTACAAGGACAAGCCCGAAGACGCGCGGGACTGGCTGGCACGCAACGGCAATCCCTACGTCGCGTCCGCCAGCGATACCGACGGCCGGGTCGGCATCGAATACGGGGTCTACGGCGTACCCGAGACCTTTGTCATCGATGGCGCCGGGCGCATCCGCTACAAGCAGCTGGGCCTGATCACGCCGGACATCTGGCGCACCCGGATCCAACCCGTGATCGAGGCGTTGCAATGAACGCGGCCCGGCTTCTTGCCACGTGGCTGCTGGCGCTGGCGTGCAGCGTGGGAACGATCGTGGCCGCGGCCCCGGCATCCGCCGCGCCGACGGCCGCCGCCCTGCCCCCGCTGTCGGCCGCCGACCAGCAACGCGCCGACAAGCTGGCGCACGGTTTGCGCTGCCTGGTCTGCCAGAACCAGACGCTGGCGGATTCCAATGCGCCATTGGCGCACGATATGCGCAACCTGATCCATGCCCAGTTGGCCGAGGGCCGCAGCGACGCCCAGATCATGCGTTTCTTCGAAGACCGCTACGGGGATTTCGTCCGTTACGACCCGCCGTTCAAGCCGGCCACCTGGCTGCTGTGGCTGGGACCGTTCGCGCTGCTGGCACTGGGGTTCTGGGTGCTGCTGCGCACATTGAAACGCCGCTCGGGCGCACGCCCTCCGCTGACCGCCGACGAACGCGCCCGCGCCGCCCGCTTTCTGGATACCGGTTCATGACCACGCTCTGGCTTGTCGTCCTGTTGCTGCTGCTGGCCACGCTGCTGTGCCTGATCCCGCCGCTGGTACGCCGCGCCGCGCCCGCAGGGCCGTCATCCGATGCCAGCGTGCGCGCGTTCTACCTGGCCCAACGCGACCAGCTGCGGCGCGACAGGCAGAACGGCAGCCTTAGCGCTGATGGCCTGGCGCGAGCGGAAGACGAGCTGCAGCGCGACCTGCTGCAAGACCTGGCATTGCGCCAGCAACAGGCCGCGCCGGTCCGCGGCCAGCGCGCCGGCGTGGCGGCCGCTTGCCTGCTGAGCGTGCTGATCCCCGTTGCCGCCGTGCTGCTGTACGGCAAGCTGGGCAATCCCCGCGCGGCGGCCGATGTCTCCGTCATGGCGGGCGCCGCCGAACCGCATGCGGCCGAGACCGGCGACGACATGGCGGTGGCCATCAACGCGCTGGCCCAACGGCTACGCCAAGCGCCCGACGATGCGGACGGCTGGTACACGCTGGCGCGCTCATATGAAACGCTGGGCCGATACGCCGATGCCGTGGCCGCCTATCAACAGGTGCTGCGTCTGTTCCCCGGCCAACCCGCCGTGCTGGCCGACATGGCCGATGCGCTGTTGTCGGCCAACCGCGGCGAGCCGGACGCCAATGCCGTCGAGGCGGTGGCGCAGGCGTTGGCCGCGCAGCCCGACCAGCCGAAGGCCTTGGCGCTGGCGGGCATGATGGCCCTGCGGCGCGGCGATGCCGCCGAGGCGCTGGCCCACTGGGAACGTTTGCAAGCCCTGCTGCCGCCGGATTCCGAAGCCGCGCGGCAGATCCAATCCAACATCGCCCAGGCGCGCGCCATGGCAGCCGGCACGACGGCCGGATCGAATCGCGCATTGCCTGCATCGGCCGGGACGAAAGCTGAAGCGAAGCCCGCCGGGGACGCACCCGCCTCCGCCGCCCGCATCAGCGGGCAAGCCCGCATCGCCGACGCCTTGCGGAGCCAGGTCCAGCCCGGCGATACCGTGTTCATCCTGGCGCGTCCCGTCGAGGGGGCGCGCATGCCGCTGGCGATCTTGCAGTGGCGGGTGTCGGACCTGCCGCGGGCGTTCGTGCTGGATGACGGCAGCGCCATGTCGCCCGACGCCACCCTGTCGCGGGCCAGCAAAGTCCGAGTGGAAATCCGCATCAGCCGGTCTGGCACGGCCGCCGCGCGTGCTGGCGACCTGAGCGGCGTGTTGCCCGATGTGGCCGTCGGCGCGGACGGCCTGGAACTGGTGGCCGACACCCTCGTGCGCTAACGCGCACCGGCATCGGCCGCCACGTCCGCCTACGCGCGCTCGATGCGCGCGGGCAGCCCCTGGCGCACTGCGGCGCCAGACACCCAGTCGATCCAGACGTTGGCGTGCTCGCCCCGCGTGGCGTCGCCAAAACCCAGGTCGTTCAGGTTGACGCCTGCCGCCAGCGCGGGATCGTGCGGCATGGGTTTGCCATCGATCACGTGGGCGCGCGCGCCCAGCTCCGTGTGGCCGTAGCCGTGCTCGATGCCC
This sequence comes from Achromobacter maghribensis, assembly GCF_057334215.1. Lineage (NCBI taxonomy): Bacteria > Pseudomonadati > Pseudomonadota > Betaproteobacteria > Burkholderiales > Alcaligenaceae > Achromobacter > Achromobacter maghribensis. The sequence goes on along the minus strand of NZ_JBHFII010000065.1, from coordinate 5,090 downwards.
ACCGCGCCCGGCTGGATGCCGTCGCGCAACAGCGCCAGCCCCGTCACGGCGCCGCCCGGCGTCACGATGCGCACGGGGTCGCCGTTGCGCAGCCCCAGGCGTTCGCCATCCTGCCGGTTGATCGACACCGGGTTATGCGGATGCACCTGACGCAACCGGTTCACACCGATGGACATGGAGCTCATCAGGTTCGACTTGAACGAGCTGAGCAGGAAAGGCCATTGCTGCGCCGGGTACTCCGCGCGCATGTCGCGGCCGTCGGCCAGACGCGCCGGATACCAGGTGGGACAGCCGCTGTAGCGTTCGCCCGTCATGGCGTGACGGAACCCCGCGAGTTCCTCGCTCCATATCTGCAAGGGCTTGGCGTAAGCCTGGCGCGTGTGCCGGTTCTGCCCCTTGTCCACCCAGGCGTCGTCCATCTTGTCGAAGCGCCCGCCCCGGCTCATCAGCATGGCAACCTGCCGCCATTCACCCGGTTTCAGCTTCTGTTGAAGCAGGCTGCGGTAGCGGTCGACGCCGGTCAGTGCCATGTCGTCATCGCTGGCCTCGGGCACCGCTCGGCCGGCCGCGAACGCGATGTTGGCCATGCCGCGCAGGAAGAAGTCTTCGGGGGTGTCCAGGGCGTACTTGGCGCCCTCCTTGTCCGAGATCGCGTTTTCGCCAAAGCCGGGCATGCCCAGGCGCTTGGCGCAGGCGATCAGAAACGTCTCGAGGCAGACCGGCTCGTTGGTGGCCGTGCGCGCCACGCGCGGCTGCACGGCGGGCCAACGCACGGTGGAGGCCTTGGCCACCACGTCGGCCCAGGGCGCGGACACGCCCCAGCTTTCGTAGGTAACGGTGTCCGGCACGATGTAGTCGGCCAGCGCATTGGTTTCATTGATGAACGCGTTGATCGACACCGATAGCGGCAGGATGCGCGGGTCTTTCATCTTGTCGATGATCACGCCCTTCAAGCCCGCGATGCCGTAGATCGGGTTGCTCATGTGGTTGAACCAGACCTTGGCGCGGTACGGGTAACCCGCCAGGGCGGACGCCAGCATTTCGGAACTGAGCCCGCCCGTGGCCGGATACCACGGCGCGGACGCCGGATACGCCGGCTGGCCCGCCGCCTTCTTGCGCTTGAATTCGCTGGATTTCTCGTAAGGGAAGCGATTGCGCGACAAGGCCACGCCCTTCGGCGTGGCGCGGTTGGCGAACCCTGCGATGTTGTAGCGCGGGCCGGGGCCATAAGGCGGGAACGGGCCGGCATCCAGGACCAGGCCGCCGTCCACGTTCAGGTTGCCCACCAGCGTGTTCAGCATGGCGATGGCATAGGCCGTATAGAACCCCGAACCGCTCATCGTGCCGCCATGCGCATCGGCCACGGCGCGCTTGCCGTAGCTGGTGAAGCGCTTGGCCAGCGATGCGATCTTGTCGGCCGGCACGCCGCACAGGCCGGCGTAGTCCTCCAGCGTCTTGCGGTGCGACTCTTCGCGCAGCAAGGCTAGCGCCGAGCAGACGCGCACGGTTTCCGCCCCGCCTGCCATGCCGGGCACGGCGATGCGCTCGTTGACGAACAACGTGGCGGCCGTAGCAGCCGTATGCGGCGCCAGCGTGCCGTCTTCCAGGCGCACCGCGTAGACGTCTTCCCATTTTTCGTCCGCGTCGGCCGGCCGCGGCCAGCCCAGGTCCGCGCCGCGCACGAACGTGCCC
>NZ_JBHFII010000065.1:0-3378 GCF_057334215.1 Achromobacter maghribensis | reverse complement strand
AACGTGCCCAGGCGGGGGTGGCCGGGTTCCGCCACCACCAGATGCGTGGCGTTGGTCCAGGCCGCTTCCCCCGCCACCTTCATGGCGTTGGGGCCGGGCTGCGCCAACATGCGGGCGTCGAAGCGCTCGTTGTCGAGGATCCAACGGATCAGGCCCATCGCCAATGCCAGGTCGCTGGCGGGATTCACGGGCACCCATTCGTTGCCAGCACCGGCCGACAGGCTTGAGGATGCGGGCAGCACGGGCGAAACCACCACGTACGTGAAGCTGTCCGCTTCCGGCCGCACCCGCGCTTCGGCCAGTTGCCGGGCCTGGCGTTGGAACGGGTTGCCCGCTTGCGCCGGCGCCGCGCCGATGAACAGGCCGAAGCGCGCATTATCCCAATCGGGTTTGCCGTGCGGCATGCTCTTCAAGTCGCCCAGCGCGGCGCCCGCGCCCACGCGGAAGCTCTGCCCGCAGTACGAACCGTGGTTGCTGAAGTTGACCGTGCCGAACGACTGCCCGGCAAAGCGCTGGATCAGCGGCGTGCGGCCTTCGTTGGAAGCATCGGTGAACAGGAACTGGTTGACCTTGGCGCCGTATTCGGGATTATCGGAGTCCAGCAGCGTGTCGCGGTCGAAGATGGCACGCAAGCCTTCCACGTGGCCTTCGCCGAACAGGTCGCCGCCTTCGCACACTTCCTGCACCAGTTGTTCGAACGAGATGCTTTGCCACTTGCCCTCGCCCCGCCCGCCGACCCGTTTCATGGGTTGCAGCACGCGGAACGGGCTGTTCATCTGTTCCAGCATGGCCGACCCGCGGGCGCATGATGTGGCGCGGCCTTCCAGGCCGTTTTCGCCCCCCAGCTGCGCATAGACCTCGCGCACCGGGGTTTCCATCGCTGCGGGGCGCGTGGTTGCCAGCGGATGGTAGGGGTTGCCCGCCACGCGCAGGATGCGGTTCTCTTTGGTATCCACGCGTAGACGCACGCCGCATTGGGTCCAGCAGCCCAGGCAGCTGGATGGGCTGACCGTCTGGCCCGGCTGGGCAGCCAACGCGCCGGTCAACGGGTCGATGCGAAACTCCGCGGTCAGCGAATTGCCGCGCACGGCGTGCGCGGTCGCGACGCCGGCGGTGCCGTGCGCCAGGCCTTTCACGGCGCGGGCGACGGTCTCGCCGTAGCCGGCCGCGAAGGCCGCCATGCCGCCGGCGACCAGGCCGCCTCGCACCATCAGCTTGCGTCGTGCCGCGTCGGCCACGGCATCGCCGGGCGTGCCGGCCGCATCAGGGGCATCAGGGGCATCAGGCATGCTGGCGGCGCCAGGCTTGTCGTCTTCGTGTTGCTTGTCCATTGCTTTGTCTTCCATGTGCATTCGTCTTGCGGCGGGTCAGGCCGCCATGCCGCGCGCGCGCGCCGGGAACCGTTCCAGGGCCCAGGCCGTGGCGGTAACCAGCGCCACGCACAGGCCCAGTACGCCGGTCATGCCCAGCAGGCCATCGCTGCCCCAAGGCATGTCGTACAGGTACAAGCCGGCGCCGTACTTGGGCACGCCCTGCACGCTCATGAACACGACCCAGCGGAAGATCCACGCGGCGGCCAGCATGGTCAGCGCCAGCGCGGCGGACGGCAGCGGCGCGGCCAGCGCGCGTGCCGGACGCTGCAGCAGCGCGATCATGCAGAAGGCCGTGATGACCGCGCCCGCCAGGCTGATGCGCCAGATGGGGAAGTCGGCGAATAGCCGCAAGGCGGCGTCGAACGACGGGTCAATGCCCAGGGTGCCCAGCAGGCCCCATGCGCCGGCGCCCAGCGCCATCAGCACGACCGCGGCAAGACTCAGTTGGCGCAGCATGCCCACCGGCAAGGCCTTCATGCCACCCGGCAGCCACCGGCCCACCAGGAACATGGCGCCCAGCGCGCCCAACCAGGCGGTCAACGCGAAGTTCACGGGCAAAAACACCGTGTGCCACAGGGGCCGCGAACGCAGCACCATGACTTCGGCGCCGGTATAGACCAGGATCGAGACGGCGGACAACGCCAGGGCCACGCCCACCAGGCGTGCCCAGCCGATGCGGCCCCACCACCAGGCGGCGCAGAACAGTACGGCCAGCCCCGCGAACACGGGCAGCAGCAAGGCGCCCAGCCACATCCATGACCACGGCGTGGCTTGCGTGTAGAAGTGCCAGAACCTGCCGGGCTGGTGCAGGTCGGCCAGCAGCGACACGGGCGCGGCGACGGCGGTGACCAGCAGCACCGTCACTGCCGCGGGCAGTAATCGGCGCGCCGGCGAGCCTTGGGAGCCAAAGGCGGCAAAGGCGGCGGTCAGCGCGGTGGTGGCGCTGATGCCGATAAGGAAGAAGTACTGCACGGCCCAAGGCAGCCAGGCGGCGTCATAGACCGGTGTGAGCAATTCCGAGATCTGCATGAAAGTCCCCTGTGTTGGCTCAATGTCCGCCAGCCAGGCGTACGCCGGCCTGGCCGTCTACCTGGTGCACGAACGCGTCGGGCAGGCCGATGTAATAGACGTGGGGGTCGGTCTTCATTTCCGGCTTCAAGACTTTGATGTCGGCTTTGTGTTCGACCAGCAGGCGGGAAATGGCGCTGTCGGGGTCGTTCATGTCGCCGATGACGCGCGCGCCGCCGACGCAGCTTTCCACGCAGGCGGGCAGCAGGCCGGCTTCCAGGCGGTGTTCGCAGAACGTGCACTTGTCGGCCGTTTGCGTGTCGTGGTTGATGAAACGGGCGTCATAGGGGCAGGCTTGCACGCAGTAGGCGCAGCCGACGCAGCGTTCGTTGTCGACCAAGACGATGCCGTCTTCACGCTGGAAGGTGGCTTGCACGGGACAGACGGGGACACAGGGCGGGTTGTCGCAGTGGTTGCACAGGCGCGGCAGCATGACCATGGCGGCGGCGCTGCCATCGTCGGGGGTGACTTCGTATTGCAGGACGGTGGTGCGGAATTGCCCGATGGGGGGCAGGTTTTCCATGGAACAGCTGACCGTACAGGATTGGCAGCCGATGCATTTGCGCATGTCGACGACCATGCCGTAGCGCTTGCCGGGGATGCCGGGGCGGCGCGGAGGTTGGCCGTTCAGGCCGGTGGCTTCGGCGTGGATCGGGATGATGGTGGCGGCGGCGCTCAGGCCAAGGAGTCCTTTCAGGAAGCCGCGTTTACTGGGTAGAGGGGGTGCTGGAGGGGCGGGTGAAGGGGGCATTGCGGAGGGCTCCGAGGCGGTTACTTTTTGTTGTTATTAACTTATCACTCCTAGTTATATAGAGGGTTGATTTGGGTCAAATGGGGGACGGATATGGGGGTGGGTGATTGTGGGGCGTTCTTCTTGGGGCCAGGGGGTTCTTTTGGCGCCGGGGGGGGGGGGGGGGGGGGGGGGGGGGGGGGGGGG
>NZ_JBHFII010000064.1:0-1562 GCF_057334215.1 Achromobacter maghribensis | reverse complement strand
CCACGACTCCGGTCGTCATCACCACCGATAAGGGTGTGCTGACCATCACGGGTTACAACGCCGCGACGGGTGTCATCACCTACTCCTATCAGGAGACCGGTGGTGCTGACGATCACACCGCGGGCGATGACTCGGTCAAGGACAGCTTCGCCGTCACCGTCACCGACCTGGCCGGCGTTGCGACCAGCAATGACCTGGTCATCCAGATCGTTGATACCGCGCCGGTTGCCAACGCCGACTCGGCAAGCGTCAGCGAAGATGCCGCTACGCCTGTCACGGGCAATCTGCTCACCAACGATACGTTGGGCGCGGACACCAGCACGGTCGCCATCACCACGGGCGACGCCAAGTACGGCACGCTGGTCGACAACGGCGACGGCACCTGGTCCTATCAGTTGAACAACAGCCTGCCGGCCGTTCAAGCCCTGAACAACGGCGAGACGCTGACCGAGACCATCCGCTACACCATCACCGACGCGGACGGCGACACCAGCACCGCTGAACTGACTATCACCATCAACGGCCAGACCGACGGTCCGCCGGTTGTCACGCCCGAAGACGGCGACGGCAACGTCACTGACGCACACAACAGCGTCGTTGAAGCTTCCGGTGACACCGTCACCGGCAAGGTCACCGTGTCTGCGGAAGCTGGCGTCGCCGGAGTGAGCGTTGGTGGCCATGATGTCACCAACGCCTCCACGACCCCTGTCGTCATCACCACCGACAAGGGCGTGCTGACCATCACCGCCTATGACGCGGCGACCGGTGTCATCACCTACTCCTATCAGGAGACAGGTGGTGCCGACGATCACACCGCTGGCGATGACTCGGTCAAGGACAACTTCACCGTCACCGTCACCGACGTGGCCGGCGTTGCGACCAGCAATGACCTGGTTATCCAGATCATTGATACCGCGCCGGTTGCTAATGCTGACTCGGCAAGCGTTACCGAAGATACGGCTGCCCCGATCACGGGCAACGTCCTGGGTAATGATGTCCTCGGCGCAGACACCAGCACGGTCGCCATCACCACGGGCGACGCCAAGTACGGCACGCTGGTCGACAACGGCGACGGCACCTGGTCCTATCAGTTGAACAACAGCCTGCCGGCCGTTCAAGCCTTGAACAACGGCGAGACGCTGACCGAGACCATCCGCTACACGATCACCGATGCCGATGGCGACACCAGCACCGCTGAACTGACCATCACCATCAACGGCCAGACGGACGCTCCGCCGGTTGTCACGCCTGAAGATGGCGACGGCAACGTCACTGACGCACACAACAGCGTCGTTGAAGCCTCCGGCGAGACCGTCACGGGCAAGGTTACCGTGTCGGCTGAAGCTGGCGTCTCTGGCGTCACGGTCGCTGGCCATGATGTCACCAACGCCTCCACGACCCCTGTCGTCATCACCACCGACAAGGGCGTGCTGACCATCACCGCCTATGACGCGGCGACCGGTGTCATCACCTACTCCTATCAGGAGACAGGTGGTGCCGACGATCACACCGCTGGCGATGACTCGGTCAAGGACAACTTCACCGTCACCGTCACCGACGTG
>NZ_JBHFII010000063.1:68457-96078 GCF_057334215.1 Achromobacter maghribensis | reverse complement strand
TTAACGCCCAACTTCATCACAGTGCATCGCATCAAGCGCCCACACTTATCGGTTGTTTAATTGTTAAAGAGCGGTACTGCTAAATTCTTTACTGCTACCTCGCTGAACCCACCCGCTTCGCTCGGCTTTTGCCTTGCGTCGCTTGCTGTTTTCAGCAGCAGAGAGGCGAGATTATGAAGGAGTTTTTATCGCCTGTCAAGTCAGCCTTGTTCGCTTTCGCGCCCCGCTTTCTTGCCTGCGACCCCTTCGGGCTTACTCTCACCTGCTCTCTTTAGCAGCTATCGAAATATCAGGGTAAACCCTAAGTTTTCGGCAACTGCCAAGCCTGAAACTATAACACAACTTTTGCAGATTATGCAACCGGCTTTTGCCTGACTTGCATCCAATCTTGCAACCCCGCCGCTTTCGCGGCAGCCCTGAATCAGGGGTTGGTTACGACTTCAGGTGGCTAGCAACTAGGTCCGGGTAAACCCTGAATCGTCATCACCAGCCAAGCCCAAGACTATAGCACGATTTTTGCAGATTGCGCAACTGGCTTTTGCCTGATTTGCCGCAATCCTTGCAATAACCGCTGGGCTCTAATTTCTGAACCCTATCGCGGCAGGCTTGGCTGAGTGTCCGTTGGGTTGCCCCGGGATGCCCTGCTTTGCCTGTTGTGCTTGCTTGGCCCCGCCGTTCAAAAAACTGTCTGAACTGCGAAGGAGCGAGACTATAGCACAACTTTTGGGCTGTCATGCGCCGGAAGCAAAGACGCCTTCAATTTCTCGCTGAGAGACGGGAAGGTGGCCGCTGCCTATATATAGAGGCGTTGCGCAGCGTTCGTTCCTGGCCATCCCGCCACCCTCGCCTGATCCTCTCTATATATAGAGAGATCGGGCACGGCTACCAGCGCATGTAGTCCGTATGCTTCAAGCGCGCGAGGTCGCGTTGCATGGTGGTTTCGTTTACCAGCCAGTTGGGCGCCCCTACGTCTTGCAGGATGTGCGGGTCCATGTCGGCGGCGAGGTTACGCAGGCGGGATTCGGCACGACGCTTGCAATATGCGTCCCAGACCTTGGCCAGCCAGCCGCGGGATCCCTCTGCGTCCTGCTTATTTGTTGTGTGTTGGCTGCCCTGGTGGCCTGCGCCGATGTTGGCGGGCGATGGCGGCGAGGCAACCTGGGCTCGGCGGCGTTCCGGCCGGAAAGGGGATGCGGGGGACGTGCAGGTTTGGGCGGACATGAGGGGCTCCTGGCTCTTGGACGTTTTGGTAAGCGTAGTCGCCCAGACATCGCCTGAAAATCGAATTGTTTTTGGGTTATTGGTCAGTTAATCTAACCAGATGCGATTTTTCCGAGAATTCTGATGCGTTTGCCTCTGAACACCTTGCCCGCCTTCCGCGCCGTCGCCGAATTGCAGAACCTGCGCGCGGCGGCGGATCGGCTGCACTTGACGCATAGCGCGGTCAGCCAACAGATCAAGGGACTGGAAGAACAGTTGGGCTTTCCGCTGTTTGAACGCAGTGGGCGCGGCATCGTCCTGAATAGCGCCGGCGCCGCGCTGCTGTGCAGCGTGCAAAGCGCGCTTTCCGTATTGGACGAGGGCGTGATGGCCGCAGCCGCTGCCGCGACGGGTAGCGAGCAACGCTTGCGCGTGTCGGTGCTGCCTTCTTTTGCGCAGCGCTGGCTGTTGCCCCGCATGGCGCGGTGGCGCGTGCGCAACCCGGGCCTGTCACTGGAGATCGAGACGTCGCAGCAGGTCGTGGATCTGGTGCGTGACGGCTTTCATGCCGCACTGCGGTTTGGCCGCGGACCTTGGGCGGGCGTGGAATCCGAGCCCCTGTTCGACATGCCGCTGCCGCTGATTGCGCTGGCGTCACCTGAAACAGCAGCACAGTTGGAAGACAATTCCCCCGAGACGCTGGCCCGCCAGCCGTTGCTGGGCGAACGCGAAATGTGGCAGCACTGGTTCAATGCCGCCGGCCTGCGCACGCCCGTCACGCCGGTGGCCACGTTCAATGACGCGGGGATGATGCTGCAGGCGGCTGAGCAGGGCTTGGGCATTACGCTAGGCCGCGAACTACTGGCCGCGGATGCCCTCTGTGCCGGGCGCCTGGTGCGGATTTCTCCCATGAGCGTGCAGTATGAGCAAGCGCAGACTTACCATCTGGTCTATCCGCCCAGCCTGCGCGAATGGGCACCGCTGGTCGCCCTGAAGCAATGGCTACGCGACGAACTGGAGCTGTCTCGTTGCGCGCTTGTCACCACGCCGTCCGAGCTGGATGTTCCGCCCCTGGATCCTGGGCGAAAAAAAAGGTAAAGCAGCTTTCGCTGCTTTACCTCTACCTAAACACGGCGACCGGCGGGAGCACTCCCCGCGGACCAGGATACGCTTCGCTCGCATGGCCTGGCGGACGCCGCGGCGGCGGCAGTCAACATTGCGAGCCGTCAGGCCACCTTGCGCGCCGGGGCCTTCGCCGGCTGCATCGAATCCGTTTCATTGAAGCGCTGATGCCAGGAAAACGCCTCTTCCAACAGATGGGGGGTCTGACCGCCGCGCTGGCAGGCGCGGTCGAAATAGTCCTGCAACGCATCGCGATAAGACGGATGCACGCAATGCTGGATGATGGCGCGCGCGCGTTCACGCGGCGCCAGGCCGCGCAGGTCCGCCAAGCCGCATTCGGTCACCAGCACATCCACGTCGTGCTCCGTGTGGTCCACGTGGGACACCATCGGGACCACGCTGGAGATATCGCCGCCCTTGGCCATTGACTTGGATACGAAGATTGCAAGATGCGCGTTGCGCGCGAAGTCGCCCGAGCCGCCGATGCCGTTCATCATGTGCGTGCCGCCGACGTGCGTGGAGTTCACGTTTCCGTAGATATCGAACTCCAGCGCCGTATTGATGCCGATGATGCCCAGCCGGCGGACGATCTCTGGCGCATTACTGATTTCTTGCGGGCGCAGCACGATACGTTCGCGATAGTGCTCGATATTGGCCAGGATCTTGTCGTAGACGGGCTTGGATACCGTGATGGAGGAAGCCGACGCGAAGGCAAGCTTGCCTTGGTCCAGCAGTTCGATGGCGCTGTCTTGCAGCACTTCGGAGTACATCGTCAGGTTCTCGAAATCCGACGACTCGAAGCCGTGCAAGACCGCATTCGCGATGGTGCCGATGCCGGCCTGCAGCGGCAACAGGGAGTTCGTCAGCCGGCCCGCGTCAACTTCGCCTCGCAGGAACGTGTTGATATGGTTGGCGATGGCGTTGGTGTCGTCGTCGGGCGGCAAGGCGTTGGACGGGCTGTCCGGTTCATGCGTGATGACGATAGCGGCGATCTTGTCGGGATCGACGTCGATGAAGGGCTGGCCAATACGCTGGTCCACCGACACCAGGCCGATCGGCTGGCGTGCCGGACGGTCGGCGGGCACATAGATGTCGTGCAGGCCTTCGATGGCGGCAGGCACGCCCACGTTCAATTCGATAATGATCTTGTCGGCCTGTTGGGCGAACGAAGCCGAGTTTCCCACCGACATCGTCGGCACGATCGCGCCCGACTCCGTGATGGCGGCCGCCTCGATGATGGCGACGTTAATCGGGCCCAGATGGCCCGCGCGCAGTTGCTCGACGGTTTCCGACAGGTGCTGGTCGATGAAGGCAATGTCGCCTTGATTGATCTTGCGGCGCAGCGTGGTGTCGACCTGAAACGGCATGCGGCGTGCCAGCGCATTGGCCTGGGCCAGCATCTTGTCGGTGTCATGGCCCAGCGAGGCGCCCGTGATCAGCGTGATCGACAGGGGCTCGCGCTGGGCCCGCGCCGCCAACGCGGCCGGCACGGACTTACAGTCCCCGGCGCGCGTGAAACCGCTCATTCCCACGGTCATGCCGTCCTGCACCAGCAATGCCGCCTGATCGGCGGATGTGATCTTGGCGCGCAAGCCAGGGTGGCGGATACGGTCGAGGTGCATGGAGTCTCCAAATTTAAAGGCCAACGGCTTGCGGCCGGGCGCGGCGGGGCCGCCTATCAGCGCCCGGGCGCCGTCTTTCGCGGCGTTTCCCGATATCCCGGTGTGGCGCGTGGCCGCGTCCAGGACGAATTTTTCGCAGTATAGGAAGGCGCGCTTAAATCTCGTAATGACTTAAAATCATTCAAATCAGTCGTTTTTTTCATCAATTGACGCTTTTGCGCGCAACGCGCCTAGGGAGCCTTACGCCATGGACGTGCGTGCATTGCGGTATTTCGTGGAAACGGTGCGGCACGCCAGCTTCACGCACGCAGCCAAAGCGCTGTTCGTCACGCAGTCGACCGTCAGCAAGATGATTCGCCAATTGGAAGAAGAGGCAGGCACGCCGCTGTTGATCCGCGACGGTCACACGGCGCGCCCCACGGACACCGGACGCGTCATGTACCAACGCGGGCTCCAGGTGCTGGAGACCATGCGGCAACTGTCGGAAGAATTGCGCCAGACCGCCGACCTGGATCGTGGCGCGCTTGAGGTCGGGATCCCGCCGATGATCAATCTGCTGTTCACGCCGGTTGTGAAACGCTTTCGGGAGCTACACCCTGGCATTCATCTGACCCTGCGCGAGGGCACGGGCCAAGCCGTTGAAGCGCTGGTCGCGAACGGCGAACTGGAAGTGGGCGCGACGATCCTGCCCATCGCGCCCGACGGTGGACTGGCCGCCCAGCGCTTCGGCAGTTACCCAATATGGGTGATCGGCCCACCCGACGCGCCCTGGGCGGGCAAAACATCCCTGCCCCTGAGCGCCTTGCGAGACGCTCGGCTGCTGATTCCCACCGACGACTTCGCGGTCACCCGGCGCCTGCGTCAGGCCTTCGCCGATGCAGGTTTTCAGCCCGGCATCGCCGCGCAAAGCGCGCATTGGGATTTTCTGGTGGCGATGGCATCTGCCGGGCTGGGCGTCGCGTTGCTGCCTGAACCACTGATGCAGCGCATGAAGACGCGGGGCCTGAGCACGGCGAAGCTTGCCAAGTCGGGCATGCAATGGGAGGTGGGCCACATCTGGCTGCAATCCGGATATCTGTCCTTTGCCGCGCGAGCCTGGCTGGACGTATGCGACGCCGTACTGGGAAAGCCCAAAAAACCGGCCTCCCGGGGCACGCCAGCCCGCCCGAGTTGATTCCAAACGTTGACCTCGTAAACGTGGATTGCCGGCTGGCCGGCCCGCCAGCGCCCCTGAGGGACCGGCATCCGATCCGGCCCTGTTTCCCTGCCCCCTGGGGATGGGCGAAAGGCCCTCGACGTCTCTACCCATAAATTAGGGACGCGCTACGTGTTTTTGTTGCAACGGACCGGTCCGCGGCTTGTTATGCTGCCGCCTCGACGCGAGTGTCTCGCACAAGAATATGACCCAAATCCGCATCCCCCTGTTCTTCAGTATTCGGCGCCTTCATGCGCCCCAGATCGCCGCGCTTGTCGCGGCGTTGTTGTTGGCGCTCTGTCTGATGCCAGCCTTCGCGGCGCCGCCGCCGAATCCGGCGGAAACCGAGACGCAGCTGGCGGCGGCGCGCAAGCAGATCGACGACATTCGCAAGCGCGTCGCCGACGAGACCGACGACGCCACGCTCGTCAAACAGCGCGGCGACGCGCTGGACATCCAGTCAAAAGCCGATGCGGCCACCGAAGCGCTGGCGCCCCAGTTGACGAGCCTGACCGCAAGATTGAGCGAATTGGGCGCGCCCCCCGAAGGCGCCAAGGAAGCCCCCGACGTGGCGGCCCAGCGCGCGCAGCTGGAGAAAAGTAGCCGCGCGCTGGATGCGCAGATCAAGCTGGCCCGTTTGCTGTCCGTCGACGCCGGACAGACCGCGGAGCAGATTTCGGCGCAACGCCGCACGCAATTCCAGGCACGCATGGGCGAGCGGCGCGACTCGTTCCTGTCCAAACAATTCTGGGTGGAATTCCACGAGGAATTTCCGCGTGACCTCGAGCGCTTGGAAGCGTTGCGCGACGACCTGTCCACCGCCATCCGGCAAACGCCCACCTGGGGATGGCTGTTGCTGGCCGTCGCGGCAGCGCTGACGATCGCGCTGCGCATCTGGATTGGCCGGCTTTTTCTGCGCTTGACCGCGACACGCGTGCCCCCGGGCCGGCTGCGGCGCTCGTTCCTGGCGGTGGCCCAGCTGACCCTGTCGGTCGCGACGCCAGGCGTGATCGCGCTATTGATCCACGCCGGCCTGGACTGGAATTCGCAGCTGTCCGACAACACGGGCGCCCTGCTGGCGACACTGGTTGCGACCGTCTGCTTCGGCGGCTACGTGTCTGGCCTGGGCAATGCGCTGCTATCGACGCATCGCCCGTCCTGGCGCCTGCCCCCCATCAGCGACGCGGTGGCGACGCGCCTGAATTGGCTGCCCAACCTGCTGGGCACGCTGGTCGTGATGATCTGGCTGGCCGAACGCCTGCCGGTGCTGCTGAACGCCAGCCTGACGACAACGATCACGCTGACCGGCATCGTCGCCGCGATCATCATGATCATGATGGCCATCGTGCTGGGTATCTGCCGGAGGTTGCGCCGCCAGAGCATCCTGGAAAACGACGCGCCCGCTCCGTTCTGGACGTCGCTTGTGCTGGGCACGGTGTGGGCGGTGCTGATTCTGGGCCTGGGCAGCTTGCTGGCGGGATATGTGGCCTTTGGCGCCTTCCTGACCAAGCAAGTGCTGTGGACGCTGATCGTGCTGGCTTCCGCCTATCTGGTGTCGACGCTGATCGAAGACGGGTTCAGCACGCTGCTGGGCACGTCGCACCGCGAAGGCGACAACGAGGGACCCAGCCTGCGTGACCAGGCGGCCGTGCTGCTGTCGGGCATCGGCCGAGTGGCCGTCGGGTTGCTGGCGGTGATTCTGCTGCTGGCGCCTTTCGGCGAAGGGCCGGCCGATCTGGTGCAACGCTTTGACCAGCTGCGCAAGGGCCTGGCGATCGGCGAGGCGCAGATCCGCCCCGGCGCGGTGCTACAGGCGCTGATCGTGCTGGGCCTGTCGCTGCTGAGCGTGAAGATGCTCAAGCGCTGGCTGTCGAACCGCTACCTGCCGACCACGGAACTGGATCCGGGCATGCAGTTGTCGGCCGCGACCTTGTTCGGGTACGCGGGGTTTGTGCTGGCCGTCGCCTTATCGTTATCGGCAGCCGGCATCGGCCTGGAACGCGTGGCGTGGATTGCCAGCGCGTTGTCGGTGGGTATCGGCTTTGGCTTGCAAGCGGTGGTGCAGAATTTCGTGTCGGGCCTCATCCTGCTTGCCGAGCGCCCGGTCAAAGTGGGTGACTGGGTGTCGCTGGGCGGCGTTGAAGGCGACATCCTGCGCATCAATGTCCGCGCGACCGAAATCCAGATGGGCGACCGGTCGACCGTGATCGTGCCCAACTCGGAATTCGTGACCAAGACCGTGCGCAACGTCACCCGGTCGAATCCCTTGGGACTGGTGCAGATCAAGCTGCCCCTGCCGTTGTCGACGGACGCCGAGCAGGTGCGCGAATTGATCTTGCAGGCCTTCGCGGACCACGAGGACGTGCTGGAGACGCCCGCGCCCAACGTGTTCCTGGACGGCATCGAAGGCGGCCATCTGGTCTTCAACGCCAGGGGCTACGTTTCCTCGCCGCGCGCGGCTTACGGCGTGCGCAGCGCGATGTTGTTCACGGTGCTCAAGCGCTTGAATGACGCGGGCCTGGAGGTATCTTCGCCCCCCACGATGCTGCTGGCCTCGGCGCCTTTGCCGGAGGCGGCGCCCGGTGCCGTTGCGCCGCCCGCCTCCACCTGAACGCTCTGCCGCGCTGGCGCTTCCTGGCGTCAGCCGGGTGAATATAGATCGGCGAACTGCTGTCGCTCGAGCCTGGGATTGCGCAAAGGCGGCGCCGCCAGCGCGGTGGTTTGAACGGCTTGCATCGGATACGCCTGCACGGCAGGCGCGGCTGGCTTGGCCTGGCTTTGCACAGGCCTGGGCGGCACCACGGCGGTGGTCGTGGTCGGCGAAGTCTGCGCGACCGCCGTCGTATCGAAACGATGATCGGCCGTGGTCAGCGCGGGATTGGTGCAGAGCCCCTGCGCCACCAACGCGGCCTTGGTGCGGTCGTCGGTCTGGCACAGGATGTCGATAGCCGCGGTCTCCAACCGGCGCGAGCGGTCCGCGTCCTTGGTGGAAGCGGCAGCCTGCATCGTGCGTTCGAAGTTGCGCCGCAGGCTGCATTTCTGGTCTTCGATCGGTATGGCGACGTTCATGCCGAAGCCCACCACGGAGCCCCCGCCGCCTGCCGACACCATGCAGCTGTCCGACGAGAACGAACCATAGAAGCTCTGGCCACCCACAGGCGGAACCGTCTTCACGGTGCTGGAGCCGCTGTTGTTGGAATTCAGCGTGATGCCCTGGTTATTGCCGGCATTGGTCGACCCCGACGACGCGGATGTCGTGGAACTGGAGTTACTGGTCTGCGCTGCGGCCGTGCACGCCGCCAGCGACAGGGAGATTGCAAGCACGATGGTTTTCATGATGTCCCCTCGACCGGACGGCCGAAGCCGTCCGGATAATTGGGTCAGTGGTTGAAGCCGGAGATGTGGCCCACCCCGCCGACACCGCCGATCGACCCAAACGCGCCAATATTGCCGGCAACGAATGTCCCGGTCGCCGACGCGGCCGTGTCCGTCTTGCCGAACGACGCGCCGCCGTTGGCGATGCTGTCGCCCACCATGATGGGCGCATTGCCCGTCACGTTGCCGTAGGATTCGCTGGTGGCGTATTGACGCGTACTGGTGACCACTTGGGTGCCGTCCCGGCTGAATGTGCCGCCGACTTGTGCGACGCCGCCGGTTTCGCCGAACGAGGTCTGGCTGGAAGACCCGTAGCCGTTGACCTGGGTTGCCACCACCGAACTGCCGGTGGAGACTGACGACGCCGTGCCATTGATCGTGCCGGCATGGCCGGTGATCGACACGGAAGGCATGCCTGGGCCGCTGGCATAGGCCGATGCGGCAAACAAGGTCATGGCTGCGACGATTGCGAGCTTTTTCATTTGAGCTCCTCCTGATCCGCGTCATGCGGATGCACAGGTGCCGGAGGCCGACCGGCGCGGACCGCTACGTCCCTCCCGCGTGCCCGCACGAAGACGAGTGGCGTGGGACTTTTGTATTGGTACGGAATGATTGCTCCGTCCTAGGCAAGTCGGTATCGGTTAAACGGGTGACCGCGTCTTTGTGGCCGAGGGCCACCCGTTAATCGGCGAGCAAAACAGACGAGAACGCGGGCGTCGCGCCATGCGTATGGACGATGAAAAGCGTGGCTGGCGGCAGCATCACGCAAGCGGGCTCAACTTTAAGGATGGGGCGGCGCGCCGCTGGCTCGGACAAGCTGCCTAGCGCGCTCGCCGGTAGGCAAGCCGCTGATGGCCTTTAGGCTGACGGTTGGCCGGGACCAGCGGGTGCGAATGAGAAGAACTGCACGACTTCCCGGCGGACCAGCCAGAGATCGCCAGCGACGAGCACCAGCAGGACGCCGCATTCCGCCAGGCCAAGATCGGACCGCACGTGATAGCCGACCAGCAGCGCGATGCCCAGCGCGCCGGCCAACCCGGCAGGCCAGGCGGGCGGGCGGCCCGACACGGGAAGACGCAAGCCACGACTCCAGCATAGCCAGGCCATCAATGGCAGGCACAGCACCGAGAGGGGGATATAGAGGGCGATCGCGGACAACACCACCGCCACGCTGAACGGTGTGTTGAGCGCCAGCGCCATGACGGCGATAACGGCAATACCCGCGTACCACAGCAGGCGAACGGCAATAAGGCGAGTCAATTTGACGGCTCGAAGATTCATCGGGACAGGCTGACATGGGAATTTTCAGCCATACTACTCCGGCCGGCCGGGCCTTACCCGGCCCAATTGTTCGGAGACACCGTCATGATCCAGGAGATTGCCAGCATTCATGTCCGCGAAGGGCAGGAAGCGCTGTTCGAGGCAGGCGTGGCACAGGCCAAACCGCTGTTTCTGCGTGCTCGCGGATGCCACGGCATGGCGCTACACCGTAGCATTGAACAACCGCAGCGCTATACGCTGGTGGTCGACTGGGAAACGGTTGAGAACCACATGGTCGATTTTCGCGAATCGCCTGATTTCCAGGAATGGCGCCGACTTGTCGCCGGCTTCTTCGTCGAGCCGCCCCAGGTCCACCACGAACAGAAAGTGATCTGACCGTCAGGCCGCGGCCAGCCGCGAGCTGGCCGCCAACGCCACGGCCACCGTCGTGCGCACGTCGGCCAATGCGCGGTGGGTGGGATCGGACGCCCCCACATGGCGCGCCAGTATCTCGAGCTTATGAGACGGCAGTTCGGGCCAGGCACGCCGGGCCAGCGCCAGCGTGCAATGCGTAGGGTTGGCGAACGGCAGCCCTGTCAGGTCGGCCGCGGCGCCCAGAAAGCGCCGATCGAACGAGGCATTGTGGAAGAACACGGGCAAGTCTTCCACGAATTCGAGGAAGGACGAAAAGGCCTGCACCACTGGCACGCCGTGGCGGTCGACTTCCGCCTGCGTGATGCCGGTCAGCCGAGTGATGAAAGACGGCACGGGCGACCTTGTGCGCACCACCTGCGTGTACTCGCGCGCCAACGTGCCGGCCGCTTCGACGCGGACCGCCGCGAATTCCAGGATCTCGCACGTGGAGGTGGACAGCCCGGTGGTTTCCAAGTCGGCCACGATGAAAGGGCCGCGCAACGCCTGCAGCGCCGACTCCAGCGCGGCCGCGGCCTGCGTCCGATTGACCGCCGCACGCGACGCTCCGCCACTGGTCCGCGGCCGCCGATTGAAGAACGTCACCGCGCTACTCCGCCGCGCGCAACGGCGCGAAACGCGGCGAGCCGTCGGCCAACTGACCGAAGAACAACGTGGCAGGCCGTACCCACAAACCACGCTCGTGCGGCCAAAGGTGTTCGTACACCACCATGGACTCTTCGGTCTCGGAATGGCGGGCGGTACCCACGTACAGGTACAGGCCGCCCTTGTAGTGGCGGTGCGAGGCAAGGGCCAGGGCTTCGGATTCGGTCATGGACGGATGCTGCAAATAGAGCGGCCCGGGCGGAGGCGATCCGGCCCAGGCCAGGGATTCAGACAATACCGTCTTTATAGCGCACTCGCGCGGGCGCCGGCCCGCGGCGGTCAGTAACGCACGTATTCCAGCACCGGTTTAGGGGGCAACGGCGTATTTGCCGCAGGCCGTGCCCGCACGGCGGCGGCCACCGGCTTGACCACTCCGACCTGCCGGTCTTTCCGCGAGGCGTGCGCATCGGCCGCCTCTTGCGTGGCGCGCAGCGTCTGGGCGGCCTCCGCGGTCATCTGCGTAATGTCCTCGGTCACGTCACCCAACTTGGCCGATTGCGCCAGCGACACGTTCACGACTTCCGCCATGATCTCGGTGACGCGACGGGACGAGGCCACGATGTCTTCCATCGTGGCGCCCGCGGACTGCACCTGCCCCGCGCCGCTTTCGATTTGTTCGACGGACGTCGTGATCAATCCCTTGATCTCTTTGGCGGCGGCGGCACTGTTCTGCGCCAGGCTGCGGACCTCGGCCGCGACCACCGCGAAACCCTTGCCGTGCGTGCCGGCCCGGGCCGCTTCCACGGCCGCATTCAAGGCCAGAATATTCGTCTGGAAAGCGATGCCGTCCATCACGCCGATGATCTCGGAGATGCGCCGCGAACTATCGGTGATGGCGCCCATCGTCCACACGACGCCCTTCACCGTCTTGCCGCCCTGCTCCGCCACCTTGCTGGCGTCCAGCGCCAAGGCGTTGGCCTGGCTGGCTCGCTCGGCGTTTTCCGTCAACCCCTGCACCGCCACCCGCAATGTTTGCGCGGCGGTAAACCGCTTGGTGATGTCGGTGGCGTACTTCACGACTTTGAATGGCCGCCCTTCCGCATCGAAGATCGGGTTGTAGCTGGCTTCGATCCAGACCTGCCGCCCGCCCTTGCCGATACGCAGGTACTGACCCGTGTCGTGTTGGCCGCTGCGCAGCTTGCGCCAGAATTCCTGGTAGGCCGCCGTGCGCGCCTCTTCGGGCCGCACGAACATACTGTGGTGCCGGCCTTCAACTTCGGACGCGTGATACCCCACGGCATTCAGGAATAGATCGTTGGCGCGGATGATCGTGCCGTCAAGTTCGAACTCGATAATCGCCTGCACCTTGGAAATGGCCGCCAACTGGCCTTCCGTGTCGGCCTGGCGTTGCTGCTGGTCGGTAATGTCGGTGGCGTACTTGACCACCTTGACCGGCCGGCCACGCTTATCGAAGATGGGGTTATACGACGCTTGAAGCCAGACGTCCCGTCCGTCGCGACAGACGCGGCGATAACGGCCGGCATCGTAGGCGCCCTGGCCGAGCTTCTGCCAGAAAGCCAGATATTCGGCGGATTCGCGTTCATCGGGATCAATGAACATACGGTGGTGTTGCCCCAGAACCTCGTCCAGCGAATATCCCATGGTATCAAGGAAATTCTGATTGGCCATCAGGACATGACCTTCGAGATCGAATTCGATAACGGCCTGGGCGCGATGGATCGCCGAGATCTGGCCGTATAAATCCGCCTTTTGCATGCCGCGTTCTCCGCGGAAAAGGCGATTGAGGGTAATCCATTGCATGATGCGTCTCCTGCCAAGAGATGGGACGGGTTCCTGAAAACGGTCGACAAGCGGAATCTCTACATCAGAACTGCTTGGCGCGTCCCAAACTCAGCTGTGCATGCCGCGCCGCATGCGCTTGCTGCCTGGTGGTCCGTCGCACAGCAGTAACGGCAGGCTGGCTAGAAACATAAGAACACAAGAGTGTATCTAGTCGAAATTATTTAATCCTAAAAATGAACGTTTCTCAACCTATTATCGGTGGCATCGCGAAAAAAAGTTCTGCAGCATAACTAACGCGGGGCTTTCGAATACACGGGACAACGGCGCTCAGGGTTAATACGAATTCCGTCGCCCCATTCTTATGTGGGTTAACCGCAGCACACCCTTTCAACGGAGTTACTGCCCCTAATTATTAATGGGGTGAATATAAATACGGACGGATCACCCGCCATGTTGGCGCGCACGCCGGGATCCAGGCCCGGCGTTAATTCCGTCACGCGGTAATCAGGCGGCGTCCAATTCGCGATATTGGCGAAAAATGCACTCGCCGAAAGGCAACCGCCTGCCACTATCGAAATAGGCCTGCAATGCCGGCAACGCCGCCACGCGCGCGTGCAGGGCCATCACGTTCGGATAATCAGACGCAACCGTGCCCATGCGTTTGGGAAAGGCGTAGAGCAGCCCATCGACCAAATGGAACAGTGACAGGTCAACGTAGGTCCAGCGCGTGCCGCCGGCCAGCCAGGTCTCGGGGCCGGCAAGCGCGCGTTCGAAGTACGCGAGAAATTTCGGTATGCGCTCTTCCCGGAAACCGCGTGCGCGGCGCGCGGCTTCTTCTTTCTGGTCTTCGTAGTAGTCGTTGGCGGAAATGGGGTGATGCGTATCGTGCGCCTCGGTCACCATATCGGCGATGGTCAACTGCAGTTGGTTCACCCATAGACGGCCTTCTAGCGATTCTGGCGCCAGCCCATGCTTTTCGCCCAGGAACAGCAGGATATTGGCCGTCTGGCCCAGCGTCATGCCGTCGGCCACCAGATAGGGCGGCGCGAATGGCGGATGCTTGCGTGGCGCCTGCATGTCATCGATCAGCGCATTTTCCGAGGCGCCAGGTTCGCGAACGCGTTCGCGATACGGAATGCCCCCCGCTTCCAGCGCCAGGCGCACGAACTCGCCACGCCCGGGAATGCCGTCCCAATACCAGAGGTCATAAGTCATGCCGTCTCCTTGGTTTACGCGAAGGCTAGGCAGGAAATACGCTGACGCCGCCCTCTTGCCCGGTCGCCTGCGCGCCACGGGCCTGTTGATACTGGCGCGGGGATAATCCGAAGTGCGCCCTGAAATCGCGCGAGAAATGCGCACCGTCCGCAAAACCGCAGTCCAACGCAATCTGCGTGATGCTGCAAGGATTATTCAGCAACAACCAGCTTCCGTACTCCAACCGCAATTGCCGCTGAAACGCCATGGGCGACATGCCCGTGGCAACGCGGAACGCACGTTCCAGTTGCCGCCGGCCGACGCCGACGTAGCGCGCGATGGCGTCCAGCGGCGGTGGGTTGTCGATGCGCTGCTCGATGAAGTGCGCCGCCTGGCGCACGCGCAGATCCTGGATGCCGGACAGGTCGGTGCGGAAATGCGCCTGCGGCACGCGGCCGGGGCGCACGCCTTGCAGCATCATGTGCCGCATCGCCTGCTGCGCCTTGTCGCGCCCGCAATGACGGGCCACCAGATACAGGCCCAGGTCGATCGCCGCGGTGGATCCCGCGCACGAGATCAGATCGCCTTCGTCCACGAACAGGCGGTCCACCACCGCGCGGGTCTGCGGGAAGCGCTCGCGAAACGCATCCAGCACATTCCAGTGCACGCATACCGTGCGCGGCCCGATCACGTCGGCCTGCGCCAGGGCGAACGTGCCCGTGCAGATGCCCAGCAGCCGAACCCGCAGCGCCGCCGCCAACCGCAGCCAGTCGCGCAGCGGCTCCGGCATGCGGCCGTTGATGTAGTCGTTGCCCCCGCAGACGGCCACGTAGTCGAACTGCGCCGGGTCGTCGGGCAAGCTGTCGGCCACGTCGATGGTCAGGCCCGCGCTGGAGCAACGCGGCTTGCCGTCCCAGCTCATGACGCGCCATGCCGTATGGATCTGCCGGCTGCGCCCGCCATGGTCGCCCGCCAGGCGCAACACGTCGACCAGGCCGGCGAACGCAGCCAGCGTGAACTGGTCCATCAGCACGATGCCGATGGTGAGTGCGGGTTTCCCCTGGGGCAGGGCCTCTGCGGCGTCCTCATAGGAGGAAGGCCGCGAAGCCGGTGTGTCGACGATCGTCATGTCGCAATTATTCAAGTTTTTGTCCCACGCCTTCAAGCTGGTTTTCCCTGGGATCACCCAAGATGCAGGCATGGCGACG
Source organism: Achromobacter maghribensis (assembly GCF_057334215.1). NCBI lineage: Bacteria > Pseudomonadati > Pseudomonadota > Betaproteobacteria > Burkholderiales > Alcaligenaceae > Achromobacter > Achromobacter maghribensis. The sequence goes on along the minus strand of NZ_JBHFII010000063.1, from coordinate 81,082 downwards.
TCACGGCTCCGCGTTTGGAACGCCCGGTTCCACGGGCAGCCGAGACAAGCCGATAAATCGACAAGGGGAATCCGACATGGCAACACTTACCCGCAGCGCCCTGCGCGCCGCCTTGCTGGGCGCCGGCCTGATGCTGGCCACACAGGCGACGGCGCAGCAGCAGAAGATCACCGTCGCCTGGTATGGCGGCAATTGGGGCGACGCGTTCCGCGCCTGCGTCGCCGACCCCTACACCAAGGCCACGGGCGTGATGGTCGTGCCGGAAGTCGGTACGTCGACCACGACGCTGGCCAAGCTGCAACAGCAGAAAAACGCGCCCACGATCGACGTCGCCTGGATGGACGGCGGCATCAGCGAACTGGCCGCGCAGGCTGGCGTGCTGGACACGCTGGACCCCGCCGCCATCCCGAATCTGAAGAACGTCATCGACCAGGGCGTGTACCGCAACGGCGACGCCGCTTACGCCGTCAGCACCGGCTACTACTCGCTGGGCATCACCTACAACACGAAGGAAGTGCCGCAGGCGCCCACCAGCTGGAAAGACCTGTGGAAGCCCGAGTATGCCGGCGCGGTGGCCGTGCCATCGCCCGCGAACTCCTCCGGCGTGCCGTTCGTGTTCTTCCTGGCGCGTGTCTGGGCGATCGACCCGTCCAACCTGGCTCCGCTGTACGCCAAGCTGGCCACGCTGGACACCGCCTTGTTCTTCGACAGCTCGGGCGCCGCCAGCAACGCCTACCAAAGCGGCGAGGCCATCATCGGCGCGCACTTCAACGTGGGCGCGTGGGACTTGATCGACAAGGGTCTGCCGATCGGTTTCGCGGTGCCCAAGGAAGGAGCGTGGGCCACGGACGCCCGCCTGCACCTGGTCAAGGGCGCGCCCAATGCGGCCGCGGCCAAGAAGTTCGTCGACACCGCGCTTACGCCGGAGGCCGCTGTTTGCCTGGCCACACGCCTGTATCTGGGCCCGGCCGTCAAGGACGTGCAGGTGCCCAAGGACGTGGCCCGCAAACTGCCGTGGGGCGCCGAGGGTTCGGTGAAGAACCTGAGCCTGTTCGACTGGAACCTCATCAACAGCCGCCGCGCCGAGGTGACGGATGCCTGGAACCGCCAGGTCGCTCGCAAGCGCTAGGCCAGGGTCGAACATGTCCACTTTGCTCACCATCGAAGGCGTGTCGATGCGGTTTGGCGCCTACCAGGCCCTGGACCGGATCGACCTGGACATCCAGCAGGGGGAATTCGTGGCCCTGCTGGGGCCCAGCGGCTGCGGCAAGACCACCTTGCTGCGCTCGATCGCCGGCTTCCTGAAGCCCGAATCGGGCCGCATCCTGATCGACGGCCAGGACATCAGCCGCCTGGCCGCGCACCATCGCCCACTGAACACGGTGTTCCAGAACTATGCGCTGTTCCCGCATATGACCGTGTCCGAGAATGTGGCGTATGGCCCGCGGCGGCAAGGCGCGTCGAAAACCGAGGCCGCCGAGCGCGCCCGCGCGGCGCTGGACATGGTCGGGCTGGCGGATTTTGGCCCGCGCTATCCGCGCGAAATGTCGGGCGGCCAGCAACAGCGCGTGGCGCTGGCGCGCGCCATCGTCAACCGGCCCAAGCTGCTGTTGCTGGACGAGCCGCTATCCGCGCTGGATCTGAAGCTGCGAAAGCGCATGCAGCTGGAACTCAAGCACCTGCAAGCCAAACTGGGCATCGCCTTTATCTTCGTCACGCACGATCAGGAAGAGGCCATGACCATGGCCGACCGCGTCGTCGTCATGCACGCGGGACGCATCGAGCAGGTGGGCGCCGGCACGGACATCTATCGGCAACCCGCCACGCGCTTTGTCGCGGAGTTCATCGGCGATGCCAATTTCATATCGTTCACCGCACTGGATGGCGACACGCTGCAGCTGGACACGCAAGGACTTCGCGTGCCGTTCGGCAAGCCCGCGCCCGCGCGTGGCGTGGCGGTGCTGCGCCCGGAAGACCTTCGGCTTCGTGGCGAAGCGGCCACCGATACCTGGACCGGCGCGGTCACCGACGTCATCAACGTGGGCAGCCACAGCATGATCCACGTGGACCTGGGCGGGCAGATCATCGTGGCGCGCCACGGCGGCATCGCGCCCACTGGGCTGCGGCCCGGCGCGACGGTCCATCTGGCCTTCGAGCCGGAACACCTGCACCTGATCGGTGAGCAACCATGAACGGGCGCGCCTGGCTCTCGCCCGGCCTGTTGCTGGCCGCGCCGGTGCTCTTTTTCGCGGCCTTCTTCCTGGCGCCGCTGGCAGTAGTGGCGTTGGCCAGCATCACGGGCGGGCCGGAAGGCATGACGCTGACCTTGCAGCAGTATGTGCGCGTGCTGGCTGATCAGTATCACTGGGACGTGATCCTGGTGACCTTCCGGCTGGCGTTCTTCACCACGGTCGTTTGCGTGATCCTGGGTTACCCCCTGGCCTGGTATCTGGTGCGCGTGGTGCGCTGGCAGGCCTGGCGGCGCTTCTGCGTGATTCTGCTGGTGGTGCCCCTGTTCACCAGCAACATCGTGCGCGCTTTCGGCTGGATGGTGCTGCTGGGCCGCAACGGGCTGGTCAACCAGGCGCTGGTGGGTGCCGGCATGGCCGACCGTCCGGTGCGTTTCATCGGTACCGAGCTGGGCATCCTGATCGGCATGGTCTATGTGCTGCTGCCTTTCGTGGTGCTGGCCGTGGGCAACGCGCTGGCCCGGGTGGATCCGGGGTGCGAGCAGGCCTCCGCCGACCTGGGCGCCAGCCCTGCCTCGACGTTCTTCCATATCACCTGGCCGTTGACGTTGCCCGGCGTGGTGTCTGGCGCCATCATCGTCTTCACGCTGGCGGTCAGTGCCTATGTGACGCCCGCGCTGCTGTCAGGCGGCCGGATCTCGGTGCTGTCCATGCTGATCTTCCAGCAATACAGCTCGGTATTCGACTTTCATTACGGCGGCGCGCTAAGCATGGTGCTGCTGGTTTTCACCCTGATCCTGGTTGCGCTGGCAAACCGCGCCGCCGTCCTGCCCGGAGCCGCCCGATGATCGCCCGCACCCTGATCCGCCTGATCGCGCTGGCCGTGCTGGCGTACCTGGCCCTGCCGCTCGTGGTGATCCTGGGATCGTCGTTTACGGCCACGCCCTACCTGGCGTTTCCGCCGCAAGGCTGGACGCTGGAGTGGTACCGCACGCTGCTGGTCGAAGCCGGCTACGTGGCGGCATTCACGACCAGCACCGTACTGGCGCTGGCGGCGACTCTTGCCGCGGTGGTACTGACCGTACCCGCCGCGCTGGCGATCGCGCGCTACGAATTCCCGGGCAAGGCCGCGCTGACGTCGGTGCTGATGTCGCCGCTGGTGTTGCCGCACATCGTGCTGGGCGCGGCGCTATTGCAGTACGGCGCGTACTTTGGGCTGACGCGCAGTTTCCTGTCGCTGTTGATCGGGCACATCGTCATCATCGCGCCATTCGTGCTGCGGTCCACGCTGACGCTTCTGACGCCGGAACAACGCGCGCTGGAAGAGGCGTCGGCGGACCTGGGCGCCAACCCCTGGACCACGTTCTTCCTGGTGGTGCTGCCGCAGATCCGGCCGGGCATCGTGACCGGTTCCATCTTCGCGTTCATCTCGTCGTGGATCAACGTGGAGCTTTCCATTTTCAACACCACGGCGGACCTGAACACCATTCCCGTCAAGCTCTTCAACTATGTGCAGTACACGATCGATCCGACCATCGCAGCCGTATCGGGCGCCACGATTGTGGTTGCGGTGATCGCTATCGTCATCCTGGATTTGACCGTCGGGTTGGACATGCTGTCCGAACGCGGCAAATAGTTTCCCCCATCCGCTTTTCCCCTTCATCCTACTTAGTCTGGAGCCACAGTCATGCGCAAGCAAGACGCGTTCGATGTCATCTATACCCATACCGAAGGCGAGCCCCTGTGCATCGTGCATAGCGGCATCCCCTACCCCGCCGGATCCAGCATCCTGGAAAAGCGGGCTTTCCTTGAACAGAACTACGACTGGCTGCGCCAGGCGCTGATGCGCGAGCCGCGCGGTCATAAAGACATGTTCGGCGTGTTCCTCACGCCGCCGTCCAGCCCGGAGTTCGATGCCGGCCTGATCTACATCGACGGCACCGAGTATTCGCACATGTGCGGCCACGGCACCATCGCCGTCAGCATGGCGATGGTAGCCAACGGCCTGGTGGCCCGCGGCAAGGACGGCATCACCAAGATCCGCTTCGAGACCACGGCCGGGCTGGTCGTGTCGGAAGTCGCGTCCGAAGGCGAAAACGTGTTGTGGACGCGCTTCGAGAACGTGCCGGCCTACGTGGCGGCGCAGGATATTCCGGTGGAACTGCCGGGCTACGGCAAGCTGTCCGCCGACATCGTCTGGGGCGGAAACTACTTCGGCATCGTGGACCTGTCGGGCTGCGATCTGCGGATTTCGCCGGACAACGGCACCGAGCTGTCGCGCATGGGTCTGATCGTGCGCGACCAGCTGAACGCGCGCCACCGCATCCAACATCCGACCGAAGCGCACATCAACAACCTGAACTTCATCACGTTCTGGCACCCGCCCACGATCGAAGGCGCGTTCTACAAGAACGTGCACGTGTTCAGCGCCGGCCAGCTGGACCGTTCGCCCGGCGGCACCGGCACCAGCGCCATGATGGCCATGTTCGAGGCGCGCGGGAAGCTGGGCATGAACCAGCCGATCAAGTCGGAAGGCCTGCTGGGCAGCGGAACCTTCGAAGGCTGCCTGCTGGGCGAAGTGGACTTGAACGGCACGCGCGCCGTCCGCCCCACCGTCAAAGGCACCGCCAGCATCCTGGGCACCGCGCGCTGGGTGATCGACCGTAACGACCCGGTCGGCGCCGGCTTCCTGATCCGCTGAACCTGCCGGGCCGTGGGAGGGGCGGCGCGCGGAACATTCCGTGCGAACGCGCCGGTCTGCAACGCCCCCCCATCCCATGGCTCGTTCAGCCCGCGTCTGCGGTGTCTTCCAGGATCATTTCGGCACCGCGCTCGGCCACCATCATGACGGCCGCCTGCGTGTTGCCGGAAACCATCTTCGGCATCACCGACGCGTCCACCACTCGCAATCCCGTCAGGCCATTCACGCGCAAGCGCGCGTCGGTCACCGCGGCCGGGTCCGACCCCATGCGGCACGTGCCGATGGGGTGGTAGATCGTCTGCCCGTTGTGCCGCGCGAAGTCCAGCCATTGTTCGTCGCTTTCCACATCGGGGCCGGGACTGACCTCGGCATCGATGAACGGCCGCATGGCGGGTTGCCCGACAATGCGCCGCGCCGCTTTCATGCCGCCCACAAGGCTGTCGCGGTCGATCTGCGCCGACAGGAAGTTGGGGCGGATGGACGGGCAGGCCAGTGGGTCCGCCGATTTAATGTGGATGCTGCCCTGCGATTCGGGCCGCAACTGCGCCACGCCGATCGTCATGCCCGGATGGCGGTCCAGGATGCGTTCGGCCGCGTTGGCGTAACTGGCGTGCACGAAGAAGAACTGCACATCGGGCGTGGGCAAGCCCGGTGCGCTCTTGACGAAGCCGTGGACAAGACCCGTTCCCAGGGTCAGGATGCCTTTGTGGCGCGTGTAGTAGCGCGCCACCTGTTGCGCCAGCCGCCAACCGCGCGACATCTCGTTCAAGGTCACGGTGTTCCTCACCCGCCAATTCATGCGCGTAGCGAAGTGGTCGATATAGTTTTCGCCCACTTGCGGCTGCGCGTGCACCAGCGGAATGCCGAAGGACTGTAGCCGCGCCGGATCGCCCACGCCCGATAGTTCCAGCAGCTGCGGCGATTGCACCGCGCCCAGGCACACCAGGGTTTCCCGCCGCGCCCGCACCGTGTGCTCCTGACCATTCTGGCGGTACGCCACGCCCACGCAGCGCTTGCTCTCGAACAGCAACCGCGTGACATGGGCGCCGCATTCCACCTTCAGGTTCTTGCGCCCCGCCGCCGGCCTCATGTACCCGTCCACCACGCTCCAGCGCCGGCCGCGATGCTGCAGCACTTGGTAATAGCCCACGCCTTCCTGGTTGCCGCTGTTGTAATCGGCGTTCAGCGGCTGGCCATCCTCTTGTGCGGCGCGCAGGAAGGCGTCGGACACGGGGAAGCGTTCGGCGACCTCTTCCAGATGCATCGGCCCGTTCTTGCCGCGCGCGTCGCCGCCTGGCTCGTAGTGTTCGATTTTCCGGAAAATCCGCTCTGCCTGGGCATGCCCCCAACCGGTGGCGCCCGCCGCTTCCCAGCCGTCGTAATCCTGCGGCTGGCCGCGCACGTAGATCATGCCGTTGATCAAGGTGGACCCGCCCACGCCCTTGCCCCGCGGCACGGCGATGGTGCGGCCGTGGACGTTGTCTTCGGGCTCGGTTGCAAAGCGCCAGTTGTAGTCCGGGTTGACCAGCAGCTTGGAGAAGCCCGCCGGAATCGAGATCCACATGCTGCGCGCCTCGAAGCCCGCCTCCAGCATCAAGACACGATGCTTGCCATCGGCGCTTAGCCGGTTGGCCAGGATGCAGCCGGCCGTGCCGCCGCCCGCAATGATGAAATCGTAGTCGCCCATCTTTTTATCCACCCCGTCCTGATATCCGCCGCATGCCTACTTCGCGGCGGTCACGCCCAGCATCTCGGCCATGAGCTCGATCTGGCAGGCCAGCATCGGCGCGCCGTAATGCACGTTGCACCCCTTGGCTTTTGCTGCCAGCAGCAGCGCCGTGTCCCGGGGTTGCATGATGACTTCGCATACCAGTTGGTCAGGTATCAGCCTGCTGGTATCCAGCGGCAGCGCATCGCCTTCCTTCATGCCCAACGACGTGCCGTTGACCACCAGATCATGGCCGGCGGGATCCGGCGTACCGATCGTGATCCGGGCCTCGGGATGCAACGACAGGATGCGCGCCTTCAGGTCTTCGGCCTTGGCCGGCGTGCGATTGGCGATGGTCAACCGGGACACGCCCGCCTGGACCAGCGCAAAGCCGATGGCGTTGGCGGCGCCGCCGGCGCCCGCCAGGTAGGCACTTTTCCCTTGCACCGGCACGCCTGCGGTCAGTAGCCCCCGGACGAAGCCTTCGCCATCCAGCATGTGCGCCACCAGGCGGCCGTCCGCGTCGCGGCGCACCACGTTGGCCGCGCCGATCTTTGTAGCGACGGGCGTGACCTCGTCCACCAACTCCAGGATCGCGGTCTTGTGCGGCATCGTGACGATGACGCCGCCCAGGTTTTCAAGGCGGCGCAGGCCGTCGACCACGGCGGCCAGATTGTCGGGCCGCGCATGGAAAGGCACGCACACGCCGTCGAAGCCGATCTTGGCGAACAGCTCGTTCATGCGCTGCGGCGTCTTCACATGATGGATCGGGTCGGCCAGGATGCCGAACAGGCGCGTGTTTCCGCTGATTTCCTTCATTCTTTTCTCCGAAATGTCAGGCGTTGCCTGAGGTATTGATCAATGCGCGGGCCACCTCACCGATGCCCGCGGCGTCCAGTTTGTAATGGGCGTAGAGCGTGGTGGGCGGCGCGATCAGGCTGTACTCGTCATAAATGCCGTGGCGCCGCAGGCGCGTGCCCGCGCCGGCATCCGCCAGCACTTCCGCGACCGCTGAACCCAGCCCGCCCAGCACGTTGTGTTCTTCCACCGTCATCATCAGGCGCGACTGCGCGGCCGCCGCCAGCACGGCGTCGCGGTCCAGCGGTTTGATGGTGGGCATGTCGATCACGCCTACCGACAGGCCGTCCTGGCGCAATTGCTCCGCCGCGGCCAGCGCCGCGTGCAGCGTGATCCCGCAAGCGATGATGTTCAGATCGCTGCCCCGCGAATGCACGAGGGCGCGCCCGAATTCGAACGGCACGCCGTCCTCATAGACTTGCGGGTCGCGGCCGCGCCCGATGCGAAAATAGATCGGCTCGGGCCAGTCGACCGAGGCCTTGATGGCGGACGCCAATTGCGGACCGTCCGCCGGCGAGACCACTGTCAGGCCGGCCAGCGCGCGCATGGTCGAGATATCTTCGGTGGCATGGTGCGACGTGCCGTAGAACCCCAGGCTGATGCCGGTGTGGTGGCCGATCAGCCGAACCGGCAGCTTGGTGTAGGCCACGTCCATGCGGATCTGCTCGCAACACAACAGGCCAAGGAACGACGCGAACGTCGCCACGAACGGCATCATGCCGGTGGTGGCCAGGCCGGCCGCCGCCGACACCATATTCTGTTCGGAGATGCCGAACTGGATGTAGCGGTCGGGGTAGGCCTCTGCAAAGCGGTTCAGGCCATTGGAATACTGCAGGTCGGCCGACCCCGCCACCACCGGGTGGCCGGCCTGCGCCAACTCGATCAGCGCGTCGGAAAGATAGGACAGCCCGGGGTTCACCGCATTCAGGGCGCGGTACTGCCAGGAGTCGGAGGAGAGAACTTGTGCCTGTGCCATTCAGATCTCGCGGGAGAGGATTTCGTCGATGGCGCTTTGCGCGTCTTGCGGCGCCAGATAGCCCAGGTGCCAGCCCGGCTCGGTTTCCATATAGGAAACGCCTTTGCCCTTGATGGTCTTGGCGATCACGCAAGCCGGCTTGGCACGTGCGTCGTCGGCGCGCAGGCGCCGCAGCAGCGCCGTCAATGCATGCAGGTCGTGTCCGTCGACTTCATGGACGTCCCAACCGAACGCCTGCCACTTCGCGGCCAGCGACTCCACGCCCATCACGTCGTCCACCTTGCCGTCCAGCTGATAGCCGTTACGGTCAACGATGGCGATCAGGCGGGACAAGCGGTTGTGCGCAGCGAACAGCGCCGCTTCCCAGACCTGCCCTTCCTGCATCTCGCCGTCGCCCAGCATCACAAAGACGTTGAAGTCGCGCTGGCTCATGCGCCCGCCTACCGCCATGCCCACGCCGTTGGACAACGCGTGTCCGATGGACCCCGAACTGAAATCCACGCCCGGCACCTTGCTCATATCGGGGTGGTCGCCCAAAGGGCTGCCCAGCCGGGTGTAGCCATCCAGCAACTCGCGGTCGATGAAGCCATGGTCGGCCAACACCGGAAACAAGCCGACGGCGGCATGGCCCTTGCCCATCAGGAAGCGGTCACGGTCCGGCCAATGCGGCTCACCCGGACGCAGCCGCATCACGTCGTAGTACAGCGAAGCGAATATCTCGGCGCACGAGAAGACCGAGCTGTAGTGCCCGACCTTGGCGATTTCGATGAGTCTGATTGTCTCCAGCCGGATGTGGCGGGCCTTTTCCCGCAGCATCCTGACTTCCCCCTCGGTGGGGGCCTCCTGGTGGTGGCGCATGGCGCGTCCTTTCTTCATTAGGATATATGATATATAATATACCCATTGAGCTTGAATTGGCTATGGCGGGCTAGAATTCATTCCGGATTCACCCGTTCCCTCAATACAGCAAGCCCGAAACGTCATGCCCAGCCTCAAACCGGTAAAGAAAGAGAACCTCTCCGTCAGGGTCTATAACGAAATCCGCAATGCCCTGATCAACGGGCAGTACGAACCTGGCGAACGCCTGATCATTGGCGAACTGGCTCAAGAAATGGGCGTATCCATCACGCCCGTACGCGAGGCCATCTTCCGGCTGATCAGCGAACAGGGCCTGGAGATGCAGGCTGCCACGGCGGTCTACGTGCCCTACGTGAATTCGGAGAAACTGCGCGAGATCCAGCAGATCCGTTTCCACCTGGAAGGCATGGGCGCAGCCGAAGCCGCGCAGCACATCACGCGCAAGCAGCTGGACAACCTGATCGCCCTGCAACGCGACTTCATTTCCTGCACGGCGACAGACCCCAAGCGCGCCAGCTATCTGAACCGCAAATTCCACTTCGCGATCCTGGAAGCCAGCAACAAGCCCATCCTGCGCAGCACGGTGGAATCGTTCTGGGTCATCACGGGCCCCATCCTGAAGGTGTTCCACATCAAGACGGCCGGCCTGGACTATTCCGAAAACGAGCACCGCCACGAAGCCGTGCTGGAAGCGCTGGAAGCGCGCGACTCCGAAGCCGCCCGCAGCGCCATTCAGGCCGACCTGGTCTGGGGCGGCAAGATCATGATCGACTGGTTGGTCGAACGCGAAAAAGAGCTCGACTACCGCCCTCCCGTGCCACGCAAATAGGAAGACTTCATGCTGAAGATTTTTGGGGCTCCCAGCCGCTACATACAAGGAGCAGGCGCGCTGGACGCCTTGGGCCAGTACGCTGCCTTGTTCGGCCGCCGCGCCGCCCTGGTCATCGACCGCTACGTCCATGGCGTACTGGGCCCCCGAATCGAAGCCTTGTGCGCCGAACACGGCGTGGCGCTTGCGCCGCTGATCGTCGACGGCGACCTGACACCTGACCTCATCGCGCAACTGCGCGCGCAGGCCTCGCAGGCCGGCATCGACATGGTGATCGCAGTGGGCGGCGGCAAGTCGCTGGATGCGGGCAAGGCGGTGGCGAAGTCGGCCCACTGCCACCTGGTCACGGTGCCCACCGTGGCGTCCAACGACGCACCGACCAGCAAGAACTACGTGCTGTACGACGCGCATCACAACCTCCTGGCGGTCGAGCACATGCTGTTCAACCCCACGGTCGTGCTGGTGGACACCGCCATCATTGCAACGGCGCCCGCGCACTTCTTCCGCGCGGGCCTGGGCGACGCCATCTCGAAGAAGTTCGAAGCCGAACAATGCCAACGCAACGGTGGCAAGAACATGTACGACGGCGCCCCGCTGCTGTCCGCGCAGTTGATCGCCGACGGCTGCCTGCGCACGCTGCTGGCCGACGGCGTGGACGCCGTGGCAGCGGCCGGCACCGGTGAACCCACGCCGGCGTTCGAACGCGTGGTGGAAGCGATGATCCTCATGAGCGGTCTCGGTTTTGAAAGCGGCGGCCTGTCCATCGCCCACGCCCTGACGCGCGGACTGCCCAAGATCGGCGGCGTGGCGACCGCCTTGCATGGATTGCAGGTCGCGGTCGGCCTGTTGGTGCAGCTGGACCTTGAACAACGCAGCGATGGCATGCTGGCAGACCTGACCCAGTGGTACGCCCAGGTGGGCCTGCCCACCACGCTGCGCGAGTTAGGCGCCGCCGACACTCCCAGCGACGCCGACCTGACACTGGCCGCCGAACTGACGCTGAAGGCCCGCCACGCCGCCAATTTCGATCGCCCCCTGGACGTCGCCATGCTTGCCGACGCGCTGCGCCGCCACGCTTGAACCTGGCCGGCGCCGTCGCGCCGGCCAGCGGCCTTTGATCAGAACTTCACGTTCTCGCGGCCTTTCAGGCCGAGTTTGGCCCGCGTCTCTTCTGGCGTGGCCACTTCCAGGTTCAGCGCTTCCAGGATGGACCGGATGCGTTCGACCTGGACGCGGTTGGATTCCGCCAATTGGCCCGGCCCGATCCACAGCGAATCTTCCAGCCCGACGCGCACGTTCGACCCCATCGCCGCGCCGATGGTGGCCAGCGGCATCTGATTGCGGCCCGCGCCCAGGATCGACCATTCGTAGTCGTTGCCAAACAGCCGGTCGGCGGTGCGCTTCATGTGCATCAGGTCTTCCGGATGCGGACCGATGCCGCCCAGGATGCCGAACACCGACTGGATGAACGGCGGCGACTTCACCAGGCCGCGGTCCACGAAATGCGCCAGGTTGTACAGGTGGCTGATGTCGTAGCACTCGAACTCGAAACGCGTGCCGTTGGCGTTGCCCAGCGTCAGAATGGATTCGATGTCTTGATAGGTATTGCGGAAGATCAGCGAGCGGCTGTTCTCAAGGTGCTCGCGCTCCCAATCGTGCTTGAAGTCCTGGAAGCGGTCCAGCATCGGGAACAGGCCGAAATTCATGGACCCCATGTTCAACGAGGCCAGCTCGGGCTGGAAGGTCGTGGCCGGGCGCATGCGCTCTTCCACCGTCATGTGCGGACTGCCGCCGGTGGTGATGTTGATGATGGCGTCGGTCTCGTTCTTGATCCGCTCCAGGAACGGCTTGAACAGCGCCGGGTCTTGCGACGGCTTGCCGGTCTGCGGATCACGGGCGTGCAGGTGCAGCACCGCGGCGCCCGCCTTGGCCGCGCCGATGGCGGCTTCCGCGATCTCTTCCGCCGTGACCGGCAGGTGCGGCGACATGCTGGGCGTGTGGATGGCGCCCGTCACGGCGCAGGTAATGACGACTTTCTGTTTGGGCTTAGCCATGGTTGTCTCCGTTCTCTTGTTTGTGGCGCATCAGGCGCATCAGTTTTTCATCGCGCCAGAAGCGGCGCTTGGCAAGGTCTTCCTGCGGCAGCAGGCTGCGGCGTTCGTGCGCCAGCGCATCCACCAGCGCGCCGTCCCAGGCGACACATTCGCCCTGATCGGCGCCGATGGATTGGTACAGGCCGCCGTAGCGCGCGCAATAGTCGGCAATGCCGCCGGGCGCGTTCAGGTCGATCGTTTCGAACGGCCCCATGAACGACCAGCGCAATCCCAGGCCGTCCTTCACGGTCGCATCGATGTCTTCCACACTGGCAATGCCCTCCTTGGCCAGCCGGAAAGCTTCGTGCAGCAAGGCGCCCTGCAGGCGATTAAGAATGAAGCCTTCGATTTCGCGGCGCACCAGCACCGGCTTCTGGCCAATCGCCGTCATGGCGGCGTTCGCGGCCTCCCCC
>NZ_JBHFII010000063.1:65555-68437 GCF_057334215.1 Achromobacter maghribensis | reverse complement strand
GGGCGCTGGTCCAGGGCGCGGGACATAGCTCCACGACGGGGATCAGGTAGGGCGGGTTGACCGGGTGCGCGACCAGGCAGCGATGGCGGCCAGCCAGATGCTCGGTGAACTGGCTGGCGGGGATGCTGGACGTCGAACTGCCGATGACCGCATCGGGGTCGGCTGCCGCGTCCAGTTCCGAGAACAACGCACGCTTGATCTCGACCTTTTCCGGCGAATTCTCCTGGATGTAGCACGCCCCCTTTACCGCATCGGCCAGGCTGTCGGCCACCTGTACACGTTCGATGATGGCGTCTGCGCCCGTCAACAAACCCTGCGTTTCCAGTTCATGCAGCTGTTGCAGGATCAGGGCTCGCGCCTCGGCCAGCATGGCCGCGTTGACGTCATATAGGCGCACATTCCAGCCCTTGCGCGCGAACACGATGGCCCATCCCTGGCCGATCAGCCCCGTTCCGATGATGGCGGCGCAACGCGCCTCGCGGCCGGCCCCCATCAGTAGAGCTTCTGCGTGAAGCCGTCCACCACGATGGCCTGCCCGGTGACACTTCGGGCAGCTTCGCTGGCGTTGAACAGCACCATGTTGGCGATATCGCGCGCCGTGACCATGCGGCCCAGCACGGCCTGGTTCTCGTACTGCGCCGCGATCTCGTCCACCGGGCGGCCAAGCGTGTCGGCCTTGGCCGCGATGACGGCACGGATGCGCGGGCCTTCGACGGCGCCGGGCAGGATGGCGTTGACCCGGATTCCATGCGGCCCCAATTCAATCGCCAACGACTTCGTGAACCCGATCACCGCCCACTTGGATGCGGAATACACCGACCGACCAGCGAAGCCCAGGTGGCCGGCGGCGGACGAAAGGTTGATCATCACGCCGGCCTTGGACGCTTTCAACATGCCGATGGCTTGGCGCGCGCACAGGAACTGGCCCGTGATGTTCACGGCCAGCGTGCGGTCCCAATCGGCTTTGGACAGGGTTTCGACATAGCCCGTGGGCCCGGCCACACCCGCGTTATTGATCAGGATGTCCAGCCCGCCCAGCTTTTGCTTGACCGCGTTGAAGAGCGCGCCCACGCTGTCCTCGTCCGACACGTCCGCCACGGCGGTATGCACGCCCGGCAATTCGGCGGGTAACGCGGCCAGACGCGTTTCATTCACGTCGCACACGAAAACCGTGGCGCCGGCGTGGTGAAAGACCTTGGCCATCTCCAGGCCCAGACCGTCCGCGCTGGCGGTGATCAGGACCCGTTTTCCGGCGAAATCGACTTCCTCGAACATGCTTTTGTCTCCTGGATTTTTATGGAAAGGCGTGTTCCAGATGATATAGGATATATGATTTGGCGCGGTAATTTCTTGACTTTTGCTGGCGCCAACCATGCCAGGAAAGGTACCTTCGCCTGACGGAATATTGCGCTTGATTTCAGGCGCCATCGGCCGCTAAGGCTTTATTCATGCGGCTTTAGGGAATTCCCCGATTCGGCTTGCTGTGACCCCAACTAGAATCCAAGGCGGGGTTTTCGTACCTGCCCGGCCCATATATCATATATTTAAAAAAGACGGACACCACTAAAAACAGTCCGCATCCCATACCGACAAAGGAGCGTAGACCGTGTTCAAGTTCAATAAGATTATTTTGGCGCTGGGCGTGTGCGGCGTCTTGGCAAGCGGCACCGCAGCGGCCGACATGAAAGTGGGCGCCCTCTTCCCGTTCAGCGGCGCGCTTGCGCTGCTTGGGCAAGAGAGCTATCGCGGCCTGGAACTGGCCGTGAACGAGATCAACGCCGCCGGCGGGGTCAACGGAGAGAAGATCGAAATCGTGAAGGCGGACGCGGTGGATCCGACGCAAGCCGTGTCGGAAACCAAGCGTTTGATCTCGGCTAATGTGGTCGGTGTGTTCGGCAGCTACGCATCGGGCATTTCGTACGCGGCGTCGCCCGTGACGGAGCTGGCGGGCGTGCCTTATTTCGAGCTGGGCGCCACCGCCCACAAAATCACCACGCGCGGCTACAAGTACCTGTTCCGCAGCAACCCCAACACGGCGCTGTATGGCGTGTCGGTGGTCAACGCGCTGCATGACACTATCGCCCCCGGCATGGGGCTGAATCCCAAGGACATCAAGATCGGGATCATCCACGAAGACGGGCCGTATGGCACCGACGTGGCGGCTACCGAAAAGAAGCGTGCCCAGGAACTGGGCTACACGGTGGCCGAAGTGCTGCCCTACTCGGCCAAGACCGTGGACCTGTCGTCCCTGATCCTGCGCCTGAAGGGCGCCAAGGTCGACGTGGTGCTGCAAACGGCCTACCAGAACGACGCCATCCTGTTCTTCAGCCAGGCGCGCGCCGCGGGCTTCAAGCCCAAGGTCGTGATCGGCGCGGGCGGGGGCTATTCGCTGGCCGATACGGCCAAGGCGGTTGGCGCCGACATGAACGGCGTGTTCGACCTGGACTTCCCGCAGTCGTCCATCAACCCGGCCGGCGCGCCGGGCCTGGACAAGTTCCTCGAAGCCTACAAGTCCACCTACAAGAGCGATCCGCAATCCGGCCATAGCCTGACCAACTACGTGGGCGCCAAGGCGTTCTTCGAAGCCATCGGCAACGCCAAATCGACGGACAAGGACAAGATCCGCGCAGCGGTTCTGGCCTACAAGAAGCCGGCGGGCCAGACCGCCAACGGCTGGGCGTTCGAGTTCGGCGAAGACGGCCAGAACAATGCGTCCACGTTCTACGTGATGCAGTGGCAGGACGGCAAGCTTGTCACCATCGCACCGAGCAACCTCGCACTTGGCAAGCCTGTCTTCAAGAAGTAAGCGCGACGCCAGTGATCAGGCGCTTGGGGGCGCCTGACGTTTCCCGGGATTCGCGCACGCCGGCGCGGCCGTCTTC
>NZ_JBHFII010000063.1:47494-65508 GCF_057334215.1 Achromobacter maghribensis | reverse complement strand
CCCCCGGCGCCGCATCCCGCTCTAAGAGGTTGCACCATGGATATTTTCATTCAACTGGTCATCAACGGCCTGTTGCTGGGCGGCGCATACACCATCATCAGCCTGGGGCTCACCCTGATTTTCGGGGTTGTGCGCGTCGTGAACTTCGCGCACGGCGAGTTCCTGATGATCGGCATGTACCTGGTTTATCTGATCGCCGCGCAATTCGGCGTCCACCCGTATGTGGGGCTGGTTCCCGTTGCGGTGATTCTTTTCGCGCTCGGTGCGCTGACGCAAAAAGGCATCATCCAGCCGCTGCTGAACGCCGACCAGCACATCCAGATTTTCGCCACGGTGGGCGTGTCCACCATCTTGCTGAACCTGGCGCTGGTGATCTTCGGCGCCAACGTGTATCGCGCGCCGGTGGAACTGGGCACGAACGCCATCGACGTGGGCAACTTCTCGATGGTGACGGGCCAGTTGATTACCTTCGTGATCGGCATCAGCCTGGCCGTGTTGCTGCACCTGTTCATGCATCGCACCTATCTGGGCCGCGCGCTGCGCGCCGTGGCGCAGCACCGCTATGCCGCCACGCTGATGGGCGTGAACGTGAACAACGTGTACGCCATCGCCTTCGGCCTGGGCACGGCATTCGTCGGTATCGCTGCCGGCCTGCTGGCGCCGCAGTATCCGGTGTTCCCGACGGTCGGCACGTACTTCGTGCTGACGGCATTCGTGATCGTGGTGCTCGGCGGCCTGGGCAGCCTGTACGGCGCCGTCGCCGGCTCCATGATCATCGGTATCGTCGATACGCTGGCCGGCTATTACATCGCCCCCGACCTGAAAGAGGTCGTGTATTTCGGGATCTTCCTCTTGATCCTTGTCCTGCGACCGAACGGCCTGTTCGGCGTCGGCACAGAGTGATCAGAGCCACAAGGAGCGAGACGTGTTTCCCGACTTTCGAAGCCCCAAAGCCTACGTCAGCCTGATTTTGCTGATTGTGATGTTCCTCGTGCCCGCCGTCATGGGCACGCCTTTCTGGACCAACCTTTTTGTCTTGCTGTTCGTCTTTGCCTCGCTTTCCGTGGCGTGGAATATCGTCGGCGGCTACGCCGGCCAACTATCGCTGGGCCATGCCGTGTTCTACGGCATCGGCGGCTACACCGCGACGCTGCTGACGCAGAACTTCGGCATTTCGCCCTGGATCGGCATGCTGGCGGGCGCGGCCATCTCGGCGGCGGTCGCCATCGTGATCAGCTATCCCGCGCTGCGGCTGCGCGGGCCCTTCTTCGCGCTGGCCACCATCGCCATCCTGGAAGTGGTGCGGCTGCTGGTGATCCACGAGGAAAGCTGGACGGGCGGTTCCAGCGGCATCAGCCTGCCGTTGAATATCGGCTGGGCGTGGATCGTGTTCCGCGAAAAGATGAACTACGTGATCATCGCCTTCGGCCTGTTCCTGTTCGTCACGTGGGTGTCGTGGTACGTGCGCAAATCGCGCATCGGCCACTACCTGATCGCGATCCGCGAACGCGAGGACGCCGCGCTGGCCGTGGGCATCCACACCGTGCGGGTGAAGATCATCGCGGCGGTCGTGTCGGCCATGCTGACCAGCATCATCGGCACCTTCCACATCACCTACCTGACCTTCGTGGACCCCAGCTCGGCGTTTTCGCTGGAGCTGTCGATCCAGGTAGCCATGTTCGCGCTGATCGGCGGGCTGGGCACGGTGGCGGGCCCGATCGCGGGCACCTTCCTGGTGCTGCCCATCGCGGAACTGGCGCGCGGCTGGCTGTCCAGCGTGGGCAACGGCATGCACGGGCTGATCTACGGCCTGATCCTGGTCGCCGTGGTGCTGACCATTCCGCGTGGCCTGGCCGGCGCGTTCGGCCCCGCGATCGAACGCGGGCTGGCACGTTTGCCGTATCTGGGACAGCCCCGCAAGAAGCTCAAGCTGGCCGACGAACTGCGCTTGCACAACGCCACCCGTTCCGAGCAGCCGGTACTGAAGGCCGACAAGCTGTTCAAGAGCTTTGGCGGTCTACGCGCCACCAACGACGTATCGCTGACCCTGAACCAGAACGAGATCCTGGGGATGATCGGGCCTAACGGTGCGGGCAAGACGACCGTGTTCAATTTGCTGTCGGGCTTCCTGTCGCCGGACAAGGGCGGCATCTCGATGCTGGACGCGGAGGGCAACTGGGTCACCTGCAAGACGCCGGACGAGTACGCGCACATGGGGTTGGGCCGCACGTTCCAGATCGCCAAGCCGTTCACGGGCCTGACGGTGCTTGAGAACATCATGCTGGGCGCGTTCATCCGCACCTCAAGCCGCGACGAAGCCGAGCAGATCGCCCTGAAGGTGGCCGAGCAGACGGATCTGGTCAAGTACCTGAACACCGAAGCGCGCAGTCTGACGGTGGGCGGCATGAAGCGGCTGGAAATCGCCCGCGCGTTGGCCATCAAGCCGCGCATCCTGCTGCTGGATGAAGTGATGGCGGGGCTGAACCCCACTGACATCGAGAAGTCCATCCAGATGATCCGGCGCATCCGCGACTCGGGCGTGTCGGTGCTGCTGATCGAACACATGATGCAGGCCACGATGGCGCTGTCAGACCGCATCATCGTGCTGAACGAAGGCGCCGTGCTGGTCAGCGGCGCGCCCAAGGACGTGGTCGAGAACCCGGCCGTCATCGAAGCCTATTTGGGCAAGGAGTATCAGGATGCTTAAGGTGACGAACCTGTCGTCGGGCTATGGCAAGAGCCAGGTGCTGAACGGCCTGAACTTCGAGGTCAACGCGGGCGAGATCGTCACCCTGATCGGCGCCAATGGCGCGGGCAAGACGACCACGCTGAAGACCCTGTGCGGCGTCATCCCCGCCATGCAGGGCAAGGTGGAGTTCGAAGGCCAGGACCTGACCAACCGCAATCCGTATGACATCGTGGACGCGGGCATCACCATGATTCCCGAGGGCCGCCAGCTGTTTCCGCACTTCACGGTGAAGGACAATCTGCTGATGGGCTCGTACAAGCGCGCCGCGCGCCCCATCGTGCAGCGCAAGCTGGACGAGGTGTTGCGCATTTTCCCGCGGGTGAAAGAGCGCCTGTCGCAATACGCGGGTTCGCTATCCGGTGGTGAACAGCAGATGGTGGCGATCGCACGCGGCATGATGGCGGATCCGAAGCTGCTGGTGTTCGATGAGCCGTCGCTGGGCCTGTCGCCGCTGCTGGTGCAGCAGATGTTCGACATCATCCGCGACGTGACCTCGCACGGCGTCACGGTGCTGTTGGTGGAACAGAATGTGTTTCGCACGCTGCGGCTGGCCGACCGGGGCTACGTGCTGGAGAACGGCGCCATCGTGCGAACCGGCACCGGCGCCGAATTACTTAGCGACCCCCATGTGAAAAAGGCCTATCTGGGCCATTGATGACACCAGGACCCCTTCTTATGACTCTACGCTGCACATTCATCGACCACGGCAAGGGCGGCGCGCCCGATTGCATGCACGTCGCCCAACGCGACATGGCCGCGCCCACCGGCCGGCAGGTCTTGATCGAGGTCGCTTATGCCGGCGTCAACCGCCCCGACGTGCTGCAGCGCTCTGGCTCGTATCCGCCGCCACCGGGCGCGTCGCCCTACCTGGGGCTGGAAGTGTCGGGCGCCATCATCGCCGTCGGCCCGGACGTCACGGCCTGGAAGGTCGGCGATGCCGTCTGCGCCCTGACGCCGGGCGGCGGCTATGCCCAATACTGCCTGGCCGACGAACGCCATTGCCTGCCCGTGCCCCGCGGCATGGACCTACTGTCCGCCGCCGCCATCCCGGAAAACTATTTCACGGTCTGGACCAACGTGTTCGACCGCGCCCGCCTGTCGGCCGGCGAGAAATTCCTGGTGCATGGCGGCTCCAGCGGCATCGGCCTGACCGCCATCCAACTGGCCCGCGCGTTCGGCGCCGAAGTCTGGACCACGGTGGGCAACCCGGCGAAGGCGGATGCCTGCCTGAAGGCCGGCGCGCACCATGCGGTGCAGTACCGCGACGCGGACTTTGAAGCCGAAGTGCGACAAGCCACCGGCGGCGCCGGCGTGGACGTGATCCTGGACATGGTGGGCGGCGCCTACATCAACAAGAACCTCCGCCTGCTTGCCGTGAATGGCCGGCTGGTGCAGATCGCCTTCCTGGAGGGCAGCAAGGCTGAAATCGACGCGCTGCCCATCATGATCAAGCGGCTGCAATTCACGGGATCGACGTTGCGCCCGCGCTCGGACGACGACAAGGGCGACATCGCGCGGTCCTTGGCCGAGAAGGTCGTGCCGCTGATGGAGCAAGGGCAATGCCTGCCCCTGATCCATGAAGTGTTCCCGCTGGCCCAGGCCGCGCAGGCCCACGCCTTGATGGAAAGCAGCAAGCACATCGGCAAGATCATGCTGAAGGTGCAGGCATGAGCGGCCGGTTCCAGGATCAGGTCGCCATCGTGACAGGCGCGGTGGGGGGCATCGGCTCCGCCATCGTCGAGGGTTTTCTGGCCGAAGGCGGCCGCGTCGGGCTGATCGATTTCAACTCGCAGGCGAGCCAGGCGTTCGAGAAAGAACTGCGCAAGCATGGCCACGAGGTGGCCTTCGTCCACGCCGATGTGGCGCATTACGATCAATGCCAGGCGGCCTATGACCGCATCACGTCCGAATTGGGCCCGGCGACCATCCTGGTGAACAACGTCGGCATTTCGCCCAAGACGGACGGACGCGCGCTGAAGGTCTGGGAGATGCCGCCCGGCGAATGGGATAGCGTGGTGTCGGTGAACCTGAATAGCGTGTTCTACATGACGCATCTGGCCACGCCGCACATGGTCAAGCAACGCCAGGGCCGCGTGATCAACATGTCATCGGTGGCGGGCAAGGCTTACTGCGATATCGTCGCGGCGCACTATGCGGCGACCAAGGCCGGCCTGATTGGCCTGACCCGCCACTGGGCGGCCGAGCTGGGGGAATTCGATGTGACGGTGAACGCGCTGGCGCCGGGGCGCATCAGCACGCCGTTGCTGAAAAGCGTGCCGAAAGCCATCAATGACGCCGTGGCGCAGGTGACCGCGCTGCGCCGCCTGGGAACCCCCGAGGAAGTGGCCGATGCCTGCCTGTTCTTCGCGTCCGACCAGGCCAGGTTCGTCACCGGCCAGGTCCTGGACGTGGCCGGTGGATGGTTGATGACTTGAACGGGCCTACACGCCCAGGCGGTATACCACCGTGTCCAGGCGGCTGACGCCGGCGCCCTGGAACTTGGGTTCCTTGTCGAGGATGTCCCGGCGGTCGATGATCACCGCGGGCATGACGCCCGTGAAGATCGCCTGGACCTCTTCGTCCACCACCGAGAATGGCGGCCCCGCCATCTCGTCCTGCGGATAGTCCAGCGTGATCAGCAGGCCCCGGCAGGCGGGCGACAACTGCCCATAGACGTGGCTTGCATACTGGGCGCGCATGGGCTCGGGCAAGGCAACCAGCGCCGCCCGGTCGTACACGCCCACGCAGTGCGACAGCACTTGCGCATCCAGCTTGAAGATATCGCCGCAGATGATCTCGATGTTGCCCGACACGTAATGCTTGCCGTAAACGGATTCATGCGTGACGGGCCGAAGCTCGTTCTCTTCGAAGAACTGGTCGACCGCAAGTTGGGAGAGTTCGACTCCCAGCACGGAATGGCCCTGCGCCGCCAGCCAGACCATGTCCAGCGACTTTCCGGCGAGCGGGACCAGTACCCGTCCACCCTTCGGTACGGCCAGCGTGGGCCAGTACTTCTGCAAGAGCGGGGTAATCCGGGTTTGATGAAAGTGCGTGCGCCCTTCGCGCCAGCGTTCCAACCAGAATTCTGCGTCCATATCTTGTCTGCTCCTCCTGTATTGCGGTTGCAAGCTCATCGCTTCTACCGGGTCGGCCGGGACCCGGACGCCTTGGCGCACCCAGCGTAACGGGTATCGCCCCCGGCGCGCTTGATGCCGCGCAATCCGGTGCCGGGCATTGTAGTGCCCCGAAACGGGTGACGCCGACGGGCGCGCCCGGTATGCTCTGCTGCAGCATGCCCGTCCCTCAGGAACCGATGCCCGACGCCCAGCACCTCCAGGCCCTGCTCGCCCAGTGCGCGGATAAGCGAGAATCCGCGCTGGCGGAGATCTATCGCCTGGCGTCCCCGCATCTGTTTGCCCTTGCCCGACGTATGTTGAGAGACCAGGCTGCCGCGGAAGACGTGTTGCAAGAGTGCTTCGTATCGATCTGGCGGCAGGCCGGGCAGTACCAGGCCGCGCAAAGCCAGCCGATGACATGGATGACCCGCATCGTCAGGAACCGGTGCATCGACCGCCTGCGGCGTCCCGGCATCGAGGTTCCGGATCCGGACGATGCGCTGACGCTGGCGATGGCCGACGACAGCCCTGGTCCGCTTGCCCGCCTGGAAACCAGCCAGGAAGGCCGCCGGCTGGCGGATTGCATGGCCCAACTTGAAGGGCCGCAACGCGTCGCCATCGCCATGGCGTTTTTCGACGATCTGGCGCATCCCGATATCGCGACCCGTCTGGACACGCCGCTGGGAACGATAAAGAGCTGGATACGCCGTGGCATGCAACGGCTGAAAAGGTGTTTGGAATGAACTACCGCCACCCCGAACTGCAGGATCGCCTGGCCGCCGAGTACGTGCTGGGCGGCTTGCGCGCGGGAGCCCGGCGCCGGTTCATCCGATTGATGCGCGACGACGCCGGCCTGCGCCGGGCCGTGGCCGAATGGGAAGAACGGTTGCTGCCCCTGGCCTTGGCCCTGCCTCCGGAACCGCCCCCCGCGCACGTCTGGCAGGCGATTTCGGCCCGCATCGCGCCAGCGGCCAGCCCTGCCGCGGCGGCCCCCCGCCCGTCGGCCTGGCGCGGCCTGTCCTGGTGGCGAACGCTATCCGCCGGGCTGGCGGCCGCGGTCATGGTGTTGGCGTTCTTGATGCTCAAACCGCCCACCGCGCCGCAAGACGTCCGCACACTTGCCGTCCTGTCTGCCGAACAAGCGCCGGGCGCGCTGGTGCTGAACCGGCTGCCGGACAAGCGCCTGTCGGCGCAGCCCATGCAAGACCTGGTGGCGCTGGCCGACGGCCGCGCGCTGGAACTGTGGGCGATCTCGCCCGGGCAGGCGCCGCGTTCGCTGGGCCTGGTGCTACCCGGCCAGACCACCGTACTGACGCCTCGCCTGCCGCCCCTGCCGGGCGATACGGTCGCCGTCACGCTGGAACCGGCGGGCGGCGCACCCAACGGCGTCCCCACCGGGCCGATCGTGCTCAGCGGCAAGGTCATCTGATCCGGGTTTGTACCTAGAAAATAAGCGCATCCAATCGGCGGCCAGCCCCGTATCTCCTCATGACGGCCACACAAAAGGAGATCGTCATGAAATTGCTAGCCTCGATTGCCATCGCCTGCTCTGCCCTGACCCTGTCGCCCACGTATGCCGCCGATGTCATGGTCGGCGGACAGGCGATGATGCCCGCGAAGAACATTGTCGCGAACGCCGTGAATTCCGCGGACCACACCACACTGGTCGCGGCAGTGAAAGCTGCGGGCCTGGTCGATACGCTGCAAGGCAAGGGCCCGTTCACGGTCTTTGCCCCCACCAACGCTGCCTTCGGCAAACTGCCGGCCGGCACAGTCGATACCCTGGTCAAGCCGGAAAACAAGGCAACGCTGACCCAGATCCTGACCTATCACGTCGTGCCCGGAAAGCTGGACTTCGACGCGCTGGCGGCCAAGATCAAGAAGGGCGGCGGCTCGACGGAACTGGCCACCGCCAGCGGCGGCAAGCTGTGGGTGATGATGAACGGCAAGCACAACCTGACCCTGAAGGACGAAAAGGGCGGCGTGTCCACCATCAGCACCTACGATGTCTATCAGTCCAACGGCGTGATCCACGTCATCGATACCGTACTGATGCCGAAGTAACCGCACCGGCAAACCCGTAGCGCAAGCAGCCCGGCCATCCCGCCGGGCTTTTTCTTGCCGGCGGCCGCAGTTCCGGTATCGTAGGCACCCATCCCTTCTTACGAACCACCGCCCTCATGCTTGCGACCCTGCGCCGCCGTTTGACGTCTTTTTTGTTTGGTTCGCCGCTACTTGCGCTGGCTTGTTCCCTGACGCCGTCCGCCGCTTTGGCGCAAACCGCGTCCCAGCTGGACCATGCCTATCAAACCGAACTGCAGGCCGAGAACGAAGCCCTACGCGGGCGCATCCAGCAGTTGCCGCCCGCCATGCAGGCATTGAACGCGCAGGTTTCCGCGGCTTTGCGTGCCGGCGACCGCGCGCAAGCGCTGCGCATCGGCGAAGAGATGGCGCGGCAGGATCCGCGCAATGCGGATGTGTTGCTGTTCCTGGGCAAGCTGCAAAGCCAGCAAAGCAACCCTGCCGCCGCGCAAGCGCTGATCGACCGTTCCATCAAGCTGAATCCCGACAGCAAGTGGGCCTACATCAACAAGGCGGGCGTGCAAGCCGAACGTTCCGACCTGCCCAACGCGCTGGCCACCACGTACGAGCTGACCCGGCGCTATCCGGACTGGAGCATCGGCTACAACCTGCAGGCCTCGTTGCTGGACGCCCTGGACCGTGAAGCTGAAGCGCTCCAGACCTATCAGAAAGCCGTCGCGGCCAAGCCCGCCAGCGCGCTGATCCTGACCAACATGGGCAACCTTCAACGCCGGCTGGGCCGCTTGAGCGACGCCCGCCGGTCCTACAAAGCGGCGCTGCGCCTGCAGCCCGGATACCCGCTGGCCGCGTCCGAACTGGACAGCATGCCAAAATGAGCCCGTCTTGCCTGGAGCCCTGATGACCCGCCGGACCCTGCTGCTTGCCATGGCCAGCCTGCCCCTTGCGCCGTTGCGCGCCATCGCGGCGCCGGGTCGCGACGCGATCATCCGGCGGGTTTATGAAACGCCCTCCGGCACCCTGGCCTTCACCGGCCAACACGCGGCGTTGATGCGCGTGTTGCGCGTGCTGTGGATGCCCGTGGAGTCCGGCGCGCCGACCATCGATTTCGAACAACCGCTTTTGGGCGGGCCCGACACGCTGGGCACCGCGCGCAAGATACTCAAGACCACGGACGATGGGCTGGCCATCCGCCGCCTGGCGGAGGTCTGCCGCTTGATCCCGCGCTACGTGGGTTCGCTGGGCATGTTGCGGCCGGGACGCTACGCCGTGCCGGCCGAAATGAAAGAGGCCTTCGACTTCCCGCAAAGCGGCGTGGATGCGCAAGGCGGGTTCACGCTGCGCAACGCGCACCTGACGTTGCTGCGCGCGGCTGCCTGGCGCGAGGTGGACGCGAAATCGCTGCAAGCCGTGCTACGCGAAGGCGAGCGTTTCTGGCCGATGCCATACATCGACGGCAAACGCCCGTATGGCGATGCCAGTTACTACCAGATCGACATGGCCCGCTTGCTGGGCGAGCCGTATCCGCTGGACAGCAAGGGCTATGCCGTGACCGACCCTGCCAAGGACGCCCGGTTGGAACGGCTGCACTATGAAACGCTGGCGGCGCTACAGGTATTCCTGAACCACTCGGCTGTGACCAAGGCGACGTCATAGCGGACGTCGGCTAGGCGCGATGGAAGAAGCTGCGGATATCGTCCGTGATCGGCACCATCGCCAGCAACGTCAGCAGCAGCGCCAACGGCCAGGTCGAGCCGAAGCCGAAATGAAAGAACGAATACGCGCCCGTCACGCCCCCCACGAAGAACAACGTGACCATCAGGCTCAGCACGGTCAGCTTGCCACGGTCGGCGCGCACGGGCGGCATGGCGTGAGCGTCGCTCTTGGCCACGTTCCAGTAAAAGAGCTTGCCCAGTTCGATGCCGATGTCGGTCACCATGCCCGTCACGTGCGTCGTGCGTATCTCGGAGCGTGACACCTTGGTGATCATGGCGTTTTGCAGGCCCATGATGTAGCACAACAGCATCACGGTGCCCGGCACATAGAACCAGCGCAGCGTCTCCAGATTGGCGCCCAGCAGCCCGAAGGCAAGCAGCAGGACGGCTTCAAGCAACAGCGGCAAGGCGTATTCGCTGGACAAGCGCGAGCGCCGGCCGAAATTGATCAGGAAAGCGGAGCCTGCCGCGCCGGCCAGAAAAGAAAGCAATGCCGCCAGGCCCTGCAGCACGACGATCATGCCGCCCAGCGCCATGTGGTCGGCCATCATCGAAACGATGCCCGACATGTGCGAGGTGTATTGCTGAACGGCCAGGAAGCCGCCGGCGTTGACGGCGCCAGCGGTGAAGGTCAGGAAATAGGCAAGATGCCGGTTGGCTTGCGGGCTGCGGCTGACAGCCGTCAACCGCCGCAAATACGGTATGGCCACGCTTGCCCCTTCAAAACAAGAACATTGAACGTCACAGCGAGAACTCACGAAGATTGGCGACGCGTTCAGCCAAGCCCTCGGCCCCCAGATAATGGCCCAGTTTGCCCGCCCGCACGCGGCGCAGGTCTTCTTCGTAGGTATTGGCCATGGAATCGCGCACGTCGGCGTACGCGGTCTGGACGCCTTCTCCGCAGGCCGCGGCGATCAGGCGGGCAGCCTCGGGCGATCCGCAAGCCACGCACCGCGCGACGCCCAGGGCATCGGGAACGGCGCCCTGAGCCAGCAGACGCTGCACCAACTGGGGCGGAGGCTTGCGCTCGATGCGATGGAGCGCCGTGGGGCAGACCGGCGCACCGGCCTCCAGCAACGCGTCGGCCGCCGCGTAGGCATGCTGGATCAGCGCGACCTCGACCGGCGTGGCGCTCCCGCGCAGGGGCCCGTCGAAAACCATGCCCAGCGCAGCCAATTGGCGTACCAGCGCGTCATCATCATGGGCCAGCGCATGCTGCAGGGCCAGGCCGGCTAAATACGCAGACTCAAGCAGCGTGCCGGCGGCCAGCGGGCCGCGCCAGTCCAGCCGCGCCCGCAGGTAGAACGCCGTCAGCTTATCCGCCAGCGCCTGCGGCATGCCGTGGTCGGATACCCGTTCGTCCAGATACTCCAGCACGCGCACGCCGGGGCTGTCTTCGTCATGTTCCGGGTCGGTCTCCAGGCAGAGCGCGGCGAAAGCGGCGTGCAGATCCGGCGCGATGGTCGCAATGCCGTCCTGTTGCAAGGCATGTGTCCAGCCCGGCAAGCCCATTTTCCACGCCACGATGCTGCCGGCATGCGGACCGGGTTCGACCGTCACATAGACCCGGTCGCAATATTCAAAGCCGCCGATCGGCAGATAGCGCAACTTGCCGTTCCAGGTTTCCCCGTGTTCGGTCGCCGCCTCGTCGGCACACTCTTGTTCGTGTTCGATCCACCCTTGCAAATCGCGATAGTGGTCGCTGCCGTCATAAAACAGTTCGGCCCAGCTCAGCGCCTCTTCATTGCCGTCTATGTTCGCGCGCAGATCGTAGGCCAGTTCGCCCCCCGCGGTCAGGCGCCACAACGCGCGCAACGCCTCGGGCAAGGGGCCCGCGCAGGCCGTTTCGATTTCTGCAATGCGCGCCTCGGTCAGGGGCGGTTGCACGCCGATCAACACGCGGTCGGCGAACAACGCAATACCGTGTTCGCGCAGCGCGCGAATGTCGTCGGAGGAGAAAAAGTCGCTCATGTGGAATCTTCGGAGTGGCAACTGCGGAGATTCTACTAGCGGGATGCCGCAAAAAGATGGCGGGTCCCCGCCGGGACCCGCCTGGCTTACGCCGCGCCGGATTCGGCGAGCTGCTTGCGTCGGAACTCGCCCTGGCGCACATGCATCCAGCCCGGGTACTCGGGCGGCAGCGCGCTGACCTTGTCCAGCGCGGACAGCTCATCGTCCGACAGCTTGATGGCAGTGGCCGCCAGGTTGTCGTCCAGCTGATCGACACGCTTGGCGCCGATGATGACGCTGGTCACCGCTTGCTGGTGCAGCAACCAGGCCAACGCGACCTGCGCGACCGACACGCCGCGTGCATCGGCCACCGTTTTCAGTGCGTCGATGCTGTCATAGGCGCGGTCGCGGTCCACCGGCGGGAAATCGAACGCGGCGCGGCGGCTGCCGGCTTCGGCGCTGCCATCACGGCCATACTTGCCGCTGAGCAAGCCGCCCGCCAGCGGGCTCCACACCATCAGGCCCACGCCTTCGCTTTGCAGCATGGGCACGATTTCGCGTTCCAGGTCGCGGCCGGCAATCGTGTAATAGGCCTGCAGCGACTCGAACCGCGCCAACCCCAGACGTTCGGCAATGCCCAGCGCCTTCATGATCTGCCAGGCAGCCCAGTTGGATACGCCCACATAGCGCACATGGCCGTGCTGCACCAGGTTGTCCAGCGCGCGCACGGTTTCCTCGACGGGCGTGGCCGGGTCGAAACCGTGGATCTGGTAGAGGTCGATATGGTCCAGTTGCAGGCGCGACAGGCTTTTCTTGACGCTATCCATGATGTGAAAGCGTGAATTGCCCCGCGCGTTCACGCCGGCGCCCGTCTGGCCGAAGACCTTGGTGGCGATGACGACGTCGTCGCGCGCCACGTTCAAATCACGTAGCGCCTGGCCGGTAATCATCTCGGACCGGCCTTCGGAGTACACGTCGGCCGTGTCGATGAAATTGACGCCCGCGTCCAAGGCGCGGCCGACCAGGCGGTTGGCGTCTTCTTGTTGCAGGCTGCCGATCTTGCTCCACAGTTCGCCTTCGCCGCCGAAGGTCATGGTGCCCAGGCAGAGTTCCGAGACGAACAGGCCGGTGCTGCCGAATTTCTTGTACCGCATGATTGCACTCCTTCAGGGGGCCAGCCGGCCCGCGCGCCCCGGGATGGGACGCCGGACGCTTGCTTGCCGGGGTTGACACAGTATGCGTCCGCCCCGCCGCCCATGCGCTGCTTGATCCTGCCCTTTTTTTGCCTGATTCTCTGGCTGCCATGGCAGAGAATCAGGCATGCGCCCGATCCTCCAAACTTTTTGCCCATTTCTCCACACCCCAAAATGGCCACTGTCCAGCCCGTGGTTCCGGGGCATACACTGGAGTCCGCTTAATCCTCTGCTCCGCCGGTCGCCGTGCGCGGGCGGCATGCCTTCAGGAGCCTCCATGCCTATTACTACCGTTCGACCCGGAGATTTCGTCAGCACCGCCCCGCTGGACATCGCCTACGAACCGGCTCGCCGCGAACTGCTTTGCACGCTGGACCGGATGACGGGCGACCTGGAGGGATCGCTGGAAACGCCCATCGAAGGGCTGTACCTGCATCGCCTGTCTCAACCCACCGGTGCCAAGCCCGGTTTGCAAAAGGCGGCGTTGGCCGTCATTGCCCAGGGTTCCAAGCGCGTGCTGATCGGCGACGAGTCCTATGAATACGATCCCTTCCACTACCTGATCTCGTCCGTGGACCTGCCGGTGGTGGCCAAGGTCTCGGTCGCCAGCCCGACATTGCCCTATCTGGGCCTGCGGCTGGACCTGAATCCGGAAGAGATCGCAGAGCTGATCAGCGACGAGCACCTGCCGCCGCTGCTGCCGGCCGAAGCGTCGCGCGCGCTGTGCGTGAATCCGCTGGGCGG
This sequence comes from Achromobacter maghribensis, assembly GCF_057334215.1. Taxonomy (NCBI): domain Bacteria; kingdom Pseudomonadati; phylum Pseudomonadota; class Betaproteobacteria; order Burkholderiales; family Alcaligenaceae; genus Achromobacter; species Achromobacter maghribensis. The sequence continues at coordinate 52,001 of NZ_JBHFII010000063.1, read as the reverse complement.
GTCGTTGCTGGACGTGGTGCTTCGACTGTTGCGGCTGCTGGATACCCCGCGCGACATTCCCATCCTGGCGCCCATGGTCAAACGCGAACTGCTATACCGCCTGCTGATGAACGGCCAGGGCGTGGTGCTGCGCCAGACCGTGCTGCAGGACAGCCAGCTGAATCGCGTGGCAAAAGCCATCCGCATCCTGCGCGACAACTACGCCCAGCCGCTGCGCGTGGAAGAGATCGCCCGCGACGTGCACATGAGCGTGTCGTCGCTGCATCATCACTTCAAGCAGGCCACCGCGATGAGCCCGCTGCAATACCAGAAACACCTGCGGCTACAAGAGGCGCGCCGCCTGATGCTGAGCGACGACGCCGGGGTGGCGCTGGCCGCGCACGCCGTCGGGTACGAGAGCTCGTCGCAGTTCAGCCGCGAATACAGCCGCCTGTTCGGCACACCGCCGCTGCGCGACAAACAACGCTGGAAAGAGGAAGCGGCCGCCGCGGCTGCCTGATCCCGCAGCCCCCTTCAAGCCGACATACCACAGGCTTTCCGCTTGGGCGGGTGGCGGGCGTTATATGCTCGCGACTATGCCCAATCTTCAGAACAGCGGACAGTCCATGCACGACTTGAATGATCTCTATTATTTTGTCCAGGTCGTCAGGAATGGCGGCTTCGCGCCAGCCGGACGCGCCCTGGACATTCCCAAGTCCCGGCTCAGCCGTCGCATTGCGCTGTTGGAAGAGCGGTTGGGCGTGCGCCTGATCCAGCGCTCCACCCGCACTTTCGCCGTTACCGAGCTGGGCCAGGAATATTTCGATCAATGCCTGTCGATGCTGGCTGGCGCCGAAGCCGCGCAAGACGTCATCGACCGCACCCACGCCGAACCCCAAGGCACGATCCGCATGAGCGCACCGCCTGCGTTGATCTATTACTTCCTGGGCGACGTCGTGGCGCGCTTCATGGAAAAGTGCCCCAAGGTGCAGGTGTACCTGAAGAGCTTCTCTCGGCCCGTCGACGTGCTGCGCGAAGGGTTCGACCTGGCGGTGCGCGTGCGCTTTGGCCCGATCGAAAGCAGCGACCTGGTGATGAAACACCTGGGCACCAGTTGCCAAAGCCTGGTGGCCAGCCCGGCGCTGGCACGCACCCTGCCCGCCAATGCCGACATCAGCCAGGTCAGCCAGTTGCCCACGCTGGCGCTCGGCACCGAACAGCGCGAATGCCAGTGGCGTCTGGATGGCCCCGCCGGCGCGCGGCAAAACCTGCCATTCACGCCCCGCCTGGTCACCGACGACATGCTGGCGCTGAAGCAAGCGACCTTGCGCGGCGTGGGCGTCGCCGCGCTGCCCCTGATGATGATCCGCGACGAACTGGACGCCGGCACGCTCGTGCCGGTCGGTGCGCCCTGGTATCCGGAACCTGGCGCCGTGCACGCCGTCTTCCCGTCGCGGCGCGGCCTGCTGCCCGCCGTGCGGGAGCTACTTGATTTCATGAATACGGAGTACCGTGAAAACGCCCGCCTGGAGTCCGACACACAACGGCGCCACGGCATTCCCGTCCTGAAGGGTGGGCACTTATCGTCCGATATATAGAACGCTGAAGCGCGAATATCCTATCTACCGACGTCATTGGCTTGTATTTAGAATTCTGTTCATGCACTCACGTGTTTAACCCCGCGCCGATACCGCGCCCCCCGAATCTGACGACATCACGGAGCAAACCATGACCAAACCCTATGTGAAGCTGGACAAGAACGAAGCCGCCGTCCTGCTGGTTGACCACCAGGCCGGCCTGCTTTCCCTGGTGCGCGATTTCCAACCCGACCAATTCAAGAACAACGTGCTGGCGCTGGCGGATCTGGCCGAGTATTTCAAGCTGCCCACGATCCTGACCACCAGCTTCGAAGACGGCCCCAACGGCCCGCTGGTCCAGGAACTGAAAGACAAATTCCCCAAGGCCCCTTACATCGCCCGCCCCGGCAACATCAACGCCTGGGACAACGAAGATTTCGTCAAGGCGGTCAAGGCTACCGGCAAGAAGCAGTTGATCATCGCTGGCGTGGTCACCGAAGTGTGCGTGGCCTTCCCCGCCCTGTCGGCCCTGGAAGAAGGCTTTGACGTGTTCGTCGTGACGGATGCCTCGGGTACCTTCAACGAAGTCACCCGCAACGCCGCGTGGAGCCGCATGGAGCAGGCCGGCGCGCAACTGATGTCCTGGTTCGGCGTGGCATGCGAGCTGCACCGCGACTGGCGCAACGACGTCGAAGGCCTGGGCACGCTGTTCGCCAACCACATCCCCGACTATCGCAACCTGATGGCCTCGTACTCGGCCAACCGCGCCGCGAAGTAACCGTGCCAGATGCGGCCGGACGAAAATAATTTCGTCCGGACTGCATCCAAAGCGGCTTCCTCCGTGTAGTACCTGTACCGGCGCGCATCGTGCGCGTCGTCTACTGGCTCTTACACGCCGCTGGAGACCGCTCATGAAGACCCAACGTTCGAATCGCCTTCCCACCGTTGCCGGCCTGTTCGCCGTGTCGCTCCTGGCCGCTTGCGGCTCGATGAGTTCCAAGTCCATGGCCTATTCGCAGGCCACCCTTCCCGCCAGCATCCAGGTGCCCGCCGGCAACAAGGTAGCGTGGGAGACCGTGGGCGTGGGCGAAATCACCTATGAATGCCGCGCCAAGGCCGACATGAAAAGCCAGGCCGAATGGGTCTTCGCGGGTCCCAAGGCGGTGTTGAACGACCGCCAGGGCAAGCAGGTGGGCACCTACTACGGCCCGCCGGCCACCTGGGAAGCCATGGACGGATCCAAACTGACCGGCACCCAGCTGGCGGTTGCCCCGTCGGGTGACGGCAATATCCCCTATCAGCTGGTGAAGGCCAATCCCGCCATGGGGGCGGGCGCGCTGACTGGCGTGACGTACATCCAGCGCGTGGCGCTCAAGGGTGGCGTGGCGCCGAAGACGCCCTGCACCCCGGCCATGCTCGGCCAGAAGAGCCAGGTGCAATATCAAGCCGACTACATCTTCTGGAAGGCGAACTAAAGCGCCGCCCGTGCCAGCCCTCCGGCTGGCGCGGGTAGCGCGCAGGGAGTCCGGTAAGATGGCGCAATTCCCACCGTGCGCCCCCTGCCCGCACGGCCGCCCACTTCCCGCTCCCGTTCTCGCATGCCGAACCGCCTGGCCCCGGATTTCGATTACGAAGCTGCCCTGAAGGCGTGTGCGGCCGGCCGTCGGCCCGCGCTGGAAGCCCTTTACCGGCAAGAAGGCCCGCGCCTGCTTGGCGTGGCCCAACGACTGCTGCGCGACCGCGCTTGGGCAGAGGACATCGTGCATGACGCTTTCGTCAAGATCTGGAATCAGGCCGCCAGCTTCGATGCTGCCCGCGGTTCAGGGCGCGGCTGGGTCTACAGCATCACCCGCAACCTGGCGCTGAACGCGTTGCGCAACACTGCTCGCGAGACGGGCGTCGACGAAGACACCGCCGCTGCGCTGGATGCCCGCGACGCCATCGAAGCGTGGCACGACACACGCGACGCCTTCGACTGGCGCGCCAGTGCCGGCCAGATCGGCCCTTGCCTGGAGCAATTGGAACCCGTGCGCCGCAACTGTGTGTTGCACGCCTATGTGGAAGGGCTGTCGCATAGCGAAATCGCCCAGCGCCTGGGCGCGCCGCTGGGCACCGTCAAGGCCTGGATCAAGCGCAGCCTGCAAGCGCTCAAGGAGTGCCTGGCATGACCGCGCCCCAAGCCACTCCCGATAGCCTGGACGATCTGGCGGGCGAGTATGTGCTGGGCACCTTGTCGGCGCAGGCGCGCCGCGAGGTTCAGGCCCGGTTGACGCACGACGCCGCCTTGCGCGCCGCGGTCACCCGCTGGGAAGAACGGCTGCTGCCGCTGACGAATCTGTCCTCGCCCGTCGAACCCTCCGCCAGCCTATGGCCGCGCATCACCCGCACGCTGGACGGCAAGCGCTCCCAACACCCGCCTTCCGCCGTCCGCCGCGGTCCGGGCCTGTGGGATAGCCTGCGCTTCTGGCGTAGCCTTGCCGCCGGCGGCATGGCTGCCGTGCTGATCCTGGGAAGCACGCTCGCGCTACGGCCTGCGACCGTGCCGGGTACGCCGCAATATGTGGTGGTGCTGGTGGCGCCGCAATCGCAGGCGCCGGGCTGGGTGGTGCAAGCGCAGGCGGGTCAAAACACCGTGCAATTGGTGCCGCTGGCCGCGACCGAAGTTCCGCCGGACCGCGCCCTGGAATTCTGGACCAAGGCCGACGGGTGGGCCGGCCCTGTGTCGCTGGGCCTGGTCAAGCCCGGCGAGCCCGTTCGCATCCCGCTGGACAAGCTGCCGCCGCTGGAACCCAATCAGCTCTTCGAGCTGACCCTGGAGCCCAAGACCGGTTCGCCCATCGGCAAACCCACGGGTCCGATTCAATTCATCGGGCGCGCGGTCAAGATGCTGTAGGAAAACGGCCGATGGGGAAACGGCCGATGGGGAATCGTCCGGGCGCACTGGCCCGGAC